>JANXZM010000004.1 GCA_025355505.1 Acidobacteriaceae bacterium | reverse complement strand
GACTGGTCCAGGGGGAAGAGGCTGGACGCACCGGGACGGGAGTAGCCCATGCGGGTCACTTCCACGGTGCCGAACACAGTGGTGAGGGAGCGTGTGCCCAGGCGGCGATGAGCATAGAAGAGTTGTTCGTCGCCGGATGGGAGCAGCAGGGCGGGGCCGACATCGCCGTCACCACGCTGTTGCAGGTGCGCCTGCAACAGGAGGCGTAAGACTTCGCGGCCTTTGTCGGATTGCTGTGTTTCGATGGCATGGAGCGGGAGTTGCAGAGTCGTGGACGCAGACAGCCAGGATTGCAGGAGAGCGAACTCGACGGCAGCCGGCGAGGGATGGTGAGGAGGTGAGGAGGGTGCGCGACGTAGGAGTGGAGATCAAGCCGCCGGGCGACGGGCCTCCCAGTAGTTTTCGAAGCGGCCGTTGAAATGGCAGCATCGCAATGCCAGGATGGCGTTGGCCCCGCGGACGGTCCAGAACATGCCTGACTGCTTGCAGCGGGAGCCTATGATGGCCTTGCAGCCGGCTTCGATGACGCCTGAGCCGACGAACAGATGCTGTGCGCGGAATTCGGGGTAGCGCATGCGCTCGGTATTTTTCTCAAAGTAGTCGGCCTCAATGCGGATTTTATCGGCTAACTCCGGATTGGACGAATCGATGGAGCGAAGCGAGACCACCAGATCTTCAATCTTCCCCTCATCCAACAGCGCGTCCTTATGGACCGCCATCCAGCGTTGTTGCTCAGTCTGCTGGTTGGGATACAGTTTGCGGGCCAGATCCCAGAGATGTTGCCGGGCGTGATAAAGATCCACGATCTGAATCGCGCCGGGAAAGTGTTGGTCGGCAATATTCCAGATCCATTCTGCTCCATCGCCGATGACGACCTTCTTTTCGGCACGGCTCCAACCGCGCTTGCAGGCTTCCAGATAAAGGCGTAGACCAAACTCCTGCGCCGTTTCAATCGCGCCCACATAGGTAGTCGAACTGGGATCGCGGATGGCGTAGCCTTCCTTGTCCCAGGTAGTCTGCGTGAACACACATCCCAGCTTGGCCTCCCGCGTGTGGGCAGGTTGCCCTTCCGTCTTGCCTGCCCGGCCCAGCGTTTCCTTTTTCACTACAGGTACTCCTGTCCCGTCTAGTTCCACATACAGGGATGGGATCGGCTTGCCAATCACGATGGGTAGCTCCAACTGCGTGGCCCTGTGGATTTCCTCTTGCTCTCGTGCGGCGATGTCTGCACCGATCGCCTCCGCCGTGCGCTCCACCGCCTTGGTGGTCACTTCCAGACCGGCGAGTAGTTGCATTTGCTGTCGGCCCCGATCGAAGGGGGCGTCCTGTCCCACCATCGCTTGCATGCGGCGCACTCCCGGAGAACAGTCGCTGTTTTCGATGTCCAGTTCGGCGTCGGCGGGGAATTGGCCGGTATGGCAGTGTGGACACAAATAGTAGGGCCGCGATACCACCACTTTGCCCACCGCCGTCAGGACCGGCTTGGAACGTAGTTCGCGATACTGAGCGCGATGGCCACAAGCGCAAGGTAGGGTGCGCTGCTCGATGGCCGGCGCCGGGAATTGCAGGAGTTCGCTCAGCATGGTTGCCCCGGCGTGGTGCATGGCCGAGCGCACAACCATCTCGACGGCCTCCAGATCCAAATGCCCCGACTTACGGCGACCGGTAAAGATGACACGCAACAACTGGTCTACTTCGCGGGCGACTTCCTTTTGGATCGCTTCAGCCGTTTTTTTTCCTGTGGCGAAAGCACATCCGGTTCGGACGGGCGCAGTTGACAGATCTGCGCGTTGACCTCAATCAGTTCCTTATGTAGATCTTGCAGTTTCCGGAATTCAGCGATTTCTCGTTCGGCCTTTCGCGTTGCGGGCTGGTCGGGCAGGGATTCGGTAACGGTCTTGCCGTTGATCTTGAAGGTCAAGCGGAGATTGGGACCGTGGCCTGGATCCTTGGGCAGATGGCAATGGCAGTTGGGTTTGCCACATCGGCCCATGGTGGAAGTGATCGATCCAGAACGTAGATCACCGAGAGCGGCGATCTGATTAGTAATGATGGTGCGCTGTTGTTCCAGGAACTCCAGAGACTTTGGGGTCGTCATCGCGGGGTGCCTCCTATCCGAGCGTATTATATACGCTCGGATACTGGGTACAAAAAAAGAAAACAGCCATTTCACCACTTTCAAGTCGCGCACCCGGTGTGTTCCGTTATTCACACTTGCACCCTGAATATCTGCTGTAATGAAAGGTTCTTGAAATCACGCTCGTATGGATCGGTCACGAAATGCTGGCTCAGAACACCAAAGTCCTGCAGGAGCGATACACCCTCACAAAACTGCTGTCAAGCAGTTCCCAACAGCAGTCCTGGCTGGCGACGGACCAAGACGGCGGACCCGTACTTGCAAAGACTTGGTACTATCCCAGCGAACAGCCGACGGTGCGTGTCAACGAATTTGAGACACTTCTTTTGATTATTTAGTGAGTACTTTCTTCTGAGTTTAATGGTTTGTTGATCCAGACCTCCTTTGGAAGCTGAGGAGGCGAAGGGG
>JANXZM010000116.1 GCA_025355505.1 Acidobacteriaceae bacterium | reverse complement strand
GCCACCCCTCCGATGCTCTCCCCTCAATCTATCCTGAACATCAGTGGAAAATGGAGAACTTAATCAGAGTCTCCTTAGCGCGGGCGAGGACGCCCGGCGCTCCACCAGCAATCGTTTATTGTCTCAAGCCCATCCAGCCTTCGGCAATCACCATGGAATTTCCGGGGTTGCGTGAATCGTACTTCACCGAAGTCGGCAGCCCCAGCCGGCAGGAATGTAGATTGATCCACTGCCGAAGATAGGTGACGTCCTGTGAGGCCTCATAGGAAACGCCGGCCACGTCATACTGGTAAATCAGCATGGTGGCGGGCCGGTTCACGGCAGTCGTGATTTCATGGACATCGATGACCGTGCCATCGGTGATACGCCCGACGGTATTCAGCCAGATGCGGCGCTCGCGCTCGACGTCGTCCGCGTTCTTAGGTTTGCGGCGCAGCAGGGCATAGCTGGCCAGGGCCAGGCCAATCGCGCCCAGCGCAAGCGTGTAGAGACGAAGCGAAATCATTGTCAAACGGAACCTGAGCCTTTCGGTCTACTTTCAGCATAAGCTGTAACCTCTCTGGCCGCCAACGGCACCAAGGTGCGAAAGCATGTACCGGGCTGTGGCGGAAGTTCGTGTTTGTCCTCGCGCTGCGACGGTCCTCCCACGTTCATTTGACAAGAAAGCGGCAGTTCTTTGACAACTCAATGGGGAGACGCCGTCTGAATTCTCTTGCGGCGGCACCGTTTTCAGCAAAAGTAAATTGGTGTCGAAAGGATCGATTTCAACGATCTCAACGCGCCATACGACGCCAAAGTCGTGGGCGATTATACCGGGCTAACGGCGCCGAAATGACGAGTTGAGCTAGGAGAACAGGGGTCGGACCCACACCCGGCCACTACGTTGTCTTCTTTTGTTACGCGCGCCGCCGGTAGTAAATGTTGAATTCGAATCCTGGATTCGGCGGAAAAATTTCGGCGATCTTGCGCAGCCGTTCGGCCATCGGAGCTGGGGCCAGCAGCGGATAGTCGCGTTCGCGAAGATCGTAGTAATCGACGTCGAGGTAAAGCGACAGCAGGTAGATGGAAATCGCATCCGCGAAGCTGGCCGCCAGATACTCGTTCTTGAATTTCTCCGCGTCAGGACCGTGGGCGGTGGCGAGCTTGCGCGACTCCCATGCGTCCAGTGAAGTTTCACCGCGCACGCCAGACTCCACTTGCTGCCAGGCGAGGTCGGCAAAATTCTGGGACATGCCGGCGCGTTCGACCAGCGCATGTCCGACGTTGATGTAGAACTCAAATGCCACCGAGAATTTGTCTTCCATCAAGCGGGTTGAGATGAAGACGCACTGTGCATCGCCGAGATCCAGGTTGCGATGGCAAACTGCGTTGTCACTGAGCGCAACGTCGTAGCGGTCGGCAATCAAGGTCTCATCGCCCTGGGTCACGGTGAGCGGCACGAAGTAATACGCCTTGCGGCTGAGCGCAGCGGCCACAGCCACGGGCACCACGGCAATCATGCGGTCGAGATCGTTGTCGGCAATGGTAATCTCGCCCGACCGGGCGTAGCAGATGCCATTTGGCGCCTGTGAAACCGGGCTGCTTTGCACGATCTCCGCGGGGCTGCGGGTGATCGCGGAGGCGGTTTGCGACATGACGGTATTGTAGCGTATGGGCTTGGCGGGACGGCTGTTCCGCCCGCTTTGATCCCGCTTAGAGACGCTGGGGACGGGCTTGCGGCCAAGGATATAATCTAGGGGAAACTCTAATCAAGTTGGTTCCCGGACAGTTTTGAAGGGGCATGGCTCTAGCTTTAGCCATGCCGTTAGAACCCGCCACACAAGCGGCTTTAGCCGTCGAGGGTCGCCCCTTCCGAGCATCCAGTCTTGCCAACCTGACTGAATCGGAAAATCCTTAGCGTGGTACCAGAAACGAAGCTCGACTGCGGCGATCAGCTTCGAAAGTGCGTTTGATCGCGCGATAAGAACAATCTGAGAGGCTTTCCACCGCTGGCCGCTCTATCTCGCTGACTGCGGAAATACACACTCCACCAATTCCCATTCATCGTTGTGTATGCGACTCTCGCTTCCCACACTGTCGTTCTGGCAATCGCACATGGCCACCGCGCCCGGGCGACTGGCGAGACCGCCGTATGACATGCTCAAGTCAAGGCGGCTGTCGCGATCGTCAAGCGCGATCGTTCCTCGCGATGGTGTAGCCTAGAAGCATGGCGAAAACGAGGTCGGACGGGCCGCGCTGGATCGGAATTCCGCTCCGCGTATTCGCGATGACGTTTCTGTTGACCCTGCTGTCGTTCGCGGTCGCGCTTCTGCTTGGCATCATGGGGACCGTGGTCTACTCGCAGGTGAAGCACGTCGCGCCCAACCTGCCTTTTGCGTACCGGCACATCGCGTTTCCGTTCGCGATCACCGTGGGTGCGATCGTGCTGGTGCTGTCGCTGCTGATGGAAATTCGCAACTACCGGCAGCGGAAAACGCTGGATGGGATCGAGCGCGTGAGTTGAACCTGAGTGAGTTGAACATGAACGAGTCGAAAACCACGACGCCGCGTATTGCCATCCCTGTGCCGCATTCCAAGGATCGCGAGTACGCCGAGCGCGCGCTGCCGCAGTATGAAGAAGCGGTGCGCGATGCGGGTGGAGAGCCAGTGCGCATCGAATTGGATCGGACACCGGTTCAGTTGATGAAGCAGATCGAGCGCTGCGATGCCGTCCTGCTGCCCGGCAGCAAGGCCGACCTCGATCCGGAAATATACGGCGCAGCTCGCCACGCGAAGACGGCGCCCGCCGATGCCCAACGAAATATAGTGGACGAGTTGCTGCTGCAGGATGCCTACAAAGCGCTTAAGCCCGTGCTGGGCATCTGCTACGGACTGCAGTCGTTGAATGTGTACCGAGCGGGATCGCTGGTGCAGCATATCGAGTCGGCGATCAACCACAGCGCGGGACGGGCGGTGGCGAAAGCGCACACGGTGGAGATCGAGCCCGGATCGCGGCTGGCGAAGATAGTAGGTTCCAGCAAGACGGTTGCCGTGAATTCTTCGCATCACCAGTCCGCCAACGCAGTGGGAGATGGTTTGCGGGTGGTGGCGCGTTCCACCGAAGACGGAATCGTCGAAGCTCTGGAAGGAACCGCTCCCCGACATTTTGTGCTGGCGGTGCAGTGGCATCCGGAGCGGAGTGTGAACGATGGGCCGGAGTTGGCGGGGTCGGCGCACGCCATTTTCCGCGCGTTTATCGAGGCGGCGAGGGCCAGGCACGCGGAGTTGGCGAAACAGTTGGGGTCCGCCAGTAACTAGTGGAGCGCCGGGCGTCCTCGCCCGGCCACGACGCCGCTGATCCTTGCGAAGGACGGGCGAGGACGCTCGTCACTCCACTAACTCTTAGCGGTGTTTAGCAACACCACAACATTTGCAATCGCGGCGTTGTCGGTGCCCATGCCCTCCGGCGTTTTTGCCTTGATACCGACACAATCCGCGGGAATTCCGCACAACTCGGCGACGTGTTTTCGAATCGCGTCGGCATGCGGGCCAATTTTTGGAGTGGACAGAATCAGCGTGGAATCCAGGTTCACAAGATCGTAGCCCGCGGTCTTGACGCGCTTTAACGCCTCGCGTAGAAACACGGCGGAGTCGGCGTTTTTCCACTGCGGGTCGGAAGGCGGAAACAGCGATCCAATGTCGGGGCCGGCGATGGCGCCGAGCAGCGCGTCGGTAATCGCGTGCAGCAGGACGTCGCCGTCGGAATGCCCGCCGAGACCTTGGTTGTGCGGCAGAGTCACGCCGCCGATTTTGAGCGGAATGCCGGGCTTGAATTCGTGCGAATCCCAACCGTAGCCGATGCGCATTTCAGGCTTCCGCATTTCACCTTTCAATGTCTGTTCCCGTCTTCGTGATGCAGATAGAACTCCGCCAGTTCCATGTCGGCTGGCGTCGTGATTTTTATATTGCGCGGCGATCCCATTACGACTACCACCGGCAGGCTGGCGCGCTCGATCAGCGAAGCCTCGTCGGTACCGAGGAAGCCGTCGGTGACGGCGTCATCAAAAGCTTTCTTCAGGATGTCGTAGCGAAAGCCCTGCGGCGTTTGCGCCATCACGATGCTCGCGCGCGGGATGGTGGCTTTGATCAGTGCGCCTTCCGCGGTTCGTTCCACCTGTTTCACGGTGTCCACCGCCGGCCAGCCCGCGATGGCGGCTCCATGTTTGTGCGCCGCCTCGATCACGTTGCCAATGATTTCGGGCGTAACAAACGGGCGAACGGCATCGTGCACCAGCACGATATCTTCCGGATCGGCCGCTGTTCGGGCCAGTGCGTTTGCCACCGAGTCCTGACGATGCTCGCCGCCTTCGACCATCTGCAGGCGCTTGCTCAGAATTTCCGGGTACTGCTTTTCGACCTGAGTGCGAAAGCCGGCAATTTCGTCTTTGCGCAGAGCGACGATGATTTCGTAAACCGCCGGCGCGGCGGCGAACTTACGCAGCGTGTGGACAAGAATGGGCACCCCGCCCAGTTCTTTGAACTGTTTGCTGGACGCTTTTTTCCTGGACTGCGCCGCCGACGGCGACGCCATGCGCGTGCCCAGTCCCGCCGCCGGAACAATCACAAATACCTTCATAGGGGCGATCAGTATAGTACAGGCGCCAGGCTTTGAGATGTAACGGCCTTAGATTTTCCCGTAGCGACGCGGCTTGCCGCGCCTCATGCCGCAGAGTGAAACGCGGCAAGCCCAGTCTCTACACCACAGCGGTTAAGCCCAGTTCTAGTCAGCTGCCCGGTCGGCAACCGCCGGCTTTTTTCCTGGGTCGGAGGGCGCTTCACTGGCCGCCGCCGCCGTAGGCACGGCTACCGGTGGTGGCGACTTGGACTCGCGGTGGCCCGCCCCGCGCTCATCCCACTTGCCAAAGATCATCTTGCCCGCAGTGGTTTGCAGGACCGAGGTCACCGAGATGTCGATCGTCTTGCCAATCATTTTCCGCGCGTTATCGACCACCACCATGGTGCCGTCATCGAGATAGGCGACGCCCTGGTTGTACTCTTTTCCTTCCTTCAGGATGAATACCCGCATCACTTCGCCGGGTAGAACGATGGGTTTGAGCGAGTTAGCCAGCTCGTTGATGTTGAGCACCGCCACGCCCTGCAACTGCGCGATTTTGTTGAGGTTGAAGTCGTTGGTGATGATCTTGCCTTCATACAGCTTGGCCAGTTCGATGAGCTTCATATCGACTTCGCGGACGCTGGGAAAGTCGTCCTCCACGATCTGGATCTGGACGGAAGCCGTTTTCTGGAGGCGCTGCAGGATGTCGAGGCCGCGGCGTCCGCGATTGCGTTTGAGCGAGTCGGCGGAATCGGCCACCAGTTGCAATTCGCGGAGCACGAACTGCGGAATCACAATCAGTCCGTCGAGGAACCCGGTTTCGGCAATATCGGCGATGCGGCCGTCGATAATGACGCTGGTGTCCAGTATCTTAAAACTCTTCCTGCCCGATTTTTCGCCGCCGAAGATCCCGCCGAGCGCCGCCAGATTGAGCATGTCGCCTTTGTTGGCGCCGACCGCCAATCCCACGTAGGCCATGACCAACATGACCATGATCTGCAGAAAACTTTGCATAGGGCTCGGAGAGAGGCTGTTGCGAATGACGAGCGCGAAAAAATAAGCGCCAATGATGCCGAGCACGCTGCCGATGGCAGCTCCAATCAGGCGCTTCAGGCTGATCGCGCGCAACCTCCACTCAAACACGATGATGGCGCTGCCGATCAACAGACCGACGGCGCCATTAAGGCTTGAGGGCAGGTTAAACGGATGAATGAGATAGCAGATGATACCGACGATGAGGACAAACAGAGAACGAATAAGTAGGACGTCCACGAGTAAGACCTCTCTCGGGGAAGGTGCCGCTCCAGCGGTTCCCGCCCCCGCCGGCCGTCCAGGACGAATGACATTAATTATCCTGTGCCAGCGTTCTATTCACGGAGCTTAGAAAATTATGAATGTGCCCCGTGCCCGGCCATAGTCGGGTTACCGCAAAAGTACGGGAGCAGTATATACCCGGACGAGGAGGGGAACCAGTCTATAGCTGGCAGCCTCCAGCTTTTCGCCGCTCTCCTTACATCCCATCGTAATTCGGACCGCCGCCACCCTCGGGTGGAACCCAGGTAATGATCTGGTAGGGATCCTGAATGTCGCAGGTCTTGCAGTGCACGCAGTTCGCGGGATTCAGGCTGATGCGCTTGCCATGGGGCGCGCCGGGGTCGTCCACCATCTCGTAGACGTTCGCCGGGCAGAAGTTCTGGCACGGGTTGCCAAACTCTTTCACGCATCGCTCATTGCAGATGTTCGTATCTTGAATCAGTAAGTGCGCCGGCTGATCTTCTTCGTGCTTGGTCCCGGAATGATAGAGGTCGGTGAGTTTGTCGAAGGTGAGCTTGCCATCGCCCTTGGCGGGGCCAAGCATGTGCGCTTCCGGGCCTCCATCGGCGGGCAGACTGGTAACCGGCCGTAAGTTTTCGTGCCCGGCATGTGAGGGCACGCGGTTGCTAAGGCCGCCGTCGAAAAGTTCCTGCAGCACGGCGTTGAACATGCCGGCGACCATGCCCTTCTTGAATCCCTGGTGGAAGTTGCGCACCGGCCACAGCTCATCGTGAATCCAACTGGTTTCGACGCGGCGATGAAACTTGCCGAGCGTTGCCGCGGACGAGTCGGATTTCACCAGCGCTTCGAACGCTGTTTCCGCCGCCAGCATTCCGCTCTTGATCGCAAGATGAATTCCTTTCAGGCGCGCGGAATTCAGGAAGCCGGCCGAGTCGCCGATGATCATCCATCCGTTTCCGCCGAGCGGCGGCAGCGACCACCATCCGCCATAGGGAAGCGATTTGGCGCCGTAGCGCATCATCTTGCCGCCGGTGAGCAGGTCCGCAATAAAAGGATGCTGCTTCAACGCCTGCAGCACATGCTGCGGGTCCAGGCGCGGGTCGTGGTAGTCGAGTCCCGTAACGAAGCCGAGCGATACGATGTTTGCTTTCGAGTCCTTGTCTTCCGAACCATAGATGAACGCGCCGCCGTATTCTTTCGTGGTCAGCGGATAACCCATCGTGTAGATGACTTCGCCCGCCTGGATGCGGCCAGACGGCACTTCCCATAACTCTTTCACGCCCACGCCGTAGGTCTGCGGGTTGCGGTCTTTCATCAGGTCGAACTTCTGGATGAGCTGCTTGGTGAGCGATCCGCGGGTGCCTTCGGCGAGCACAACTACTTTCGCCTTCACGTCGTAGCCCGGCTCGAAATTCGATTTCTGCCGGTTCTGTTTGTCGACGCCCTTGTCGTCGGTGCGCACGCCCGTAACTCGATCGCCGTCGTAGAGCAGTTCCGATCCGGCGAAGCCTGTGAAAATTGTGATGCCTGCTGCTTCCACTTTGCCCGCCATCCACTTCACGAAGCGGTTGATCGAGATGACGTAGTTGCCGTGATCCTGCAGCGGCGGAGGTGTGATGGGAAGCTTGTAATGCCCCGTGCGCGTGAGAAAGTGGACGGCTTCTTTGTGAACCACGGCGTCGAGCGGGGCTTCGCTTTCAAATCCCGGCAAAAGTTCTTTCATGGAGCGCGGATCGAGGAGCGCGCCGGAAAGACAATGCTGTCCGGCCTCCCGCGCCTTTTCGAGCACATAGATATTTTCTTTGCTGAGCGGAGATTCGGGATGGCGCGCGTTGTGCTCGTCGATCAACTGCGAAAGCCGCAGCGCGCAGGCCATGCCCGCGGGTCCGCCGCCGACGATGACGACATCGGCTGGCATTTCGGGATGCTCCACGTTGGGCAGTGGCTTGCGGAAGATCAGCATGAAGGTCGGCCTTTGGCTTTTAGCTCTTAGCTTGTAACGTACGCCGCGCGCATTTCAGAAAACTCCCTTATGATACGGGAAACCGTATCGGCAGTGCATCACCCTCTCGCTGGGTAATTGGTCACTTTCATGATGCAACCCACAAAACCCTGAACCACCAGGACACGAAGTATCACGAAGGCTTTTGGTCTCGGGCGTTTCCTTCGTGGTTAACGGTTTCGTAAATTGACCCACTGCCCCCGCCAGTTTGCCTGGCCTCACCACTTCTTGAAAATGACCGCGACGGCGCCGATCATCATGGCAAAGCCCACAAAGTAGTTCCACTTCAGCGGTTCTTTGAGATACCAGACCGAGAAGATCGAAAACACCGTCAAAGTGATGACCTCCTGGATGGTCTTCAACTGCGCTGTCGTGAACTCGTAGGAGCCGATGCGGTTCGCGGGTACCTGAAAACAGTATTCCGCGAAGGCGATCAGCCAACTGATGACGATCACCTTGAACAGCGGCACGTGCCGGTACTTCAGATGGCCATACCAGGCGAAGGTCATGAAGATGTTGGACAGGGTCAGGAGCAGGATCGTGGTCATGCGGATATATTGCCTGATTCGGGACTGCGGCTGTACCCCTCGTTTCTTTCCGTTGTGTAGAGCGGACACTCCTGTCCGCTGCTTTTGACCTTGATCTCTTCGAACCGTTGTCTCGAACTGTTGCCCCTCAAGCGAGGGCCTGATCGAAATCTTACGAAGTTTCCGCGACCGCCTCGCGAATTGCCTGCAGTACTCCATCCATTTGTCTCGGCGTCCCGACGGTAATCCGAACGCATCCGTTGCACCCTGGGTTGGCCGACGCATCGCGTACCAGAATGCCGCGCTGCTGCATCGCCTCCACAAATGTCTTTGCTTGCGCCCCGACTCGCACCAAAACGAAATTCGTCTGACTTGGCCAGAAGCGCAGGCCCAGTTCGTTGCATAGTCGCTCCAGACGTTTGCGTTCCCGCTTCACCTGCGCGATGTGCTCACTTACGAATGATCGGTCAGCCAGCGCTTCTTCGAGACACGCCAGCGCCACGGAATTCACGTTGAATGGCAAGCTGAGCCGCCGCAGGTAGTCGATCTGCTCGGCGGCGCCGGCCAGCACTCCGAGGCGCAGGCCGGCAAGTCCGTAGGCTTTCGAAAACGTGCGCCCGACGAAGAGGTTCGGGTGGCGCGCCAGGTCCAAGATCATTGTCCTGCAGGTCAGTGCCGCGCCGCAAAACTCGAAGTAAGCTTCGTCCACCAGCACTGCCACGTCGGGCGCTGCTTCCACGATCTTGAGTAAGTTGACGCGCGAAGCTGCAAGGCCAGTGGGATTGTTGGGGTTCGCGATGGCGATCAGGCGGGTGCGCGGCGAAATTCGTGCCAGCAAATCGGCGACAGGAAGCGTCAAGTCTTCGCATGACTGCACGCGAACCACTTGCGCACCCTGCGCTGCGCCCAGCATGGGATACATCACGAAAGTCGGGTCGGCAAACAGCAGTTCGTCGCCGGGTCCGAGGTAAGCGTTGAAAAGCAGCGACAACGCCTCATCCATTCCGTTGGTCAGCAACACTTGTTCGGGCCCCAGGTGCAAAAAACTCGCGACTAGCCGCTCGCCCACCTCGCGCTCGGGGTACAGCGACAGTTCGTCTGCCGAAAGCGAGCGCAGCCTTGCCAGCACGCGTGGCGAACATCCAGCCATGCTCTCATTGAGATCGAGACTCAGTCCGGCGCGGCTCACGATCGGCGAGTGGTAAGGGCGGAGTCCGGCAATCGTTTCGCGCGGCTTCAGCATGGGAGGGGCGCAGGCAAAATACGTTTAAACATGACGAAATGAGTTTAATTGATAGGTAAGCGGCAGTGGGCAAGGCGCGCGGTGGACGGGCGAGGACGCCCGTCGTTCCAGCGCGCCTGCTAACATCGCTTACCATGCTGGAACCTTCCACTCCAGTGCAGTTTGTGAAAGGCATTGGCCCGCGCCTCGCCGAGGTGCTTGGCGCCAAGGGCCTTGCGACCGTCGACGACCTGCTGCACTACCTGCCCTTCCGCTATGAAGACCGTCTGAACCCGCGTTCAGTGGCCGAACTGCGCGCCGGAGAAATGGCGACGGTGATAGCTGAAGTCCGCAACTCGGAAGTGTTTCGCACAAGCCGCATGCCCATCTTTCAACTCACAGTCGGACAGGGGCGCACAAAGTTGAAGTGCCTGTGGTTCAACGCTGCGTATCTTCAGGACCGTTTCCAGGCCGGACAGATGGTCGCCCTCTATGGCAAGGTCGAAGAGGATCGCGACGGCCACCTGCAGATCATGCAGCCGCAATTCGAGATTCTCGGCGACATCAACGAAGAGGGCGGCGCCGACGAGGCCGAAAAAAAAGCAGCGGCCTCGCTGGAGATTGGAAGGATTGTTCCAATCTATGAATCGACTGGCCAGGGCAAGCTCACGCCGCGCTGGTTCCGGCGCATTATCCGATGGACGCTCGACAATTTGAATCCCGAGCTTCCCGATCCAATTCCGGCTGCGGTGCGCGCCCATCTCAGCCTCGTGTCTCTGCCCGAGGCGTTATCGAAAGTTCACTGGCCGGATGCCGGTGAAAGCTTTACCGATCTGCAATCGTCGCGCACGCCGGCACACATAAGAATGATCTTCGACGAACTGTTTTTCATCCAACTGGGGCTGGAACTGAAGCGCCAAGAGCAGAAGGCGCAACCCGGAATCGCGTTCCAGCTGAACAAGGGCGTTCGCGAGACGATTAAGAAGATACTCCCGTTTCATCCAACGGCTGCGCAGAAGCGAGTGCTGAAAGAAATTGCCACCGACATGCAGACGCCTTGCCCCATGCGTCGGCTGCTGCAGGGCGACGTGGGATCGGGCAAAACCATTGTGGCCTTCCAGGCCGCGATCATTGCCATTGAAAACGGCTACCAGGTCGCGTTGATGGCGCCGACTGAAATTCTGGCGCAGCAACATTATTTTTCCGCCCGCCAGATTCTCGAACGAGCCGGATACCGCATCGTGCTCCTCACCGGCTCACTCGAACAGGATCGCAAACGCAACGTGCGCCGCCACATCAAGCAAGGCAGCGCGCAACTTGTCATCGGGACGCACGCGCTGATTCAGGATGGCGTCGAATTCGAAAATCTCGGCCTCGTCGTAGTGGATGAGCAACATCGCTTCGGAGTCATGCAACGCCTCAAGCTCATGAAAAAAACGGAGGATCGTGGAGCGCCGGGCGTCCCCGCCCGGCCCGAGGAACGCAGCGTCCAGACGCGCGCGGACGCCCAACGCCACCCCGAAAGCAAAGTTCCAGAGCCCGACGTTCTAGTCATGACCGCCACCCCCATCCCGCGCACCCTTGCCCTCACACTCTACGGCGATCTCGACCTCTCGGTGCTCGACGAACTTCCGCCGGGACGCACGCCGGTTGTCACCCGCTCCCTGCCCGACGAGCGCGCGCCCGAAGTCTGGGACTTCGTCCGCAAGCAGATTGGCGCCGGACATCAAGCCTACGTCGTTTATCCGGTGATCGAGGAAAACGAAGAGCGCGAACTGAAGGCCGCCGAGCAGATGCACCGGCAGTTGCGGGAAAAGATTTTCCCCAACCTTCATGTCGGCTTGCTGCATGGCCGTCTTGATGCCGGCGAAAAAGAGCATGTCATGCGCGAATTTCAGCAGGGCAAGATCGAAATTCTTGTCGCTACGACGGTCATCGAAGTCGGCGTCGACGTTCCCAACGCGACCGTCATGGTGATCGAGCACGCCGACCGCTTCGGATTAGCGCAGCTCCACCAGCTCCGCGGTCGCATCGGCCGCGGCGCGGCGAAATCCTACTGTGTGCTCATGCGCGGTGGGAAAGTTTCCGAAGAGGGTGAACGCCGTCTCGACGCGATGGTGCGCTCCAACGATGGTTTCCAGATCGCGGAACTTGATCTCGAACTGCGCGGCCCCGGTGAATTTTTCGGGACCAAGCAGGCGGGCATCCCGAGCTTCCGCGTGGCCAACATCATCCGCGATCGCCAACTGCTGGAAGCCGCCAAACGCGAGGCCGCGTTTGTGATCTCCGGGCCGAATCCCGAAATATCAAAAGCAGAGATGGATCGAGCCCTCAAAGAAATGCGTTCGCGCTGGGCGCTCAGTTATGGGCTGGTGGAGGTGGGGTAAAACTGATCGCATACGGAAGCCTGTTTGAGCGTAGTTGCTGTTTTTCGCAGGCAGAAATCAACGGGTGAAATCAACCCCTTCCGCGCTCACCGCATCTGAGCGATTTTGCTCAACTTTTCCCTGGATCGACCTGTTATCCTTGGACATTCGTATATAATTTACCGGGCATGTCGCTTCTTCGTCCTTAAGGAGCCCGCAGTGAAACTCCAATCTCTGGCCGCAGCGCCTGAAGGCGTCTTCAGCGCAGCATTTTCGGCATCGCTGAAGCGATGCCCTGATACGAACCGTACTTGCACCGCGGACTCGTAGGTCCCCGTCAGGAACGCTTCGAGAAACACTGGTTACGGCTGCCATTTTCAGCATCGAAGAGTGACGGAATCCCGCGAACTTTCGGGTTCGCGACAGAAAATTTGGAGACAAATATTTATATGACAAAAATAGTTAAGAAGCTTGGCTGGTGGAGCGCTGTGCTTGGATTGGCGCTCTCGACTGTGGTTCTACCAACACGAGTGACCGCTCAAGATCAAAATCAGCAGGATCAACGGGACGATCCACCCAGCCGAGTGGCGCGAATCGGCTATATGGAGGGCTCGGTGTCATTCCAGCCGGCTGGCGAAACGGATTGGGTGCAAGCCGTCTCGAATCGGCCTATGACGACGGGCGACAAGCTCTGGGCGGACAATGACTCGCGGGCCGAACTGCAACTGGGATCAGCCGTGATTCGCTTGAATGCCACTACCGGCTTCTCTTTCCTGAATCTGGATGACAATACAGTTCAGATCCAACTTACGTCGGGTTCGGTCAACGTTCGCGTGCGCCGGCTGGAACGGGACGATGTCTTCGAGATCGATACGCCGAACCTCGCGTTTTCGGTTTCCCAGCCGGGAAGCTATCGGGTAGAAGCCAGTGAAGATGGCACCTACTCGGTCGTCAGCATACGCGAGGGCGGAGGCGAGGCGACCGGCAACGGCCAGACCTATACGCTGCACGCCGGACAAAGAGGCACTTTCAGCGGGACGGACTCGCTCAACGCCGAGGTAATTGACATCGGCGGACCCGACCAATTTGATAACTGGGCTTATAGTCGCGATCACCGCCACGATAACTCGCGCTCGGCGCAATATCTATCCCACGATGTCGTCGGGTACGAGGACTTGGATGACAACGGCGACTGGCGCGACGATTCGAACTACGGACACGTGTGGTTCCCGAACCGTGTTGCTGTAGGCTGGGCGCCTTATAACGAGGGCCACTGGGACTGGATTCCTCCGTGGGGATATACGTGGGTCGATGATTCCGCATGGGGATACGCGCCGTTTCACTACGGACGCTGGGTGACGGTCGGCGGGCGCTGGGGTTGGGTGGCCGGGCCGGTCGCAGTGCGGGCAGTGTATGCGCCGGCGCTGGTGGTCTTTATTGGCGGCGGAGTTGGCTTCGGCGGCAATGTGGGATGGTTTCCGCTGGGTCCGCGAGAAGTTTATGTGCCGTCGTACCACGTCAGCCGGGAGTACGTGAATCGGGTGAACATCAGCAATACGACGGTCAATAACACCACGATCACGAATGTGTACAACACCACCATCATCAACAAAACCACGAACATCACGAATGTGACTTACGTGAACCGGAATGTGCGGGGTGCGGTGACTGCGGTTCCGCAACGCGCCTTCGCGGGTGCGCAGCCCGTGGGCCGGGCGGCGGTTGCCATGAACGCGCAGCAGATTGCCGGTGCGTCGGTGAGCGCGAGGGTTGCGGTGGCTCCCACACGGGAAAGCGTTCTGGGAGCGAAGTTTGCGACTGCGAATCGTGTGAGCGCGCCGCCGCCCGCTGTGATGAACCGGCAGGTGATCGCCAAGCGGACGCCACCTCCTCCGCCGGTGCCGTTCGCAAAACAGCAGCAGGCCCTGGAAGCGCATCCCGGTCAACCGTTGGCAAGAAGCGAAGTGCGAAACTTGCGTCCAGCGGCCAACGAGGCCGCGCACCCGATGGTCAAGCAGGCGCCTCCCGGCAAACCGGCGACAGCGAATGTAGGCCAGCCTGGCAACCAGCCGAATACTGGCCGACCGGGACAGCCCGCCTCCGTGCCGCCCACCAACCAGCCGTCGAACCGTCCGGCTAATCAGCAGGCTCCAAACCAGGGCCCGCGCGCTGTGAATCCGTCACAGCCGAATCAGCCGACGCCGTCACAGCCGAACAATCGCCCTGAGGCGAACCCTCCAGCCCAGCCACCGGCAAAGAACGATCGCTCGCCGTCAGATCGTTCGCCGTCAGCGCAGCCGAACGGTCGTCCCGACACAAATCAGCCAAACAACCGCCCGGAGATGAATCGTCCGCCGACAGCGCCAACGAATAACCGGCCGAATCAGCCGAACAATCGCCCTGAGGCGAACCCTCCAGCCCAGCCACCGGTAAAGAACGATCGCTCGCCGTCAGATCGTTCGCCGTCAGCGCAGCCGAACAGTCGTCCCGACACAAATCAGCCAAACAACCAGCCTGAGCCGGCTCGTCCCCAGACGAATCGTCCAACTGAACCACCGGCGCGCAATGACCGCCCGCCTGCGGCACAGCCTAACAATCGACCCGAACCCACTCGTCCCGAGCCGAACCGGAACCAGCCCGCTCCACGGACAGCGCCCCCTTCACCGAGTGAGCGCCCGCAGCAGCGCACGCCTCCGGCGGAGACTAGGCCGACACCCCCACCTCAGCGCCAGCAGCCGAAACCGCAGACGCCCGAGCAAAAAAAGCAGGAAGAGGAACGGCAGAAACGGGAACAGCAGAAGCCTCCAGGTGAGTAGAGGCGCAGCTTTGCAAAAGGTTGGATGCGAATAGCAACCGGGCATCCCGAGTCTTCTCAGGATGCTTTTTTTTTGTAACCTTATATATCGAACTCTTGCCGTCGCGATTTAAATCCAGGCCACGTCGGAGCGATCTTGCCCAACCGGTTCTATTCGTGAGGGTTCTGCTATGATCGCGGCAGGGCCGGGAAACCCGGCGGATTGCACCCTTCAAGAGGAGTTTTCATCATGGAAATGCCCGCTCTTCCCATGGGTTCCCGCCGCAACGAAGACATTGCGCTTGACCTGATGAAATTTATCGCCATGACCACTGGCTACGGCAAGACCACTGGGGTTGGAGTCGGCTTCCAGGGTACTGGTGCTGCCGCCAAGCCGGAGGAATATGCCGGCCATCTGCTGGAACTCTACGGGCGGTGTTTGCAGTCGGTCGGCGGGAAGTAAGTCAAGTTCTTCACCACAGGGAGCACACAGGACCACAGGGGAAACCGGCTTCGCAGTGGCTCTCCGTGCTCCCTGTGTTGATCGCGTTCCGTCGCTGGGTGCGCGGCGCTTCCGGTACCCAGTTCGCTTTGAACCTGTTCGTTGACAAGCTAGTTGATGCTGGGATATTCTAGATATCTTTGGAAGTGAAGTGGAAGTCCTGCGGCTGCCCGCCTGAACACCTAGCGCGCGTTCTGCGTGGATAGATCATTAAATCAGGGCACTCAGCGGTCTTCGTCGTTACAGCGTTCTTTAGTTTTCCGGGAGATTTCCGATGTCAACTTATTTCCCCAAAGAAGGGGATATTGTGCGCAAGTGGTTTGTGGTGGATGCGAGCGGATTAGTGCTTGGCCGCCTTGCCTCGCGCGTAGCTCGTATTCTGATCGGCAAAGAAAATCCGCAGTACACGCCGTTTATCGACACTGGCGACCACGTGGTCGTCATCAATGCCGAGAAGATCAAGATCACCGGCATGAAGACGGATCAGAAAATGTATCACCATTACACGGGATATCCCGGTGGAATTCGCTCCGAGGAAATGAAGAAGCGCCTGGTGCGCAAGCCGGAGCTGATCATTGAAGATGCCGTGTCGCGCATGCTTCCCAAGAACAAACTGGGCAAGCAGATGTTTACGAAGCTGAAGGTGTACCGCGGCGACAAGCACCCGCATGAGGCACAGAAGCCGGTGGCGAAGGTGTTTGCGTAAAGTAGCCGCCGATTGCGAGTAACACGGATTTTAGATTGTTTCAGAAAGGTCGATTAAGCCAGACGTTTCATTCTTCGAGCACATGGGTGCCGAAGTTCGAAGCTCGCGGCTCGAAGCTAACCATGACAGAACTGGTGCAATACTACGGAACCGGACGCCGCAAGACGGCGATCGCGCGTGTTTTTCTTCGTCCTGGCAGCGGCGAGTTCAAGGTTAACGGCAAAGCGTTCGATGAATACTTTGTGACGCCCTCACAGCGCATCAGCGCGAAGCTGCCGCTGGTCTCGACCGACACAGCAGCCAGTTTCAACGTGCTGGCGAACGTGTGCGGCGGCGGAGTTGCCGGACAGGCCGATGCGGTACGCCTGGGCATTACGCGTGCCCTCATGGTGTTCAATGCGGAATTTCGCAAGAAGCTCAAGGCCGAGGGGTTGGTGACTCGTGACCCCCGCGCCAAAGAGCGCAAGAAGTATGGACAGAAGGGTGCGCGCAAGCGCTTCCAGTTCTCCAAGAGATAGTCGGCAAACGACTGGTTTTAGGTGTTAAATTCATCCCCCCACCTCCCCGAGGCGGGGTGGACGGGAATGGCAATCCGGAGCCTGTTCGTGTCCGGATGCAGACCGAATGAGGAGGTTAATTGGCAAATATTACGATGAAGGAGTTGCTCGAAGCGGGCGTCCACTTCGGGCACCAGACCAAGCGGTGGAACCCAAAGATGAAGGAATATATCTTTGGTGAGCGCAATGGTATCTACATAATCGATCTGCAGAAGACGCTGAAGATGTTCAAGGAAGCGTCGAAATTCGTGCAGGACCTGGCCGCTGACGGCAGAATCATCCTCTTCGTGGGCACCAAGCGTCAGGCACAGGACGCAATTGCCGAAGAGGCGCAGCGCTGCTCCATGTACTACGTCAACCAGCGCTGGCTGGGTGGCCTGCTGACCAATTGGATCACCGTGCAAAAATCCGTGAAGCGGCTAAAGGAACTCGACGAAATGGCCACGGATGGCCGTTACGACCTGCTTCCGAAGAAGGAAGTAATCAAGCTCGAGCGCGAGCGCAAGCACTTGCAGGCCAATCTCGCTGGCATCAAGAACATGACGCGGTTGCCGGATGCGATCTTTGTCATCGATTCGAATAAAGAGCAGATCGCGGTGCGCGAGTCGCGCAAGCTGGGCATCCCCGTGGTCGCCGTGGTAGACACGAACTGCGACCCGAGCGAAGTGGATTACGTCATACCGGGCAACGACGACGCCCTTCGAGCGATCCGGCTGTTCACTTCGAAGATCTCGGAGTCGATTGCCGAAGGCGTTCACGCCAGGGACGACAAGCAGATGGCGGACATTCAGGCGGTGGCAGAGCCCGAACCAGTGGTTGCAGTGCCGGACCCTGAAATCGTGGTTGCCGAAGTCGCGGTCGCGGTCCCGGTCGAAGGCGAGGCTGTTGTTGCCGCACCTGCACCGGAAGGCGAAGAGATTCGCATGGAAGACGTGTTGGGCAAGGGCACGCGCAAGCGTCCCTCAGCCGCCACCGAAGACGTCGACGAGCTCCAGGCCGAGACGCGCCGGTTCTAGCCAAAACGCAGGTTTCAAGGTTGCAAAGCTTTAGGGTTGCAACCTTGATTGGTCCTCTGATTGGCCCTCCGACTTTCCTTGAAACTCTGAAACCTTGAAACTTTGAAACCGAGGTACTCATGAGCACCACTATGCCAAACATTTCTGCTGCCCAGGTTAAAGATCTCCGCGATAAAACCGGCGCGCCCATGATGGACTGCAAGCACGCCCTGACCGAAGCGAAAGGCGATCTGGAACAAGCGATCGTGCTGTTGCGCAAAAAGGGAGTGTCCGTGGCTGCCAAGAAGGCGGCACGCGTGACCAGCGAAGGCTCAGTGGCTCACTACATTCACGCCGGGGGCAAGATTGGCGTGCTGGTCGAGATCAATTGCGAAAGCGATTTCGTGGCGCGCACCGAAGACTTCAAAGAACTGGTCCACGACATCGCCATGCACATTGCGGCGAGCGATCCGAAGTTCGTCCGCAAACAAGACGTCTCGGCGGACGCCTTCGAGCGCGAGAAAGATATTTACCGGGCGCAGGCCGCAGCTACTGGCAAGCCCGCTCCCGTGGTCGAAAAAATTGTGGCCGGCAAGATGGAAAAATTCTACGAAGAGGTCTGCCTGCTCGAACAGCCCTTTATCAAGGACCAGACGATCAGCATCTCGCAGCTTATCGCCGCCAAGGTGGGCAAGCTCGGCGAGAACATCGCGGTTCGCCGCTTCGCCCGCTTCAAAGTCGGCGACGTCACCGCTACCGTGGCCTTCGTCAGCACCAATCCGGACAGCCAGCCGGACGAGGGCGGCGAGGCCTCAGCGCCGGTTGCCAAATAGCAGTCGAATAATTCAAGGGCGCTGCGGCGCCCGTTTGGTTTATGCTTCTCCCCGCGTGGCTAGTCACTCGTGCTAGTCGTCGTAGCTCGTCATTCTGTGCGAAGTGAAGGACCCGCCCTGCCATGTCTGCACCTGTATTCAAGCGCATCTTACTGAAAATCTCCGGCGAAGCTCTTGCCGCTACACAAGGCTTCGGCGTTGATACCAAACGCATTCATGAAGTCGCGGCTGAACTTGCCAATGTACACAGTCTCGGCATCCAGATGGCAATCGTCGTAGGCGGGGGGAATTTCTTTCGCGGTGTTGCCGACCAAGCCAGGGACATGGATCGCGTCTCCGCCGATCACATGGGAATGCTGGCCACCGTTATCAACGCGCTCGCCTTGCAGGACGCTCTCGAGAAACAGAACGTCTTCACCCGCGTTCAGACAGCGATTGAGATGAACCAGGTCGCCGAGCCCTTCATCCGGCGCCGTGCCATCCGGCATCTGGAAAAGGGACGCGTCGTCATCTTCGCCGGCGGCACCGGCAACCCGTATTTTTCGACCGACACCGCCGCTTCACTGCGCGCCATGGAAATCAAAGCCGACGTTATCCTCAAAGCCACCAAAGTCGACGGCATCTACGACGCCGACCCGATGAAGGTGAAGGATGCCAAGAAATTTACGCAGCTTACCTACATGGACGTTCTGAAGTTGGGCCTCAAGGTGATGGATTCGACCGCCATCTCGCTGTGCAAGGACAACAATCTGCCCATTATCGTTTTCAGTCTGAACCAGCATGGCAATATCCGCCGCGTGGTGCTCGGCGAAAAAATCGGCTCGCTGGTCAGCGCCTGACACCTGAGCCCTGCCACACAGACACAGCGGCGCGGAGAAAAGCAACTTCTTGCGAGTGCTTCAGGGGTATGAACACCGATTGCAAGTCCAAGCCAAGTTTGCTCCACTGGAGGGCCCGAAGAATCCGGCGGGACAGAACTCCAAAAAGAGATTTTCTCCGTGTCTCCGGGGTGGATTTTCAACGCACAGGGGCGCGGCGGTTTATAATTCACGGTTCTATATCGCTATGTTTGGGAGCTGCGGCAGATGGCCCATCCTGCTCTGAAGGAAGTTTACGCAACACTGAAAATGCGCATGGAGAAAGCGGTGGAAGACTTTCGCCGCGAAATGGCCGCCACGCGCACCGGGCGAGCGAACGTTCACATGCTCGACACGGTTTCGGTCGACTACTACGGGTCGCAGATGCCGCTCAACCAGATCGCGCAGATCCACGCGCCCGAGCCCCAAATGATCACGGTTCAGCCATTCGATGCGTCACAGCTTGCCGTGATCGAGAAAGCCATTCGCGGCGCCGACCTTGGCCTCAACCCGATGAATGACGGCAAACTTGTGCGCGTGCCCGTGCCCGCCCTCACCGAAGAGCGCCGCAAAGAGATGGTGAAGCACCTCCATCGGATTCTCGAAGAGCATCGCACCGCGGTCCGCAACATCCGTCGCGACGGCAACGACGCCATCAAGAAGACGTTGAAAGACAAGAATATTGCCGAGGACGACGAGAAGCGCGCGCTCGACGAAATCCAGAAGCTTACCGACGACGAGATTAAGAAGATGGAAGAGATGAGCAAGGCCAAGGAAAAGGACGTGTTGGAGTTTAAGTAGTGTTCGTGCGGAGCGGGCACTCCTCTCCGCTTGCCGGACTTGAGGTGTTGTGCTGGCCTTCCGGGAACTGTGCCTCCCTGCTGAGATGCGCTACTTTTTCTCCGGCACGTACCGCCACCCCGCATTCCCCGCGATTTGACCTTAGATAAAGGACGATTCCTCCAAAACCAGCGTCCAGAGCCGGATTCCCATTGGTAATGGTTACCAAAGAATCCTGCAACTCTGCGCGGAGTTCCGGGTTCTTGCTTTTGTACTGAGCAGAAATCTGGTTTTTCCAACAATCGCCGGTACCCCGGAGTCTTTGTCATGAAACGCTTTGCGACACTTCTGATGTTACTTGCCCCGCTGTTCTTGCTGATGGCGTGCGGTGGAAGCGGGACCAGTGGCACTCAGACCGGCAATCAGCCGGGCGCCGTATTTGTCACTGGTGAAGACGCTCCCGTATCGTCGGTGGTGGCATTCAATATCACCATCAACAGCATCACCCTCAACAATAGTTCGACTAGCGTGCCGCTACTCTCCACGCCTACCGCGGTCGACTTCGGCCGGCTCGTGGGACTACGTTCCCTGCTGGGGTTTAACGCGACGCCGGCGGGCACCTACAACAGCGTGACGTTCACGTTTGAAAACGCCAGTCCAGCGCCCGTGATTGATTACATCGACCTCAGCACCAATCCGCCCTCGGTGAACACGTTGACGGGCACTTTGAGCCAGGCCACTGTGACGATTCCGTTTCCGCCGGGCAAATCACTCGTAGTGGGAAGCAACGGCCTCGCCGGTTTGCACATTGATTTCAACTTGCGGGATTCGCTGGCCGTCGATAACAGCGGTCAGATGACGGGCGCCATCAACCCCGTGGTTACGGTGCAGGCTGTCTCCGCTTCGGAGGACCTGGGCGAGATCACCGAATTCACCGGCAACATCGTTTCTGTAAACACCAGTGCAAACTCATTCGTGATGCAGGGTCCCTACGCCTTCCAGAAAACCATCGACGTAAACTCCAGCACGCTCTACAACGGCAGCAACAGTCTAAGCACTCTGGTCGTGAACGGCATCGTTTCGGTGATCGGGAGGATGCAGGCGGACGGCAGCATTCTGGCCAGAGGCGTGGAATTGATCGGCACGAGCCAAGCCTTCATCTCGGGCCGCGTTCTTGCCGTGAATCCGGCCTCGGGCCCGGTGCAGACCGTGACCATGTGGGTCGGTGAAGAACTTGGAACGTCGGGAATCATTCCGGTGGATACGGTACAGACCATCGACTTGAGCGCCGTCTCCACCTATGACGTCTGCTTCTTCGACAATCTGCTGACGCAGCAGGTGTTCAACGATTCGTCATTGGTGGTCGGGCAGCGCATCTTCATCGGGGGATCCACTGCCGGTGGCGTATTCACTCCGCAGATGGTTTCGTTGCGGCGCCAGGGCGTCGTCGGTGCGCTGGTTCAGAACAGCGTCAACATTACCGGAGGTACCGGCAGCAATCAGGGCTATTTCCAGATGCAAAACGATGCCCTCATGAGCTACGCGGCGGGCGGGCCCTTCACGGTGCTGACGGGCGACAAGACTTTCTTCGTGAACATCAACGGTCTAGCCGGATTGCAGCAAGCCGGCACGCCGAACCTGATTTCGCGAGGGCTGGTCTTCAAGAATCCCGCCAACGGCAAGCCGGTTGTGGTGGCGGGCCGGGTGCGGGTACTGCCGACTGGACAATAGCCTGCAGCTTTGAAGTTACGCCTGACACGGGGCGGCCGAAACTGGCCGCCTCTTTATTTTGCGCGAAGGGTTGTGAATTTTTCTCTGTGTCTCTGTGGCCCGCTGGTGAAATTATCCCTATAATTCGTGCATGAAGCGCGTTGTCCACGCTGCCTGCCCGCACGACTGCCCTGATGCCTGCGGCGTCCTGATCACCATCGAAGATGGCCGCGCCACCAAAATTCAGGGCGATCCCGAGCACCCCGTTACCGACGGATTCCTTTGCGCAAAAGTCGCCAAGTATCTGGACCGCGTGTACTCGCCGGATCGCGTGTTGTATCCCATGCGACGGGTAAAGGCGAAAGGGCCGAGTGAAGCCTCGTTTGAACGCATTTCCTGGGACGAGGCTCTCGACGAAATTACCCATCGCTTCCGCCGGATCGTTGCCGAATACGGCCCCGAATCCATCCTGCCCTACTCCTATGGAGGCACGCTCGGTGCGCTCAACGGCGCTTCCATGGACCGCCGTTTCTTCCACCGCCTCGGCGCTTCGCAACTCGAGCGCACCATCTGCTCCAGCGCTGGCGAAGAAGGCCTGAAATCGGTGATTGGCATCAAGCTTGGCACCGAGCCGGAACAGTTTGCGCATTCCCGCTACATCATCGCCTGGGGCTCGAATATTCATGGCAACAACGTTCATCTCTGGCCCTTCATCGAAGAAGCTCGCCACAAAGGCGCGAAGCTGGTGGTCATCGATCCGTATCGCACCCGCACGGCGAAGTTGGCCGACTGGCACCTGCCGATCAATCCTGGCACCGATGCCGCTCTCGCGCTCGGACTGATGCACGTCATCATCGACGAAAATCTTTTCGACGCCGATTACGTCTCGCGCTATACCGTGGGGTTTGAAGATCTGAAGGCTCGCGCGCAACAGTATCCGCCGGAAAAAGTCGCGCACTGGACCGGCATATCCGCCGACGACATTCGCAAGCTGGCGCGCGAGTACGCCACCCAGCGGCCGTCCGTGATCCGCGTCAATTACGGCATCCAGCGCTCCGATCGCGGCGGCATGTCGATGCGTGCGGTCACCATGCTACCCTGCTTGATCGGATCATGGAAAGAATGTGGCGGTGGGCTCCAGCTCTCAGTCAGCGGTTCTTTCGGTTTGAATCGCGCAGCGCTCGAAATGCCCGAGTTGATGCAGAAAGCCCTGGGACGCCCCGCCCGCATCGTCAACATGGTGCGACTTGGCAGCGCGCTGAACTCACTGACCGCGCCCGCCATCCAGGCGCTGTTCGTCTACAACTCGAATCCCGCTGCGGTCTGCCCCGACCACAACGAAGTCGTCCGCGGATTAAAGCGCCCTGACCTTTTCACCGTCGTCCACGAGCAGTTCTTCACCGACACTACCGATTACGCCGACATCGTGCTGCCCGCTACAACTTTTTTCGAGCACAAAGATTTGCAGGCCGCTTACGGCCACTACTACCTCCAGGTCTCCAATCAGGCCATGGATGCGGTCGGCGAATGCCGGTCTAACGTGGAGATGTTCCGGGCGCTCGCGGAGCGTATGGGGTTTGAAGACGACTGTTTCCGCGAAACGGTCGATTCCATGATCGACCGCGCCTTGCAGTCGCCCAATCCGTGGCTCAAAGGAATTACCCGCGATCGGTTGGAACGCGAGCACCGCATCCGGCTGAATTTCAATAACCAGAATATCGAGAAGGATGGAAACGCGGCCGCGGATACAGCACCCTTCCTCCCCTTCGCCCAGGGCAACTTTCCCACGCCTAGCGGTAAAGCGGAGTTTTACAGCGAAACTCTGAAGCGTCAGGGGCTCGATCCAGTCGTTGCCTTCACTCCCCCAGAAGAATCCCGCCACGGATCGAAAGCCGCCGGCTTCCCGCTCGAACTTCTTGCCCGCAAGCCGGACAACCATCTTAACTCGTCATTCGCCAACCTTCCGTCCGTCCGCCAGATGGAACCAGGGATCGGGGATCTTGAGATGCATCCCACCGATGCTGAGGCTCGCGGCGTCCGCGATGGCGACCGCGTTCGCGCCTTCAACTCCCGCGGTCAGATCGTTCTCCAGGCCCGAGTCGATAGCTCTCGAATCGACGGTTCGGTGCCTCCGGGAGTAGTGGCCGCCCGGCTCGATTGGGCTCGATTTAGTCCCGGCGGCACCAATATCAATGTGCTAACCTCAGAAAAACTTACTGACATGGGCAACGCGGCGACGTTCTATTCCGTCTGTATTGAGGTAGAACTTTTTCGGGCGTGACTCTTGCAGTGAATTTCGTCTCTGACTTGGACGGTTCTCACTCTCTACCGTATAATTGGCGTTTTCCTAGACTCTAGTTTTTCGAGGTAGTTGCGATTCATCGCCGTCATCAGGCTATTCCTGTGTGTGCCCCGCGACTCGGCCACGACAAGGGCCCGCAGAGCGAGGCTTCCTGGTCTCCATCTTCTTTCTCTACAAGAGGTTGGAGCCATGCCTCTGTCTGGAATCGGCTGCTCGGGTTGCTGCTGCTTCTGCTGCTCGCTGCCCCCGTCGTCGGCCAGCAGGATCTCATCGTGGGCATCACCGTCCACGGCAACCGCCGCATCCCAGCGGACACGGTCAAGGCCCGCATTTTCACCAAGGTCGGCGACGTCTACGACACCGCCGCCATCGAACGCGACTTTAACGCCCTCTGGAACGCTGGCTATTTTGAGGACATCCGCTTTGAGCGCGAGCAGAGCGCCAAAGGTTGGATCCTCCACATCTACCTCAAAGAGCGGCCCACCATCCGCGAGATCAACTACACCGGCCTAAACGCGGTTTCCACCAGCGACGTGCTCGACAAGTTCAAGGAACGCAAGGTCGGACTCGCGGTCGAGAACCAGTACGATCCCACGAAGATCAAGAAGGCGGAAGTTACCCTAAAACTATTGCTGGCCGAGCACGGGCGGCAGTTCGCCACCATCCGCACCGAAGTGCGGCCCATCCCGCCCGCCGCTGTCGGCATCACTTTCGTTGTCCGCGAGGGGCCCAAGGTTAAGGTTGGGCGTATCCGCTTCCGGGGCAACAAACACATCAATGACCGCACGCTGCGGGCTGCCATGAAGAACCTGAAGCCCATTGGCATTCCGCGCTCCATCTTCCTGGAAAACATCTTTTCCAAAACCTACGACGCCACCAAACTGGAAGAAGATACCGAACGCGTGCGCGCGGAGTTCCAGAACCGCGGCTACTTCAAGGTGCTGGTCGACGAACCCAAAACCGAGATCCACGATACCGGACACACCGGGTTCCACGTCCCGGGGCTCCAGCCCGGGCTGGGGAAATCCGTCGATATCACCATGCCCATCGAGGAAGGCGAGCGCTACCACCTGGGCGCCATCACCTTCAAGAACAACAAGGCGATCCCGAACGCGGCCGCGCTGCGCAGCCTTTTTCCCATGAAGGACGGCGACATTTTTAGCCGCGAAAAAGTCGGCAAGGGTCTGGAGAACCTGCGCAAAGCCTACGGCGAAGCCGGCTACATTAACTTCACTTCCGTCCCCGACACCAAGTTCGACGACGAGAAGAAGACCGTGAATATGGAAATCGACGTGGACGAAGGCAAGCAGTTCTACGTGCGCCGCATCGAGTTCACGGGCAACACCACCACCCGCGACAAAGTCATCCGCCGCGAAGTTGCACTGGAAGAAGGCCAGATCTACAACTCCCGTTACTGGGAGCTGAGCCTGCTTCGCCTGAACCAGCTCGGCTATTTTGAGCAGCTCAAACCCGACGATCCCAACACTACCGAGCGCCACCTCGACGAAAAGGCTGGCACCGTCGATCTCACCCTGAAGGTCAAGGAAAAAGGGAAGAACAGCATCGGACTGCAAGGCGGCGTCAGCGGCTTGGCCGGCGCTTTTGTTGGCCTCAATTACAGCACCAACAACTTTCTTGGATTGGGCGAGACGCTCTCCGTACAGGCCAGCCTGGGCAGCCGCCAGCGCGACCTGGTGTTCGGATTTACCGAGCCTTACTTATTTGACCGGCCCATCCAGGCCGGTTTCAACGTTTACACCCGCAAGACCAGCTTTGACCAGGCTCGGCAGTATGCCATTGCCACCGGACAGAATCTGCAGCTGCCTTCGGCCTACCTGCAGAACCTGCAGAACTACTCGCAGTCCAGTACCGGCTTGAGCCTGAGCTTAAGCTATCCGCTGCGGCGTTCCTTCAAGCGCCTGGGCATCAGCTATTCCTTCGACCGCTCTTCGCTGGTCGCCGTCAGCAGCGCTTCCAAGCTGTTGTTCGAGAATCTCAACTTCCGTGGCATCACCGGTCCCAACGCCCTCAGCGGCATCATCACCAGCAAGATCACCCCCAGCTTCACCATGAACACTCTCGATGCGGCCTATGCGCCCCACCATGGCAAGAGCCTGTTCATCGGCGGGGAGTTCGCTGGCCTCGGCGGCACGGTTCACACCATCCGGCCCATCGTCCAGTACAAACAGTTTTTCCCTGTTCAAAAACGCCGCAATGCCATCGGTTACAACATTCAGGGTTCGTTTATCACCGGGTTTGGCGGGATCGTTGCTCCCCCATTTGAACGAGCCTACCTCGGTGGCGAAAACGATCTGCGCGGTTTCGACATTCGCACCGTTTCTCCCATCGCCTATCTGCCCAGCGCCCAGGCCGTCCCCCTCCGGAACGGTGATGGATCGTTCGTTCCCGCCAACCCACGGTTTCCCGTGCTGACAACCTCCTCGGGAGCATGCGCGAGTAATTGCTATAACATTCCGGTTCCGTACCAGCAACTGGTAACTCCTGGCGGCGACTTCAGCCTCCACGGCAACTTTGAATACCGCATCACCATCGCCGGGCCAGTCGCCATCGCGCCCTTTGTCGATATCGGCACCGATCCCATCATTCGAACCTCGCAGTTGCAGACCAACTTCACCCAGTACAACACTCTGGTGAACACTCTGTTCGGCTGTCCGACACTGGATACGGCTTTCGCTTGTCAAGGTGGGCAAAAAATTACCGGCATCCCGCGGAATCTCAGTCCGGTTCCTGGTACCAACTGGGTGGTGCGTATGTCCACCGGAATCGAATTGCAGACCATGCTTCCGGTCGTCAATGCGCCCTTCCGCATTTACTACGCCTACAACGCTCTGCGCCTTGACAGTAGCGCAACGCCGAACTTGCAGATCACCCGCGACATGTTCCCCTGTCCTGTAACGGGGGATACAAAGTGCGTCAACAAAGGCGCTGGCGACTACACCTATGCCCTCACGCGCGCGACCCTGGGCTCCAACTACACTCTCCGAGAACCACGAAAGACCATCCGCTTCTCCGTAGCCACAACATTCTAAAAGAAGCTCTCAGCCGTCAGTTCTCAGTTTGTGATTGTTACTAGTTAGGTTGCCGGTGGAGAGCCGGGCGTCCCCGCCCGGCGGGACCGTGGCGATGCCTGTCCCTCCACTTGCGACCATGCGCAGGTTTTTTTGGAAAGTTCTTACTGAAATCTGCCAGCTACTCGATGTGCACGAGTCCGCTCGCAGGCTCGGACGCTGCTGCCGGCCGTTGCGGCGCGCGCCACGCATCCAGCACCGATACCTGATGCACGCACGAGACCGTGCAGTGCGGCGCGCACGGCTTCTCCGTATTGAACTCGCGACGTATATCGGCAATCGTGTATTTTTCCAGTGGAATGCCCGGATACCCGCGCTGCTGCGAGCAGTAATGTACCAGCCCGTCCTCGCAAATATAGAGGTAGCGTGCCCCGGCGCGACAACGCCACTGATTCGGGCGCCCCAGCGCGATGTTGTCCTGAAACGCATTCACGCGCGTGAAGCTGCGTTTCTCCAGTCCCTTCATTTCGTGGTACACGCGCCGTTCTTCGTCGTTCAAAGGCTGCACCTGCCCCGAGCCGTCGTGAATGATTCCGACGGTCGAGCTGAACCCCAGCTCCAGCGCCCGCTTGCCGATGGTGAGCGCGTCCTGCGGTTGGCTCACGCCGCCCCCCACCACCGAATTGATATTCACGTGGAAATCCGCGTGCTCGGCCAGCAATTGCAGTTTCCGGTCGAGCACCTTCAGACTTTTCTTCGAAACTTCGTCCGGATCTACGTTATCGATCGAAATCTGCAGCCACTCCAGGCCCGAGCGGTTCAGCCGCTGGATGCGCTCCGCAGTCAGCAGATAACCGTTGGTGATCAGCCCGGACACGATCCTGCGCTGCCGCATGTGGTGAATGATCTCGTCCAGTTGCGGATGCAGCATCGGTTCGCCGCCGCTGATCGTGATCACCGAAGTGCCGAGATCGCCCAGTTGATCGACCCGTCTCAACATCTGCTCGATCGCTACGGGCTTGGAAAAATTATCGAACTCGTTACAGTAAGTGCAAGCCAGATTGCAGCGCCTGATCGGAATCAGATGCGCCAGCAGAGGATGGTCCGTCGACACCACGGTCTTCAGGATTTGCCACAATCCATGTGCGTTCCGTTCCGCCGCCTTAAATTTACGGCGCAGTGCCACTGACCTGGTTGTCATCGGGAATTAACCAGTTTCCATTTCATCACCTCCGCTAGCCAAGTGCCTAATTTACCGCAGTATTCTGGGAAAAACCGGGGTCGAACGGCAATTCAGACCCGCCCGCCCACACTCAGACCGCTTCCTCGCCAGCCTTTTCGTGGCCCACATCGCCCAGCGCCTCACCCGCCCGCTCCAGGTATTCGCGCTTGATCAGCACATAATCCGTATCAAACGTCGAGATCGCGAAGATCGGGATCTGCGCTTCAGCCAGTGGCTGCAAGAACGACGCCAGCACGCCCGTTATCGAAAAAGGGAATGGCCCCTCCAGCTTCAGTGCGACCCAGTTTTTTTCGACCCGAATGCCGTCCGGCGCTCGGTTCTCTTCGCAGACGATGGAAAGCTCGTCACGCGACCGAACCACGCAGAAAAATTCGCCCTCCAGCGCCCACGCAGGCACGCAAGCATCGCAGGCAAGCCGGCACACCGCCAGCCGCTCCCCAAGAACGCGGTATTTCAAATTGTGAGGCAATCAGGAAAGAAAGGTTACTACATCAGGCTGTTACTCGCGACTAAGGGGTGTGAGGTTGCTGGTGGAGAGCCGGGCGTCCCCGCCCGGCCGCGATGCTGCTGCGGGCGCACCCTGGATACTCGATACGCCCGTCGCTCCACTCGTGAACAGCCAGACTCTGACGTCTACTGCATACTCCCGCCCATGGGCACGTACCGGAACTTCTTCCCGTCGAAGAACACGGCAGAGCTTTCTCCATGGTTGCCCGCTTCTTCAACGTATACCGCTTCGATCGTTTTCTTTCCCAGCTTCATTTTTCTAACCGTGATGGTTCGATATGGTAAATGCACAATCACGTACTTCGCTTTCGGAGTTGCTGAGCGCCAGCCGTCCGGCCCCGCGCCATGAATGATCAGCACCACCAGACCCCGCAGCACCGGATCGGGTTCGGTGAACGTGGTCGTCACCTTGGGGTCGCCATAGCCAAAAAAATCGTAGTAGGGATCCATCACCGTGTAATCGTGCTCCGCTTGATCCAGCATCGGATTCTTGCAGCGGGCCGCTATTACCACGTCTTCCACGCCGTCGCCGTCCAGGTCGCCGACCACGGCCGCAACCTCGGGCAGCACCGTAAACTCCTTACCAAACTGCTGTTGCACGAACTCGTTATCCACCTTGCGCGCCGCCGGCGCTCCCTGCCCGAAAGCTGGAATCAAGATCGCGACACTGAACGCCAGGAGTAAAGATGCTTTTCGCATAGGTCTACTCTAGCCCCCCCGATGTCACCGCGGGCAGGTAACCAAAGTCACCTGCCCGCGGTTGAGGGACTGCAAAAAGCTTGAACCACACAGGTCGCAAGGGTCCACAGAAGAAACACCAGGAAGATTGCTTTTTCTGTGTTCCTCCGTGTCCTCTGGGGTAAAGATTTTCAAGGTCCTAACCCAGCAAAGTAGAAGAAGCAAATTATCAACTCCCCCAAAAGTGCTCCCATCCCCCGGCCGTGAGCGCCCGCGGTTTTCCATCCGCCCCGATCAGTCGCATCCCCGCGGATTGCGTGGTCCGCCCGATGCGCGTCACTCGAACTCCCCCCACTTTCGAGGGGACCGCTGCCGCGGACGTAAACAGGAGTTCGTAGTCGTCGCCGCCGTGCAACGCGAAATCGAGCGCGACCCGCTTTTTCCCCAGCCCTACCTGCGCCCGGGGAATCGCCTCCGCCTCGATCTCCGCGCCCACGTGGCTTTCCTGGCAGATATGTTCGAGGTCGGTGGAAAGCCCGTCACTCAGATCAATCATGGCGGAAGCCACTCCACCCTGGCGTAGCCGCTGCCCGACGGCAACCCGCGCCAGGGGATGAAAGTGCCGGAAATACTCTGCTCCCACCGACTTCGATTCCGCCAGCCGCGCCAGCGCCGCTGCTGCACCGCCAAGCTCTCCCGTTACATAAATCTGCTCGCCCGCCTTCGCTCCCGACCGCAGCACTGCCTTTCCCTTCGGCACAGAGCCCACCACTACGATGTCGGCCTGGATCCCCCCTGCCGATTGCGCCGTGTCCCCACCGGCCAGCGGAACCTTGAATTCTTCCGCCAGCTCCAGCACTCCCTTCAGGAAGCGGTCCACCCACTTTTGCGGCACGTCGCTGGCGACGGCCAGCGATAAGAATACCGCCCGCGGCTCGCCACCCATCGCCGCGATGTCGCTCAGCCCACGCGTCAAGCAGCGCCTCCCCACCAACTCCGGACGGTGCCAATCTCGCCGGAAATGTACCTTTTCGATGGTGAAGTCGGTCGTCACCAGCAACTCGTGTCCCGGAGGAACGCTGAGCACGGCGCAGTCGTCCCCGATGCCCGTCACCACCGACTTCCCTCCGCGGGCCAAGCGCCGGATCTGCTGAATCAGTTTCTTTTCGCCCACTGGCATGCCGATCACTATACCCCGCCTTCCATACCCTTTGGGGCGCCCCTCTGCCGCTGGGGAAGCTGGTAGCTGTTCCCCTTACCGTAGTAATCTGGCCGGATGGACATTGCCAGTTACCCTGCCTTGGTAACCGCTCAGAAGGGTGGAGTCAGGTTGACAGGGGGAATCAGGTTTGTTAACGTTTAGTTCGCCGTTCACATAATACTTTGCCGAACCAAGTACTGCGATGTGAATCAGTTGCAGCGAAATTGGATTTCGGCTTGCCTGGTTCTAGGGAAGAGCCAGCCTGCTCCTGACCCGGCTGGCGGAATCAGGATTCCGAGCCCGAGCATGACACTTCCGCTCTGGCAGGCTTTCCAAAGCAAAATCTGTACCCCGGAAGTAGGATATTGCGTAAACGCTTTTACATATTTTTCGTAGCTCGCGACGAAGCTGGACAGCTTCGCAAGATCTCCATTCCCGTCCAGTACCTCTACGTCCTTCTGGCCGGGGCAGCGATCGGAGCGCTCTGCCTCACGGGAATCGCCAGCTCTTATACCCGCATGTTGCAAAAAGTCGCTCACTATAACCAGCTCCGTACCGAACAAGCCCAGCTCAAGGACCGCTATTCGCGTCTGGAGCAGGTCGCCAAGGAACGTGATATTCAGGTAGCCTCTCTAGGTTCGCTGGCTAGCGAGGTTTCCGCGCTTTACGGCCTCAAGTTCGATCCCGCGATGGTTTCTGGCTCGACCGAGCAAATTCAGACCGCGCAGGTGAATTCCTCGCTCGACCAGCTCTACGCACTGAAGCACACGGCACTCAGCGGCGCTGCCAGCGTCGGTATCTCACTCGGTCTCACCAAGAACTCCACCACCGCCGACTGGGTCCGCGCCAACTCGGCTCCGAACCTCTGGCCGGTCGAAGGCCAGGTCACTGGCTCCTTCGGCGAGCGCATCGATCCGTTTAACGGAGAAGGCGCCTTCCATTCCGGTGTCGATATTTCCGCGAATGTAGGCTCGCCTGTGATCGCTCCCGCCGATGGCATCATTACCTTCGCCGACTTCCTGGGCGGCTACGGACGCGCCGTCATGGTTGACCACGGACACGGCATCACCACCCGCTACGGCCACCTGTCCAGCTTTGCCGTCACCGCCGGACAATACATCCACCGCGGCGACACCATCGGCTTCGTCGGCCTAAGCGGTCGCTCCACCGGCCCGCACCTTCACTACGAAGTTCGCATCAACGACGCCCCGGTCAATCCCTATAAATATCTGCGCCTCACCGTGGCCCACATTGGCGGCTTCGCCGCCGGCTCGTAAGCAGCAGTCTTTTCCCCAGAAGCTTTCTAAATACAAACTTGTCATCCTGAGCGAAGCGAAGGACCTGCTGTAGTGTAGCGCGGACACTCCTGTCCGCTTTGACCGCGGAAGCTTCCGAATACGAAATTGTCATCCTGAGCGAAGCGAAGGACCCCCCAGCGGGCCCGATTGCGCACTCAGTTTGCGCAATCCTGCGGAAAATCATGAAGCCTTTTCGGGTGACTCGACTGGCCTCGAACTTGCGCTACACCCCCCTACAATGAGTACGCGCACACTTCTGTACCTGTCGGCACTTTTCCTCCTGGCCTCGTCGACGGCGTGTGCGGGCGCCGATGGGACGGACTCCGCGGTGCAAGACGAAGCACTCGCGTACCGGCCGCCGCCGGGTACCGTGCCCGTCGTCTCGCCGTGCGATCCC
>JANXZM010000085.1 GCA_025355505.1 Acidobacteriaceae bacterium | reverse complement strand
CCGACCATTTTTATTTCTGGCCTGAAACAGGTCTCGGAACCCTATCTCGCGCCATTTTGACTAATCTGACGGACCCGGAGTGATAGGGCTGGTTTTGCCAGCTCTATTTCAGCCGATGGGGTTTTGGAGTGAGTTAGTCGTTGCTGGACGACCGGTTCCAATGAAAATCGCCGACTGAAAATCGGGGGCTGTGTTCGGGCCGGATCGCATTGGTTCCCTTGCTTGCGATTTCCTGCTCTTTTATGATCTTCGCCCTTGCATTTCTGCCGCGGTTGTAGCAACTTTCTCGACAGCGAAAGGAGTGCCCCAAAATCATGATTAACGTTCTTATCCACCACGAAGTCGCCGACTATGCGGACTGGAAGGCGGTGTTCGATTCCGCCTTCGACTGGCGGCACAAAAACGGCGAGCTCAGTTGCCGTGTTTTCCGCAGCGCTGGAAACGTAAACGACGTCACGCTTTTCTTCGAATGGGAAAGTCTGGGAAAGGCGCGCGCGTTCATCGCTTCCGAGGAACTCAAAGCGAGAATGGCGAGCGCGGGGGTCAAAGGCCCGCCTCGAGTCGATATCCTGACCGAGGTGCACAGCGTCCGGCGCAGCGCTGCCGACTGAGCGCAGTGGCAGATACTGCTGTCCGCCAACTTAGCGGCACTCCTCGGGGAATCTCCGTTCAGGAAGACTGGGAACCGATTTCCGGTGGTTCGCATCCAAACTAATGCAGACCCGGCAAACAGGACCGGAAGCGGATACTTTTGTGCCGGCAATCTCGTCCTTATTCTGACTTGCCTGCCAATTTGTAGTTTCAGGAGAACTTCATGACTGAGAAAGCAATCTCCAGCAATTCGAACAAAGCTTCAGCGCAACCCCGCTACCACCAGACAGCCCGCGAACTGCAGGCATTTGGCACAGTAACCAGTGTGATGCCGTTGCAATTGGAAGAACCAATCCGGCTGGAAATGACCGAGCAGCTCAACCAATTGTTGGCTGACAGCATGACTCTTCGGGATCTCTACAAGAAGTCCCATTGGCAGGTGTCCGGAGCCACGTTCTATCAACTCCATCTCCTTTTCGATAAGCACTACGGAGAACAGAACGACATCGTCGACACGATCGCGGAACGAATCCAGCTTCTGGGCGGAGTCAGTATCGCCATGGCGGCCGACGTCGCTGAGCTGACTCGCATTCCGCGACCGCCCAAGGGCCGCGAAGAGGTTCCGGTGCAACTGTCTCGCCTGCTGGACGCGCACGAGGTCATCATCACCTATTGCCGTAGACTCGCGGAGCTGGCCACCAAACTGGGCGACGCCGGCACCAACGATCTGGTGGTGAGCGATGTGCTTCGTCCCAGCGAACTGCAGGCCTGGTTCCTGAGCGAACACCTGGTCGATGCGCCGCTGGTGGAAGCCGAGCCGCTGCGGAAATCGGCATAAGACAAAAACAAGTTGCGATGGAATGCACGCGGGCTTCACGGCCCGCGTTTTTCTTCACGATAGTGCGAGCTAGTGGCGTGCGGAAAGAATGTGCAGAATCTGTTGCAGTTCATGCCGCAAGTGCGCCACGCTCACGGAAAGATTCATAGGAAACGGAAGGGCTGTCTGGGTCCGATCGGACTTGATCTCCTCGCGCAACTGCACCCGCGCACCCGCAATGGTGAACCCGTCTTCATAGAGCAGTTTTTTGATTCGCACTACGGATTCCACGTCGCGCTTGCGGTACATGCGCTGCCCGGTGCTGCTTTTTACCGGCCTGAGCTGCGAAAATTCGGTTTCCCAGAACCGCAGTACGTATGCAGGCAGACGGCACAAGCCGGCGACTTCGCCGATGCGGAAATAGAGCTTGTCCGGAATAATGATTTCGGCGTTACGGGTTTTTTTTGACGCTTTCTTGCGCAGGCTCATGGAGGCCGCTTCCGTACTCCTGTATACGCGTTTTTAGCACGAGCCGCGCCGCGGGACAACCCCCAAAAGTACGCATGGGCCGCCGCAAGGGCGCTTTGACGCTCCGCTCTCCGTTGCGGAGTTTGCCCCGTCTCCGACGCCCGCCGTAAATGGAAAAGCCTCTCAAGAGGTGCTTCTCCTGAGAGGCTTGGGGAATTTCTGAACAAGTATCTGTCCGCTTAGTGTTTCTTTTTCTTGGCGGCTTTCTTCTTGGTTGCCATAAAGTATTTCCTCCGTTTGAACGATTTGTTCTCCCAAGGTTCTCGACAGGGCACCTTGATGCTCGGGCTACTCAACTTGTTGTATGAGTAGTTGCCCTACCACAAGATATTGCCACTTGTATGTAATTTGTCAATCAAAATTTTACTTCACCGTACGATTTTTGCAAAAAGCGTGCTTGGAGTCGTCGGGAGAACTCGTCGCAAAATCTCACTTTCGCGGCACAACCTTCCCGGCGGAGGCCAGTGAAGCGGCGATGTTTGTGCGATAATTTCAGAAGAAATTTATGTCAGATCACAAAGTTTTCTGCGCAAAATTGAAACAGGAATTGCCTGGGCTACCCGAGCCTCCCTTCGACAGCGACCTAGGAAAAAAAATCTACGAACAGGTCTCGCAACAGGCGTGGGGCCAGTGGATGGAACACTGCAAAATGCTGCTGAACGAATATCGCCTGAACCCGGCGCGCAAGCAGGATCAGGAAGTCATCGTGAAACAGATGGAGCAGTTTTTCTTCGGGGAGGGATCCGCGCGTCCCGCCGAATACGTTCCCCCGGCACACTGAGGGAGTTGGGACAGACAAGCGTTCTGAGCCAAGAACGGCGCGGGGCAAGCCATCTGCGGCGGTTCCGCCGATTTTGCAAGCAGGTTGCTGACAGATTATCCCCGCCTGCTCAGCCAGTTTCCAATTCATCACCTCGTAACACTCCCCGGTGACAATTGAAGCCGTGGCGCCTCAGGATTACGACACGCTGATCGTTTCGGATCTACACCTGGGCGCGGACATGAGCCGCGCGCGGGAGGCGTTGCGCGTCCTCCAGGAAAATCCATATCGCCGCCTCATTCTGCTGGGCGACATTTTTGCCGACCTCAATTTTGGACGCCTGAAAAAAGAGCACTGGAAGTTTCTCGGCTTCATTCGCAAGCTTTCCAATCCCAAGCGCAACGTCGAAGTGGTCTGGGTCGAAGGCAATCACGATCAAGGCCTGGCTGAAATTATGTCCCATTTGGTCGGCGTCCGCGTGTACCAGGAATATCAATGGGAATATCGGGGCCTGCGCCACATGGCGGTGCATGGTCACCAGTTTGACGGCTTCGTGGTAAGCAATGTCCGCGTCAGTTATTTGATCGGGACGCTGCTCTACCTGCAACTGCAGAAGTGGGATTCGAAAAACAAAATTTTGACTCGTTTCCTCGACCGGCTCAATACGCGCTGGCTGCACTTGTCGCCAAAAGTCGCCGAGGGCGCCCTGGCCCATGCCCGTCACTATCAAGCGGCGCGCATCTTCTGCGGTCACACCCATGCCGCCATGCACAAGCACGATCGCGGGATCGACTATTTCAATTGCGGAAGCTGGATTGACGCGCATCCCACCTACATCACCGTTGGCGAAGAGGGAGTGCATATTCGTGAATACGTTGAGCGACCTGACGATCTCCATCCCGGCCAAGCACGAATCGATTCAGAACCTGCTGAGTTTGGTGACGAGGCAGAACTGCCCGAAGATGGCGAGTACGCGGGCGTTGGCCGCTGACGCTGATTCCAGCGGTGCTGCGGCCTTCGGGGAAACCCCTTTACCACGAACCAGGCAAGGAGACTCTTGCGTAAACTGACAATCGTTTTTCACCACGCCGGCGGAGGACATCGAAGCGCGGCGGACGCGCTCAAAGCCACTCTCGTCGGGCAAGAACTTCCTTGGGACGTCACTCTTCTCGACATTCAGGAATTGCTCGATCCCCTGGACCTGATTCGCCGGACGACGGGCCTGCGCATTCAGGACATATACAACCTGATCCTGCGCAAAGGCTGGACGCGCTTCACGCCCCAACTCCTCGTCGTTCTGCAGGGGACCATCCGTCTCTACCATTCTGCGATCGTAAAACTACTCCGAGCTTACTGGGCGCAACATCCGGCGGACTTGGTGCTCTCCGTAATTCCGCACTTCGATCGCGAGATCGCCGACAGCCTTCGCACAGATGGGACAATAACGCCCGGCACAAAAACGCCTTTTGTCACACTGATAACGGATTTGGCAGATTATCCGCCGCACTTCTGGATCGAGCGCGAGTCGGAATACATCATCGCCGGAACGGAACGCGCCCGGCAACAGGCCTTAACCATGGGACATCCCGCCGACCATATTTTTCAGACATCGGGAATGATTCTGAAGCCAAAGTTCTACGAGAAGACCGCCGTCGATCGCGTCGCCGAAAGAAAGCGGCTGGGTCTGGAACCCGAATGTGCAACGGGCATCGTCCTGTTCGGAGGCCATGGCTCGCAGGTGATGGTCGACATTACCAGGAAACTCAACGAATCCGGCAGCGGCGTTCAGTTAATCCTGATGTGCGGACACAACGATACGCTGGCCACCGAACTCAAGAACCTGCGGACCAGGAAGCCATTCGCCGTCGTAGGATTTGCTCAGAATGTCGAATACTACATGGCCTTGGCCGACTTCTTCATTGGGAAACCAGGTCCGGGCTCAATAAGCGAGGCACTCCAGTTCCACTTGCCGGTCATTGTGGAATGCAATTCCAGAACACTGCCGCAAGAGCGCTACAACGCGGAATGGGTGACGGAGCAAGGTTACGGGATCGTCGTGCCGAGTTTCAAAACAATTGCGCCCGCCGTTCAGCGTTTGCTCCAGAGCGCGACTTTCGATCAATTCCGTCTGAAGGCCAACGAATATTCCAATCGAGCACTGTTTGAAGTGCCCGCAATCCTGGAAAGATGCGCGGAGCACACGGCTGGCTCTTAGAAGTGAAACGCGATGCCGGTCGAAAACCGAGCGCCACTCTGGCCGTGCCCGTAGAAACGGGTGTTGATCCAATCGAGCTGTCCGCGCAGCGTTACCGGCCCTGCGATCCGGTAATCCAGGCCTCCGCCGACCGCATTCGCGAACGAAGTACTCGAATCCGAAATTCCGCTGCTCCGGCTGATGCGCCCCACGCCCACCAGGAACTCGGCGAACGGACGAAAGCGCTGGATCTCCACCGATACTCTTGGGCCGAACAGAGCGTTGTGCGCGGTGACGTTTGCGCTGCTGCCGCTGAAATTGTGGCGGCCATAGTGCCCGTCGACATCGGCCACCAGGCCAATCCACGGCAGGAGCTTCCCTTCCAGGGTTGCGTCCCATCCATTCAGGCTTGTGGTGTCGTTCGAGACTACAGAAGTGCGATCATAGGAATAGCCGAGGAACACATTTCCCTTCGTCGGAATCTGCCCCCAGGCGACGCTGGCCACCGTAAATAACAAGACAATAGTCCACAGTCTTCGCATCGTTTTTCTCCTTGCGTGCAGTTTGAAGCATGCGGTTTAAAGCGTGCACGCAGTCCGAATAAAGACATAGATGCAGGCGCGGCAGAAAACTTTGCCTACAAGCCGAGCACACTAGGGCAGATCAGCGGAAGAACGCGGCGAAAAATCCACCGAGCTTCCTGAAGAAGCCGCGCGCCGGCGCGTGATTCGCCGATGCGGTTTCAGTGCCGACCGGTTCCGGGATTTCTTTCGCGGGAGGAGGAAGCGGCGCGGCCAAAGCTGGCGTTGCCCGCGAACGCGAATCGAAGGGCAGCGCTCGCACATCCTCAACCGGCGCAGGCGGAGGGCCGGTCGCATGGAACACGAACGGCGCCGCTATCTGCACGTGAAGTTCATTCGGCGCGACAGAGGCGTCAAGTGGAGCAGCCGCCGCCGGTACTCCAGTTGCCGGCAAACTAGCCGCGGGCGCGCTTTCCGCCTGAGCCGTCTCCGCAACCGGCTCTGGACTCGCGTTCACGGGCGGCAGGGCTGCGCTCCGATCGTCATCCTGTGCTCGGCTCTGCATGGGCAGATTAGTCGTCGCTCGCATCGGAGGGTCTCGCGGTGGCGGACATCCGCACTCGAGCGGCACCGCCATATCCACACGATCGAGTTGCCCGGAACGAAACACGAGCTGGTCGGTTGCCTTGACCTGGTAAGTGCGATCGCCGATCAGTTCGGTGACAATCGCCGAGGCCGTGTTGCCGGGCAGCGCGCGCACGCAGGTATTGCCCTGACTGTCGGCGCTGATGGCATAGTGAAATTCTCCCGGACCCACCAGCAGGATGCGGAAGTCCGGCGTCATCACCGAATCCGAAGAAGCGTCGAGAGCGAAGTGCGCTTCCAGTGCGCCCGTGTTCATGCTGAGCATGAGGTTGTGCCGGTTCTGCGACGGAGTAACCGACACGGTCGTTCCCGGGCAAACATGCACCTCGCCGCCACTCGACAGATTGAGGACGGTGGTATCGGGCCCAGCGGTAATCGAAGAGCCCGAGCCCGCGTCATTGCCAGCCAGCGCCAGCGGGCCGGCCGCGCGCACCGCTGCCACGACCGGTTGCGGCGCAGGCGTCAGGCTGGGAACCGTGGGTGGTTGAAACGGCGATTTGTTCGACCGGTCAGGATTTTTCCCGAGGTGTACGACCAGGCGGTTTCCGGCAGCATCCCAGGTGAAGGCGCGCGGAGCGAGCAAATCGACGACCACGCGCGCTACCGGCGGATTCTGTTGAAACTGGTCGGCGCGTATGGATCTGACCTGATCGGCTTGTACGCTGATCCGCTTCTGCTGCGTTTCCAGCCGCGCGTTCGGCAGATCGATCACCAGCCGATCGGGGTCGGTGATCGCCTGGATCGAAGGAACCAACGGCTTCGTCGAAAGAATTTCAACTGCAGGGCCATCTTTTTCCTGCACGATCCGGAAGCTCTTGATGGCAGCAATCTTGCTTGCCGGAGAAGAAGCGGAGGGATTGGAGGCAGGCTTGTCCGGAGTCTGGGAAAGAAGCCGCGGTGCTCCAAGAATGAACATCTGGAGCGCAACCACCACGCACAGACTCGCCCGCAAACTGCGGCGAAACAGCGGTTGCCCTAACGCAAGATGCAGCGGGAAGTCTTTCACGGATGCACTCGATTGTTAGAGAAACGATACCACTCGCGGCTTACATGAAGAAAGGCACATGGAGAAAGCGCGTGAGGTGTTACGAGTCGGTCAGGAACTCGTACTCATCAATGACGGCGGCCACCGACATCTTGTTGGCGGGATTGCCACCTTCGACCCGTACCACGCGGCCCTTGCAGCGGACACGGATGCTTTCCGTCAGCGTGATCTCGGGGGGCAGGGTCAAAGTGAAATCAATTGCGGAGCCGGCCTGGATAGCGGAACCAACGTAGAAGCAGATTCCGCGCGCGCTGACGTCGCGGGTCTGCGCCGCGTGCTCCTCTTCGTTTTCGCCGTAACGGACGCTTACGGGCAGACGAAGCGTGAACCGCCGGGTAGCCCGTTTGTCATTTTCATGCTGCGTCTCGGCCAACGAACCTCCTCAAGAGCAAGGTTTCAAAGTTTCAAAGACTTGCCGGAAATCGCCTGTAAGCATGGCAATTAGCGGCAAGCCTGTCAAGCAGCTTTGAACAGCTACAATGAATCCGTGGTCTTCGTCCTCGACAACTACGATTCGTTCACTTACAACCTCGTCCAGTACCTTGGCGAACTGGGCGCCGAGGTTGAGGTGCGCCGCAACGACCAAGTAACCGTCGAAGAGATCGAGGCGATGAATCCCGAGCGCATCGTGGTTTCTCCTGGACCATGCACTCCGCGGGAAGCCGGTATCAGCATCGAACTGATCCGCCATTTCGCGGGCAAGGGCAACGTGCCGTTGCTAGGCGTCTGCCTCGGACACCAGGCGATCGGCGCGGCATTCGGAGGCCAGGTGGTTCGCGCGAAGAACCTGATGCACGGCAAGACCAGTCAGGTTGAGCACGACGGCAAGACCATCTTTCGCGGGCTATCTTCTCCGATGACCGCGACGCGCTATCACTCGCTGATCGTTTCTGAGAACGGTCTGCCGAACGATCTGGAAGTCAGCGCCTGGACGAGCGATCAAGATGGCACGCGCGTCATCATGGGCTTGCGACACCGGAAGTTTCCCATCGAGGGCGTGCAGTTTCATCCCGAGAGCGTGTTGACGGATGAAGGGAAGAAACTGGTAGCGAATTTTCTGCGCGAATAAAACCACGTGTAGAGCGGACACTCTTGTCCGCTGCGTTTGAAGTGTCAGGAATACTCCAGGTCTGGTACCCCCCCCAATTTCCGCGTAAAGTATTCAAAAATAAGGACTTACCTGCAAAGTATTCTGGAATAAGGACTTAGCGGCGAAATCCATGTTTTTTTCGGGGTTTCGGGGGGCGGGCTGACGCCCGTTTGTCGCCTTGGCAGATTCTTCGCTTCGCTCAGGATTTCGGCAGCGGGCTCACCCCTTCGACTCCGCTCAGCGTCACGCCCGCTAAACGCCTCAAGTTGTCAAAGAGCGCTGACCAATGGGGCTGGAGCAGCTTCGAGGGTCGTCTTCGGGGACGGGCACACCTCGGACCTGGCACAGGTTGATTCCTATTTTCGCGCTTGTCGCCTGGGATGTCTGTGATGGCGCACACTGGTTGGGTGTGATGAAAAAAGTCAAAGGACCCGCCCTCTACGGCTTTGTGAAAGCGAGGGTTCTTTTAACATAGCTGCATAGTTGTGCATCATTAATGTCGGCAGTTTCCCGAGCCTGGTTGGTAACGTGGTGATATCGGTTGGAATATTCAACTAGATCTCGCAGTTCGGCGATACGTTGGTTGTCCAGAATCTGGCCAATTGAACCATATCTCTCGTCACAGAGGCCCCGGAAGGAACCCAGCGACATTCCAGGTGGAAATGTCCCGGGACATGCAACTCGAAGAAACGCCTCCAAGTGTGGTCGAATTGAACACGCGATCTCAAGACTATCGTTGGCAGGGCCATTTGTGTGGAACCGTGTCAGTAGCTGATGACGGCGGTCATGTTCGCTGATTATGTCTTGGCTTACGTCCCATGGCAATAATGTCGATCCGCTAGCATCCCGCTCAATCTTGAGAGACGTTCGCATGGTCGAGTCAATCCCCTCATACATCCGGCAGAGAAACGGCTTGTTATGGGACAGGGTGATGAGCTGAGATACGCGCTGTCCAAGCCTCCAGATCTCCTGAACTGTTGTAAGTGAGCGATGTTCATCCAAGCTAGAGATCGGATCGTCAATGACAACGATCTTATCTGCCAAGTCGTGTGCCTGATCCAGGGATGCAAAGAAGAAGGCCAGTGCCAAGGTATTTCGGTCTCCGGCACTCAGCGTGTTGCGAAAGGACGGTTCTCCACGCCTGTCCACGGCACCGGATACCGGCACTGCGGTGTTGTTTATCACTATATCGTAATTGCACGTTGGGCCACCCCGCGTATCTGCTGGGGTCACCCGGCCGATTTGAAATCCAGCATTGAAACGGGTGAGATACCAGTTGATTCCGGCCTGATATCTGGGAAACGCGGTCGTGCGATATGTCTCCAACTCAACTTTTGCCTGATTTCTAATCGCTTCGGTTCTCGTCTTTGCTGCCTTAGCTGCCAGATACTCTTCGCAAAGTTCTACTATGGCGGGACGGTACCGCGTCTCGACCGTTTTCAGCCGATTCAGGTTCTCTTGAAGCTCGCGAGAGTTTGCGGTTTCCGCTTGTTGCTTGACGGCTTGTATAGGGCGATTTGCTTCCGCTAGAAGATGGTTAATCGAAGCAACTGTCCTCCGATGTGCCTCGAATCGGGTGATCGCATCGAGCGTGCTCTGGGGAATTGCCATCCTCTCCAGAGGCGCAGCACGTTTTGTTTCAAGTGCAGCGATGACAGCACCGTGCACAGCTTGCCAATCGTTCACGATACTTGCGGTGTCTAGGGTGACTTCCGGCACGGTAACAAAGCGTGCCCAAAACTGTTGGCGCTCAACTGCCACTCGAACAGCCCGCTCAAAAGAAGCTGGGGCTTCCCTGCCATGAAGGCGATCAATCGAGGCGATTGATGCGGATATAGATTCCTTCAGAGCGGCATACTCCTGGCTGAAATATGCACGATAGTGAGCCATGACCGGGGAACCGGCCAGGTCTTGTGCACAAAACGGGCAAGTGCCCGGGGTCTCCCCCTTGCTAATCAATATGCGCACACCATCAGCGATCCATGATTCTCCGTTCCTTGCGTTTTCGGCGATGTGAGCCTGTACGAGGGCTGCTGCTTGGGTGTCAAGTGCTGGCAAGTCCCTTTGTAGAATCTCAGCTAGCGGGTCGGCGTCGAAATTTGGCAACAATATCGGGTCAAAAGAGGGGGTGTCCCGCACAGGCCCCTGCTCTCGCGCCGCAGCCAAGGCTCGCTCGGCTACCGCGATCTCGTTTTCAATATCCGAACGCATTGGGAGAGCACAAAACTCATCTGCCGACATTCCTCCCATCGCTGCAGTCGGAATTAGTGCAGATCGCGCCCGGATATCCGCGTTATCCAATTCGATTTGTTTCACCGCACCCTGTAATTGTTGGCTCAGCCCCACGCCCTGGGCACCGAGCACTAGCTGATGCAAGTTTTGACGGTGCTCAGGCGCGACCGCCAAGCCGGAGTAAACATTTTCGTCAACGAAGCGATCATCGTAGATAACCAGGTTTGGCAAAGTGCGGTTCCAGGCGCTGTTTTGAAACATTGCGGATGGTGGGCCACCGGAGCAATCCAGGACGACATGCGGCGGATGTTGGGACGCTAATCGTCGACGTTCGAGGATATGAACCGGGTCGCCAGTTGCGAGAGAGCGAAGTACCGCAGATATCGTTGTCTTGCCCCTACCATTTTCTGAGTAAATAACGACGTACCGCGAGAGCTGGGTTTCCTTGATCGTCGATACTGATTCAAACTGACCAATGTTCCGCAAAAGCTGTAGGCGATTGATCACTTGGGCGCCCTCTTCTACTTAGAGAATTTTCAACGATAGTGTAACCCAGGATGTTTTCCCATTTGGCGTGAGCCTCGCCGCAGGCAATCCCTCAGGGGCTAAAGCCCGCATTTCTGGCGGACCTTGACGGCACGGCTGAAGCCGCGTCCTTTCAAAACAGAATCAAGATCAATTTCTATCCACTATTCACTACTTCTTGCCATCTCCACAGCGCGCAGAACGGCTCTGGCCTTATTTACTGTTTCATCGAACTCGCGTTGGGGGTCGGAGTCGGCTACGATTCCGGCGCCGGCTTGGAGGTAGGCTTTCTTGCCTTTCATGACCAAGGTGCGGATGGCGATGCAGGAATCGAGATTGCCGGCGAAATCGGCGTAGAGGACGGAGCCGCCGTAGACACCGCGGCGGGTGGGTTCGAGTTCTTCGATGATTTGCATGGCGCGGACTTTGGGTGCGCCGCTCAGGGTTCCGGCGGGGAAGCAGGCGGCGAAGGCGTCCATGGCGCTAAGTTCGGGGCGGAGGCGGCTTTCGAGCGCGGAGACTAAGTGCATGACGTGGGAGTAGCGCTCGACGTACATGAGGTCGCGAACTTTTACCGAGCCGTAGTCGCTGACGCGGCCTAGATCGTTGCGGCCCAGGTCGACTAGCATGACGTGTTCGGCGCGTTCTTTTTCGTCGGCCAGCATTTTCTTTTCGAGGGCGGCGTCTTCGGCTTCGTCGCGGCCACGGGGGTGAGTGCCGGCGATGGGGCGATATTCCAGCCTACGTCCGGTGGCGCGGACCAACATTTCGGGAGAGGAGCCGAGGACGTGCATTGCCCCGGATTTTTTTCCGGCACCGAATCGCAAGAAGTACATATACGGCGACGGATTCACGGTGCGGAGGGCGCGGTAGAGGTCGAGGGGAGCGACTTCGGGCTGGAAATCCCAGCGCTGCGAAAGCACGACTTGGAAGATATCTCCGGCTGCGATGTAGTCTTTGGCGCGGCGGACGCTGTCGAGGAATTTCTTTTTCGGAGTGTTCGCTTTGACTGCGAGCTTGGACTTGGTGGCGGGGTTGCGCCAGTGGGCGGGCTTCCATCCGGCGGCGAGTTTTTTCTCGATGCGGGCGATGTCTTTTAGGGCCCGATGGTAGGCGGCTTTGGGCGATTCCCGCGACACGTCCGCGGAAGCCACAATATGGATCTGGTGGCGGAGGTGATCGAAGGCGAGCACGCGGTCGAAAAACATGAGAATGCAGTCGGGGACGTCGAGGTCGTCGGTCGAGTGCTCTCCGATGTTTTCGAGGCGTCGCACCATGTCGTAGGCGCAATAGCCGACGGCTCCGGCGGTGAAGGGAGGCAGGCCTTCGATCGCGGCGGGACGGTGCTGCTGCAGGAGTTCCTTGATGACATCGAAGACGTTTCCGGTGCGGCGCTCGATTTTTTTAATGCGGGCGCGCTCGATTTTTATTTGAGAGCCACGCGACTCCAGGCGCAGAAACGGGCGCACACCGAGGAAAGTGTAGCGGCCGATTTTTTCTCCGCCTTCGACCGATTCGAGGAGGAAGGCGTCGGGCTCTCCGTCCGCCACGGCAAGAAAGGCGGAGACGGGCGTCAGCAGGTCGGCGGAGATGGACTTGGCGATCGGAACGAGCGTAGCGCCGCGTGAGAGCCGGGCGAATTCTTTGTAGTCAGGGCGGATCATGTTTCTCCCGAGAATTTCATTATAAGGAAGCCGATCGTTGTGCCCACGTTTTTCAGTCATCACACCCGCGCTTGCCTAGCCTGCTGCCCGGCAATATACTTTGCGAGGCTCATCCGCATGCTACGGCTGGGGTGGGCAAGATGAGCGGGAGAGACGGCCGGTGAAGGAATCGGCATTTCATCGGCCGGGCGGGGACGCCCGGCTCTCCACCAGCAAGCGGCATTCATACGGAGAATTTTATGACGACAGCAGTGGACCTCGAGCAGGAAACTAATCCCTGGCAGGCGCAAGCGGCCCGCTTTGACCTGGCCGCAAGCAAGCTGAATCTTGATGAAGGACTGTGGAAGGTTCTGCGGAGTCCGAGCCGCGAAATTATTGTGCATATTCCGGTGATGATGGATGACGGCCACCTGGAAGTCTTCACCGGATTCCGGGTGCAGCACTCCATAGCGCGGGGTCCGGCGAAGGGGGGACTGCGCTACGCGCCCGACGTGAACCTCGACGAAGTGCGAGCGCTGGCCAGCTGGATGACGTGGAAGTGCGCGGTGGTGAACATTCCGTTCGGGGGCGCCAAGGGTGGCATTATCTGCGATCCCCACAAAATGTCGCAGGGTGAGTTGGAGCGCATGACGCGCCGCTACACGGCCGAGCTGTTCGATTTCATCGGGCCCGAGAAAGACGTGCCGGCGCCAGACGTGAACACCAACGAGCAGACGATGGCGTGGATGATGGACACGTATTCCATGCATGCGCGCCAGACGGTTACCGCGGTGGTCACGGGCAAACCGATCAACATTGGCGGATCGCGTGGGCGGCGGGAGGCTACGGGGCGGGGCGTTCTGATGGTCTGCGAGCAGGCGATCAAAAAGCTGCGGTTGAATCGGGAGACTACACGGGTGATCGTGCAGGGTTTTGGGAACGTGGGCTCGAACGCGGCACGCCTGATGGCCGAAGCCGGATACAAGGTGATCGGCATCGTCGAGGTTGGCGGGGGCCTGCACAAAAAGGACGGAATCGATTTGGAAGCGCTGTGGGAATTTCGTCAGAGCAATGGCACCATACACGGCTTCCCGGGCGCGGAGAAGTACGATCCGGACGAACTTTTGCTGATGGATTGCGACATTCTGATACCGGCGGCGACCGAAAACGTGATCACCAGCCAAAATGCGGACCGGGTGAAATGCAAGATCCTGGCCGAAGGCGCCAATGGTCCGACCACCGCGGCCGCCGACCACATCCTCTCCGAGAAAAAAGTATTTGTGATTCCCGACATTCTGGCGAACGCTGGCGGCGTCACTACTTCTTACTTCGAATGGGTGCAGGATCGCCAGGGCTACTTCTGGAAGGAAGCGGTGGTCAACGAGCACCTTTCGGACATCATGATCACGGCGTTCGATGATGTTGTCCGGTACTCTGAAACTCACGGCGTTAACAACCGGATCGCCGCCTATATGCTGGCGATCGACCGGGTGGCGCATACCATCCGCCAGCGCGGAATCTATGCCTAGCCATATGGTCTGGGGCCTCCGGCAGGAGGCTCCTATAGTTCTGGTTGACCCTCAGTCCACCGCGGTGTAATCATGCCGGGGCATTGCAAAATAGCTGGTGTTTCAGCAGAGCCGTCCAGCGATTGAATCGTAAAAACAGGGCATGATGCCTCTTAAGTCTCGCGAGGAAAAATGAAGCACTCCCAAAACAAACTTACTCTGTGGTTGCTGGCTTTCTGTTGGATACTCACGGTTGCGGTTGCTCCTGCTTGGGGAAAACCGCAGGCGGGTTCGAGCGACGCCAGTTCCGGCACCACCACTAAGGAGTCCAGGAAGAAAGCCAAGAAGGAGAAGGCCGCGGCGGAGGGAAAGGCTGGCGCTGCCGACAAGACCGCTGCCAGCGATAGGACCTCCACGAAGAAGTCGCGGAAGAGCAAGACGGCAGCAGAAGGGGCAGACAGCGCTTCGAAACCGGCGGCTGCGGCCGCCGCGCCAGCTTCCTCCAGCAACATGGCGGCGCCCAAGAAGACGACGACCAAGACATCTGCCGCCACGGCTTCCAGTCCTGAGATCGCCGCCGCGCAATCCAGCGGCAAGGTCTGGGTGAACACCGAGAGCGGCGTCTATCACAAGAGCGGGCGCTGGTATGGCAAGACCAAGGCGGGAAAGTTCATGACCGAATCCGAAGCGAAAGCTGCCGGCTACAAAGGAGCTCAGAAAGAATAAGGAGAAGCGACTATGACCAGGAATTTGATGAGCAGAATTCTCATCGCACTCTTCGCACTCAGCCTGATCAGCGGAATGGCCGTGGCGCAAGCCGCCAAGAAGCCGGCCAAGGCAGCAACTGCCGCGGCGGCAGACGCCGATCGGCTCGACATCAACTCGGCGACTAAAGACCAGCTTGACGCTCTACCGGGTATCGGAGCGGCCTACTCGCAGAAAATTATCGACGGGCGTCCTTATGCGAAAAAGACCGACTTAACCAAGAAGAAAATTCTTCCCGCAGCCACCTACGCCAAGATCAAAGACAAGATCATCGCAAAACAGAAGTAAGCAAGGCCTTAACCGCGGAGATCGCAGAGTTTTTTTAATTGTTTGCTCCGCGTTCTTTGCGATCTCCGCGGTAGGTTTTTAGCCGGGATCTTCCCCGGAATTCAGGGGGCAATTATGGGATTACTCGACAATCTGGAAAACGCGGCAATGGGCAACGTGCTGGGCGGCAGTTCGAATCCGTTGGCAACGGGCCTTTTGCAGATGATTCAAAATCAGCCGGGTGGTTTGCAGGGATTGGTACAGTCGTTTCACGATAAGGGGCTGGGTGGATTAGTCTCGTCGTGGGTTAGCACGGGTCCGAATCCGCCGATTTCCGCCGATCAGGTGCATCAGGTTCTTGGCAGCGATCAGGTCAAGGCGCTGGCCGCCAAGGCCGGAATTAACCCCGACATTGCCGGAGCTGCGATCGCCCAGATCCTGCCCGGACTGGTAGACAAGTTGACGCCGAATGGATCGGTTCCCGACCACGGCAATGTGCTCGAGATGGCGACCAGTATGCTGAAGAATTTTGAGACGAAGGCTTCCTGAATTTTCGGTGGCGCGTGGTGATCGACAGGCGCGCCACTTCTTTTCTCACTCCTTCAGGCCGGTTCAGAATACCGACCGATTGACTCTGCCCTCCTGTCGATAGTGCGCAACTTTAAGAACCTTCTATTCTAAAGTGGCATCTTAATTGCTAGAACAGGCAAGCAGAAGGCGCAAGAGTTTTCCTGCTGGTTATGTCCAGACGATTGATTTTCGTAATCTAGATTGCAGGCTTAGTTTTGTGCAATACTCAGGTTATGCACAAGCGGTCAAGCAAGAAAGATGTTAACCAAATCGCCCTAGAAATGGTACGCGCCACGGAAGGTCTGGATTTGAATGGAAAGAACCCAGCCGCCGTTGCACTTGGACGACGGGGCGGGCTCAAGGGCGGGAATGCGCGAGCTGCGGCCCTGACGCCAGAGAAGCGAAAAGAGATAGCCAGTTTTGCAGCGCAGTCTCGATGGAGTCGCGAAAAAAGGTGAATTTATTCGAGGAGTCGCTCAAGAAATTAATGAACGATAAGCTTGGCAGGCTCGAACAAGAGTTTGCCGCTGACGTGATTTTTTTCTATGGGGAGATTCATACCTCGATCATCAGGCTGTTTCGTGATCTGATTGAAGATTTGAAAATACCTTCAGACCCGCCTAAGCCCGAGCAGAAAAAGCTCGTAATTATTTTGAATACGCCGGGTGGTTCTGCCGAGGTGGTTGAAAAGCTGGTAGACATCATTCGTCACCATTACGTGGATGTCAGTTTTGTGGTCCCCGATTTTGCGATGTCAGCAGGAACTATTTTCTGCATGTCGGGGAACCGAATCTACATGGACTATTCCTCATCCTTGGGGCCAATTGACCCCCAGGTTTGGAATGGAAAACAAATGGTTCCCGCTCGTGGCTACCTAGACAAAGTAGAGGACATGTTCGCCAAGGCCGCCGCCGGAACGCTCTCCAATGCTGAGTTCTTGATTCTGCAGAATCAGGACTTGGCGATGCTCAGCCAGTATGAACAGGCCAGAAACCTGACAGTTACGCTCTTAAAAAAATGGCTTGTTGAGTACAAATGGCAGGACTGGACTACTCATCAAACTACATCCAGCAAAATCGGGCAACCCGTTACGGCTGACGAGAAAACGGCCCGGGCTGAGGAAGTAGCCAGATTGCTTGGCGACAATAGGTATTGGCATTCACACGGCAGGATGATCGGTATAGGAACCCTGAGAACCCTCATCAGGATAAAGATCGAGGACTACTCAAGTGATGCTAAACTTCAGCCCCTTATTCGTTCGTACAATGACTTAATAACAGATTGGATTGCGAAGATTGGTAATTCGACTTTCGTGCATACAAGGAACTGGTTTTAAAGGGAGCTGGCTATGACAATCGAAGAGAAAATGAAGGAAGCCTTAGTCCAGTCGGATTTAAAGGGACCGGACAACCCTGAATTCCAACGCCTGCGCGAATTCTATGAGGAAAAGAAAAGAGAAGGGGTAGTAAAGAGGCAGGAGTATACCCTCCCGCCGCTGGACACCATAGGGCGAATTTTCTATACGAGATGCCAGGACAAGGAAGAAAATAAAACCTAATCCCGAACAAATACGCCCTGACTACTTAAGCGCTCACCTTCCTGTCCGAGTTTTTTCCAATCGAAGAATGAGCCTGGGAGAAGATGGTGGGCGGTGGTGGAGGAAGCTCCTTTCTGGTTTAGATTCTGAACCAATCTAGCAGCCGTAGCCGGGGCGGTGGGAATGTGGAAAGCGCGCCTTTGGTTTTTGCGCTTTCCAAGGAAGGGAAAAATCCCCGCTCTTGGGGTTTGGGGATTTTTTTCTTCCGTCATTTCCACGGCCCTCCCGGCGGGCGCAACTGCTCGAACAGTTTGCGCTTGGCCTGTTGCATGCGCTGCGCCGCTTCGGTGTCGCTCCGGGTGGCGGCGATGCGTTGCAAGACATCCAGGGTGAGTCCCGGGCGCAGGTATTGCTGGGGCTGGGGCAGGGCCAGCAGCGTTTCCAGCGGCGTCTGATAGCGGCGGTAAACCCGCTGCTGGCGGCCTTTTTCGTCGATCTCGATGTCGGCCTGGGCGTACGGCCGATGGTAGTTGAGATAGGGATTGAAGTGGGCGCTGTAGAACTGTTGCAGGCGCTCGGCGTGGGCCGCGTCGATCGAGCCGTAGCCCAGGTGCTTGCGGATGACGGCGCCATTTTTGGTTTCGACCAAGCCGTTGTCGTTGCTGTGCCGCGGCCGGCTTTTGGTTTGTTCGATCAGCAGTTTCTGCAGCAGACGGGCCACCATGCGGTTGATGAACTCGCTGCCGTTATCGGAGTGAAAGCCGAGGATGCGGAAGGGAAACTGCCGCAACATGGCCTCCAGCAACGGCTCCAGCCAGGCCTCGCTGATGCGGGCGCTGGCGGAGACGATCTGCCATTGCGTGACCTCATCGACGGCATCGATGTGAAAGACGCCCTTGCCGGCTGGCGAATCGCCTTGATGCACCGTGTCGACGCGCAGATAGCCAGGCTGGCCGCGCGGATCGGGCCGCCGCCGTTCTCCGATGGCGACCGCGGTAGGCCGGGTCTGGACGTAGTGCCGCCGCCGTTCGCGATAGCGCGGCTGCTGCCGCAGGTTGTAGAGGTGCGAGACCGAAATCAAGGCCAGGCGCTCGAACTCGCGCTTGCCATAGTGCCGATACTCGCGTTCCAGAATCCGCCGCGTGGCCGGCCCGCTCAGGTTTTCGTGGGCCTCATCGACGGTAGCCAGCAGTTCGACATCGGCGCGAGTATAGCGCTGCGGAAAACAATGACGCCGGTACGGCGCGGGCTGCAGCCTTCCGCTTTTCCCATAGCGAGCGATCAACCGGGTCACCTGCGCCCGGCTCAGGCCCGTCATCTTGGCCAGATAGCTGCGTAATAAACCGCGCGCCGGGCGGCTCTGCTGGTGATACTCCTGCCGACCGAGCACCTGTTCGATCCAGCGATAAATCTGCTTTTGCGTTTCGCCTTCGAACCGGATCTCTTGGCTGGCGTTTAGAAAAGCCTCGATCTGTTCCAGGCTCAGTTTCTCTGCTTCGTGCACATGGATGGTCAATCCTCAGCATGCCATCCGCTCCAGGCTCATCTTGTATTGGAATCCCACCTCCCCTTCAGGCTCATCTTGTATTGGATAAGACTGTCCGTTGCCTTGGCCTCGGATGTAGAGGATAATCACATAGTCCGCCCTTGCGGCCCTGGTTCAGTTATCGCGTGAATCTCCCTAACTACATCACGCTCACCCGCATTGCGGCGATTCCGCTTCTCATCTGGATTCTTTGCACTCCGCGCTTTTCGAGCGAGCACAGCGAAAGAGAAATCCTGGCTTCCGCCGTTTTTATCCTGGCTTCGATTACTGACGGGATTGACGGCTATCTAGCGCGCAAACGCGGCCAGATCACCACCATGGGCATGCTGCTCGATCCGCTGGCCGATAAGTTGCTGATCGCTGCCGCCTTCATCACGCTGGTGCAGTTCAATCCCGCGCTGGTGCCGGCGTGGATGGCCGTGGTGATCATCGGGCGCGAGTTTCTGGTCAGCGGGCTGCGCTCCATTGCCGCTTCGGAAGGTTTTACGATTCAAGCGAGCGAACTGGGCAAGTTCAAGATGCTGGTGCAGATCATTTCCGTGGTGGCGGTAATTCTCGCTCGCCGGTGGCACGAGTGGCCGGTGTACGGCATTTACATTTTCCCGGTTTACTGGATTGCGCGGCTCGCCATCTGGTTCATGGTTCTGCTTTCTCTGGTTTCCGCGCTCGACTACTTCGTAGCCTTCTGGTCGCGGATCGACCGCAAATCGGAAAAGCGGCGACGCCGGGCCTTCGTGCTCTCCCGGCGGAGAAAACGCGATGTCCAAGCTGTCTGAAACGCCAACTGAAAATCTCGCCGCGCGCGGAGTGACTGGCACCGGCCTGCTATCGCCGGAATTTTCTTTTGAGCAACGGCGGACGCTGCTGCGCGTCGCGCACCAGGCCATTGTTTCCGTTCTCGATCGGCAAGATCCTAACCACAGGGGACGTGGGGGAACACAGGAAAAAGACGATCTGCCTTTTTCAGAGGCTCCGCCTTCGGCGGGGCTGTCGGAACCGCGAGGCGTCTTCACCACTCTTCACCTGCGCGGCGACCTGCATCGCCAACTTCGGGGATGCGTCGGCTATGCCGTGCCCGTCGCGCCCCTGTATCGCGCGGTGGCGGAAACGGCGCGCGCCGCCGCTTTCGATGATTCCCGTTTCTTGCCGGTGACGAAGGAAGAAGCTCCCAATCTGGAGATTTCTCTGAGTGTGCTCTCCCGCCTGTTTCCGATTCATCCCGAAGCAGTGGAGGTCGGGCGCCACGGCCTGGTCATCGAGCAGGGCGCCCGCCGCGGGCTGCTGCTGCCCCAGGTTCCTGTCGAAAATAGTTGGGACCGGGAAACTTTTCTGGAACAAACCTGCCGCAAAGCCGGCCTGCCGCTGGATGCCTGGCGCAAGGGCGCAACCATCGAGGCTTTCACCGCCGAGGTCTTTTCCGACGCCGATGGTCTCGGCTGAATTCCAGGGAACGTCCGGCCTGTCCCCCGTTTCCTGCGCTCGCGACGACTCTTTCCGCCGCCTTCGGTGTGACACTGTTCGGAATTCGTAACAGCAGAAATTAACAATTGATATTAGCTTCTTCTTGAGATACACGAGACTATCAGCGCCTTCCAGGAGGAAAAGCAACACGAAGAGAACGAGTCTGATATGTGCGGCTATTTGCCTGTGCGACTTTTGCATCCTCCGTGGTGCTTTGTTCAAGCGAGAAAGGTTCAGTTTTGTCTCTACTCCAGCGAAAGAAGGGCCCGGACCGTGAACAGAAAGTGGCAGCTTGTGGCTCTCGTCGTTTTGTGCTTCGCATCGTTTAGAGTGTCGTTTGCCGCTCCGAGCATCACAGGCCTATCGCCGACCTCGGGAGCCGTGGGGACCACAGTTGGAATCACAGGCACCGGCTTCGGCTCAGCACAGGGCACGGGCACGGTTACGTTCAACGGAACGAGTGCCACGCCCACGAACTGGAGTGATACTTACATTGCGGCTTCGGTCCCGAGCGGCGCGACCTCTGGGAATGTCGTGGTTACAGTTAGCGGTGTGCCGAGCAACGGCGCGAGCTTTACCGTGACTGTGCCTCCGAGCATCACAAGCGTGTCGCCCACATCAGCAGCGGCAGGGACAGCAATGACGATCACGGGAACTAACTTCGGCTCAACGCAAGGCACGAGCACCGTGACGTTCAGTGGGATAGCGGCGACACCGACGAGCTGGAGCGACACTTCAATCGTGGCTCCGGCACCGAGCGGAGCTGGTACCGGAGGCGTGGTGGTCACGGTGGGTGGGATGCCCAGTAATGGATTCCTGATGGGTATTTCGACCATTGCTCCGATGATCGTAACGCAAGGTTACGATCCAAACCTATATAGAATTTCTTTTACGATGAGAGCTGTTGCCATTGCTCAGGACGGGTTTGCTAGGTACGCTGTCGATGGAACAGATGAAAATACTTGGGCGGATGACATCTACTTAGTTCGTTGCTTGGACGGGTATTGTACAAATTACAATGCCACCCTTGCCGCAACAGATTCTGGACGGCCTTCTGGAGCGTCATTGGCGATCGGGAACGATGGCTTTCCGAGAATCGTCTATGTCACTACCGATGCCGTCCTTCATTTCATTCGCTGCACCGATGCCGACTGTGCCGGTTCGGTCCAAAACACCCCTCTGCTATCCCCTGGTGGCGCATGTAATACTGGCCCCCCGAACTGGGACCCCCTAAGCGGAGTTTATTGTTCGTCTGGCGATGTGAACGAGGTGGTGATTGGGAGCAACGGGTTACCCTTGATTCTCTTTGACTGGCAGAATGACTACTACCAAAACATCAGCCTGTCGGTAGCGTCATGCGGTGATGACGCCTGCGCTTCCGCTAGCGTGAGCGAGGTGACCGAGGTGTCCCCTCAGGATGTCATCGCCGGTTCGATGGTTGTGGGACCAGACGGATACGAGCGGATTGTGTACGTTGACCAATGCACGTCTGCGTATCCGCAATCCGGAGTGGCTCATTACTACGTACAGGGCAACTCCGACACTATCATAGGAAACGCGTCCTCGGCGTATAGCGCCGATGTAGCCGTTGCGTTGGATGGTTCCGGATCAGTAGTGCTCGAGGATCCGAGCGAGAGTCAAATGGAGTTGATACGGTGTAACGGTTCTGGCTGCTCCAGCCAAGCTATCCCTGTGCAGTTTTCGGGTTCGTACAGTACGTTCTATCTCGGCGTGCAGGGGGACGGAACTCCAGTGGTGAGCCCCGTAGGTGGGGAAAACGTTGACTATGTCGTTTGCGCAACAACAGATTGCTCCAGCTATTACCTCGAACAGATGCCTCCCGCGGTGACCGGCGGATCAATAGGTATGGCCATGGGTCTGGACGGACTTCCTCGCTTCGTGGCGGGAGATAACTTTTCTCCGTTCCCGTACGACTATGTCACTCCGCAGACGAACTTGAATTGTAGTTCCCCCGTGGCTCGCGGCAGCGCAACGATATGCAAGATTACCGGGGCCGCAGGAACCAGTGTTTCTGGCTGGACATTCCAAGACAACAACGGCAATCCCCCGGTCAACCGAGGCAGCAACACAACAAATACAACCTGGTCGGGGACGATGGTCACGAGCGGCGCCGTTAGCGTGACGGTTGCGGGTATATCGTCGCCATTGTCCGCGAGTATCACAGTTATCGCTCGCAATTGGCACCTTGCTCCTGCTACTCCGGCAGACGTTCCCAACGGAACCTTTTACACTCTTCAGGTACCACCGCAGCCGGGGGGCGAGGACTCCGGCCTAGGGCGTTATAGTGAGGTCGTTGGGAATAGCTGTGGTAATGGCAACTGCGCCAGCACATTCATTTCTGATGGCGGGCCAAACGACGGGTACGGCTACTACGCCACTGGATCGCAAAGCTTCACAACCACGTACCAGTTCGAGATCAATCCAGATCTGACGAATACTGGCTCAACTTTCTACTCGAAACAGTGCGGGAACTACAATTCTCAGACGAACCCAGGCGGATTCATACTTGGGAGCACCTTACTGACGCAGACTGGGCGTCATGAATACAATAGCAATACGCAAAGTCACTATGCCTTTTATTCGAAATCGCTGTTCGGGACTAATAATCCCGGCGATTATGTGGAATCCCGAATGGCGACACCGGGCACGAGCCCAGCTACCTTCGACAACGAAACAGGCACCACGCTGAACAATCCTCTGAATTCGTGTACTGGAACGGGGCTTTACCAAAAGATTTGTCAAGATTCTGAGGTTGAGCCTTATGCCGTCAATCAGGACGAAAGCGGAAGCTTCTTGGGAAATATCAATTATGCCCCTTACAAAACGTGCAACTAGGTTGATTTGTGTTGTCGTGCTACTCGGTTTCGGAATTGTCGGGTTCTCGGCTCAAGGCCAAGTTCTCGACTTGCGAAAAGCGGCGGCCGGTGGAAAAAACTCCCCTGGCATTCCGGGGTCTTCCGTTGGGAATATTGCTGGAGCGAGAGATTTGGCTAGGCCATATCAGTTGCCCCTGCGTCTACAGATCGACAAGCTTAGTGTTCATGAAAACGGAACGACGATTTCTGTAGAACTACGGCTTGTCAACCTGAGTACGTCACAGCTATCCATACCTTCATGCGTGGACGGACGGAAGGCGCATGAACCAAAGGCCGTGGGCCGCCGCACTTTTCAGTTTGGCCTCACTGTTCAGTCGTCGAAACAGCAGGTTGATGAATTGATGGATGTAACGTTTGCTTCATTTTCATTTCCCGAGTGCTCAATCGTATTAGATCCTGGCAAAAGCCTTCAGGTCATTGACGACCTCCGGGTGCCTAAGGAGGCTCTTGCGACGGAAGGCAAGATTTCAGTGAAGGCGTTCGTCTCGGAATCGAAGATTGAAGATGGGCGTTATTACATTCAGGCTAGTTCGCAACGCGTGGAAAGTAATTCAGTGGATATTCCGCGCCCGTGATTCGAGTACGACTGTTACCCACACTTGCGTGGCTGTCTGTCGCCAATAGATTACCGACCTCGCTGTCATTGGTCGGTGACAGTGTGCTGAACCGCAATGTGTGGGAAGAAACAGTGAAGGCAACTACAATCCATCAACCAATACGGGATTCATTAGCGGGAGTCAACTGGACATCAATACCGTGAGGCACGAGTCGGGTGCTGTCCAGGGCCACTATGGGAACTATGTCGTCACCCAGAACAACGTGAACAACAATGTTGGGGTCGGCTTTGAAGCGGCTGTGAACCTCAGTTCGGGAGATGCTGCATTTAGGACTTGGGTAAGTGGCCAAATTATTCCTCGAATAACTGCGCTCCATAATGGCACACACGACCCAGAACCGTATGACGTCAATCATGATCAAAATGGAGTCTACGATGGCCCGATCAATTTTTCGCCCTATGCGCCCTGTCAATAGCCTAGTCACTCTTTTGCTCTTTGCCGTAGCTGTGAACATCAGTTTATGGGGGCAGGCTCCCACGGCCGAACTCGATTTCAACGCTGTGCAGGCTAGCGAGCCTAGCGTTCGGTTCACGGGTGGAAGCGCAACAGTGGGAGGGATCGGCGGCCCTGGCACGCCTATCGGTCTGCCTATTTCGGTTGCGATAATCAAGCGTGATCTGGCTAAGTGCAAAGAAGGGTTGGGCTTGGTTGATGTTCAGCTGTCGAACATCGGCAAGACTTTTCTGACGCTGCCCTGGAGTCCTGACGGAGCACACACTGTAGCTCCCCTCGCAAATGCGGAACTTGAGATTAGTTACAACGACCTCGGTGTCACTGTTACAAGTGAGGACGGCAAGACCATACTGGCAATCGCGATATTATTCGGAAATCCGCTAGTGTCTGGATCGCAACTGACTTTGGCTCCAGGCCAATCGGCGGTCCTGCACAATATCAAGATGCACTCGCGCCAAGGAGATTTATGTGTAGAGTATCTCACTGTGGCGGTTACGCTTTCCGCAAACCGCGCGGTGAAATCAGAAGGAGGATATTCGCTGATCTCCCAAGAAAAGTGGCGTGTTCAATCACAACGATAACCGCCCCGTTCTCGTTGCCGGGGCGGCAGCTGGCCAAAGCACAATGTGACCAAAACACTCTGGGTTTGAGGAGGCCATTAAATTATGAGAGAAGTGAGAAAAATCAAGATTCTAACGGCAATGCTTTTACTGGGGACAGTTCGACTCTGGGCGGCAGACTGTGACCGCTTACAGCGCGCTTCTTCAGGCGACTTGGTTTCCTATCTCACCAGGACTATGCCAGACTACAAGAATGCCGAGTGCGCAGCATTCGCCATCGACAAGCTTGGCAGCCACCGTTATCAGCCTGCGATCCCCGTCCTAACGAAATTCTTGGACCTCCGCTGGCCCCGGAACGTGCGCAAAAATCTGCAGGCACAGCAGAACGGCCCGGTATTTGAGCCCAGCCGAGGCAGGATCGGGACTTATCCGGCAATTTCCGCTCTGGAACAATATGGTCAAGCGGCCCTACCAGCGTTACTGCAGACCATTAGTGGGGATTCGACCTCACCGACGGCACGCGAGGCTGCCGCATTTGTTGTGATAAAAATTTACCAGAACGAACCGTCCAGGGGTGTGGCGCTGCTGAAAGAGGGGGCTGATACTACCAAAGACAATGCTACCAGGCAGCGATTGGGTCGGGCTGCGTTTAGAGCGGTGGCTTGGTGTGGCCCGTCCGACAGGGCGCAATGCGAAGCACTGGTTCATACCCGACACTCGAACTGAGAAGCTGCTCCCGCTCCATCCTTGAAACGGGCGTGGACGCCGTCCCTGCGCGTTCGCTTCTTGCAAAAGGAAAAGGGGAGATGCGCTCTCCCCTCGTTCCGATTAAATTGTTGGGTGCTCTTACTGTTGCTCGTCCAGTTCCACCGTGTCGCCCGCGTGCACATCTTCCAGCGCGAAGACGACCATGGCGGACGATGCGGTCGGGGTTACGTTCAGAACTACCACTTCTCCCACGGCACGCCGCGGCAGATCCCTTACGTGAATGTTCGCCCCTTTGGTCTTGGTGAAGCGATTGGCCTCAAAGGCGGGCGGGCGCACCTGCGTGTCTTCTGAAGTCTGAGCTTTGAAAGAGAGCGAGTCCACCGGATCATGCAAGGTGGTTGTGTAGGAACGCACTACGCGGAAATAGTCCCCCACTTTTACGCCCTGGTTCGCACCCATGTTCATATAAAGTTTCATGCCCGTGCCGAGCACGCTGTCGAAGTCTTTGCCAAGCACGACCCGTCCGCTCAGTTTTCCATTGGCCGGCGCGAACCGGTCGAAACGCTCCGGCCCGCGGAACGCAACCGGAGGTTTTTCCACGAAAGGCACGGCGACATCTCCTGGGTTGATGGGATCACAACTAAATTCCACCTGGGCGATGGCGGTGTGATTGCGCGTATCGACTATCCGCACCCTTCCAATTTCTCCGTAAGGGCGTCCCGCGGCAGCCAGTACTTTTCTCTGCCCCGGATAGATTTCGTGCTCGTTGACGTCCCGCAGTTCGCGGACGATGGAATACAGTTGCCCCGCCTGGTAGCCGCTCCCCGCCAGATAGACGAGTTCCCCGATCTCAAACTTGGTTGAGGTCGGTGTCTGCAGGCCCCCGTTGACGTAGTTGGCGTCGGGAACCCGGTCTTTGGTAAGAAATCCGGCGCAGTAAATGTCGGCCGCGGTGGGCGTCTGGAAACGCACGAATGGCACGTTGACCGTGGTGTTGACGATACCGGACGCATCCGGCGTGACCGCCGTCGTGGACTGCTGGGCCACCGCCAAGGTCGCCACTAACAGCAATAACAATCCTGTTTTCTTCATGTTACCTCCAACTCCAAACTGCTACAGGGTGCCCCAGCTATCTCTGTCGGAAGACAAGGGTTACAGCCAAAAAGTAACAAGCGCCTGGGGAAGGGTCAAGGTTACGAGGGTGTTTAGCCCTTTTGTCCCAAAGTGTTTTCCCGATCCCTTCGGCAAAAGGTTGCATCTGCGCTTACACCCCTGTAATATCGCGCCGTCGTTGAAAACAAATGGCCTTGGCTCTGTCTTCCACTGTCGCGCCCCGTTTTCTGCCTATGCGCCTGCCCAAGGTCTGCCTTGCGCTGAGCGGCGATACTGCTGAAGACATGCTCTCTACGGCCGAGTCGATGGCCCGGGATAACCCCTTCCTCGAGTTCCGTTTGGACTACCTGAAGCACCCCTTGGCCGCGCTTCCGAAGATCCATCGTTTTCTTGAGGCCCACCCGTACGTCACCGCCATCGGGACCTGCCGGCGGGTTGACAATGGCGGCAAGTTCAAGGGATCGCTGGCTTCTCAATTGGAAGTGCTGACCAAGGCCAACGCCGCCGGCTGTCAGCTGGTCGACCTGGAACTTGAGAGTGCACTGAAGTCGAAAGCGGAAGCGATTGCGCGCCTGCGCAGCCGGGCCGGACTCATTCTGTCGTTCCATGATTTCCGCGCCACGCGCAACCTCGATGAGACGCTGGATAAAATGCTGAAAGTCCCAGCCGATTTTTACAAGGTCGTCTCCACCGCGACCACGCTTTCCGACAACGTGGCCATGATGAAGTTTCTGCAGAGCCGCGGCGACAAGCATGCGCTGATCGGCTTGTGCATGGGAGAGCAAGGCCTTATCAGCCGCGTGCTCAGCGTGCGCGCGGGCAGTGCGTTCACCTTTGGAGCGGTCAGCGCCGATCTCAAAACCGCACCCGGTCAGATCAGTACGCGCGATCTGCGCAGCATCTACCGCATCGATCAAGTGGACGCCGTTACTCGCATCTACGGAGTCGTGGGCGATCCCATCGAACATTCGCTCTCGCCCATTATCATGAACACGGCGCTGCGCCGTGAGAACGTGAACGGCGTTTATCTGGCCCTGCACGCCAAAACGCTCAAGGATCTAATCCACTGCGTGCGTGGGATTCCCCTCCACGGTCTCAGCATCACCATGCCGTACAAGCAGGCGATCCTTTCGCATCTGGACAACACGGACGCGCACACTACCAAGATCGGGGCCTGCAACACGGTTGTCCGCGGACAGGATGGCAAGCTATACGGTTTCAATACCGATGCCGCTGGCGTGGTTCGTCCTATCGAGCAGCGCCTCTCCATCGAGGGCGCGAAAGTTCTGGTGCTCGGCGCCGGGGGCGCGGCCCGTGCCGCGGTCTTCGGACTCCAAGAGCGCGGCGCCGAAGTCTGGATACTGAATCGCACGTCCGCCAAGGCTCAGAAGCTGGCTCGCCAGGCCAAGGCGCGCACCATCAAACGCGCCGACCTCCGGAAGATCGCTTTTGACGTCATCATCAACGCCACCCCCGTCGGCATGGGGAACACGCGCGACTGCCCGCTCAAAGATGAAGAGATTCAAGCCCGGGTCGTCTTCGACATGGTGTACGACCCGGTCGAGACCCACCTGCTGCAGGTGGCGCGCGCCAAGGGAATCGCCGTCATCCCCGGAGTGGAAATGTTTGTGCAACAGGCCGCCCGGCAGTTTGAAATCTGGACCGGCAAGCCCGCTCCCGCCGACGATATGCTGCGCGCGGTCACCATCGCTCTGCAGGACCGCGCCACGGCACAGAAGCAGCCGAAAGCCTGAAGCTTTCCCCAATTTGCTCCACCGAAAATCGCTTCCTTTTCACGGCAAATCTCCCTTCCTCAGGTACTCGATTCTGCCGGAATACTAACTCTCACTGTGTGTCAGTTTTCGGGGGGCCGATCATCGTTGCGATCAGACTGCCACCCACCCTTCGCGAAAAGCACGCGAAGGATGGAGCACAGTTGTGTGATTGGAAAGGAAACCAAAACCGAAGCGTGGGCCACCCTCTATAACCTTGGCGGCGTTGTCAAGAGACACGTAGAGTGTCCGAGGCGGCTGCACCCTTGCGGTAGTGCTGGACCCCCAGGTTTTGTTCTT
>JANXZM010000038.1 GCA_025355505.1 Acidobacteriaceae bacterium | reverse complement strand
CTTGCACCGCTCGTTGCTGGTCGATCTGATATCGTTTCTTCATAGCGACTCTCTCCTTTTTTCTTGGCAGAAAAAACCACCTCGGTCATTATGACCGCGGTTGAGAGTCGCTACTTTCTACGAATTAACGGGCATCCTCCTGTGAAACTCTCGGTGAGCCTCAAGTGCGTATAGCTTGGCTGCGCTTCGATGAGCTTAGAACGGGTTGACCTGGGGAAAATGAATCTTCAGCTTGTAGCAAATGAAGAGAATCAGGATCGCGCCCAGTGTGGAAAAAATGAGGCCAGCAGGATGGTACCGTTCGTTTGTCGGGCGCGAAAACATGTGGCTGACGCCGCCGCCGATGATCGATCCGATGATGCCGAGGGCGGTTGTCCAGAAGATCGTCATATGGACGTGCATCACCGATTTCGCGATAACCCCCGAGATTAGCCCAATCAGGATATACCAAATTAAGTGAAGCATACTTTACCTTTCAGTGTTTGCCTTCACAACGTCGCGGCGGCCCTCTTCGTGCGACCCCGCCGCGTGCAGCGGAGGATCGAGGTACGGTATTTTCTGAGTCAGAACGAGGTTTATTTCGTGCGCGAGTTCCGTCAGCTTCGCGGGATCTTGTTCCCTAGAGGTCAGAGATGCTAACTCTTTCCACCGCTCAAACTTTTTCGACACATAGTCCTGATTTCCGTATGAATAGACAGAGTAGACCCGGAGCTAAACATCCGTCTGTCCAATATTGACCACATCGACGTGTGATGGCGGCGGCAACTTGAAGGCGTTGTTGTAAACAGGCGTTTACACTAACTGAGAATAGCCGGAACGCGCCCCGGAAGGGCCGGACGGCCCGGTTGTTAGTGTAACCGGGATATTTCGCCAACTACAGAACTAGGCTGATTACAGGCAGGTCACAGGCTTGACAACAAACTCTACATATGTTGATATTGTATTCATGGCGCGAAAGCCGAACAACTCTGCTCAGACGCGTAAACTGCTCGCCGCCATGTTGCGGCAACCTCGCGCCTGGCAATACGGCTATGAGCTTTCCAAGCCGACTGACCTGAAATCGGGCACGCTTTATCCACTGCTCATACGCCTCAGTGACCAAGGCTTGCTGGAGTCGCAGTGGCAGGAACCAGAACGCCCAGGCAAGCCACCGCGTCATGCGTACAAGCTAACCTCGAATGGGTTGGCATTCGCGCGCGAGATGGCGGCGATCGACACGGCATCCACATTTCGCCGCAAATTGACGGGAGCGACTACATGACCGAACGAGCCTCGCTTGTGCGCCGGCTTGGGTCCGCTTTGATTGCTCATGCGGCGAATGCGCTTCCGCCCTTGCGTTCTCCGTGGGGAGAAGCGATGAAACACGAACTCGACCACATCGAAGACGATGTAGAGGCTCTGAGGTGGGCAGCCGGATGCGTGATTGCAAGTTACCTAGAAAGAGGGGGACGCAAGATGAGCCAATCATTTGGCACTATCGTGAGAAAACCGAGCGCGTTTCTTCCGTTGGCAATGTCACTCACCGCCCTGGCCCTGCTAGGTGGCGCCTATCTCTTTGCCCTCGCCACCGGACAGGCCGGTCTTGAGCGCCAGCAAGATGAGGGAGCGATGGCACATTTGTGGCAGATCCTAATGGCAGGGCAGCTGCCTGTGCTGATCTTCTTCGCAATCAAGTGGCTGCCGCGTGCTCCCAGACAAACACTGTATGTACTTGCTCTGCAAGCCGGTGCTGCGGTCGCCGCAATGGCCCCGGTCTATCTTTTAAATCTGTAGATGACCTTTCGCTGCGTCGACTAAAGAATCTTGGTTCGATGTCATCCATATCGGGAACGCACATCAATTGTTGAAATCAGGCGTTTGCACTAACTGAGAATTGCCCGGACTGGCCAAGGAAGAACCGGGTGGTCGGTTGTTGGTGAAATGGGGATTTTGCAACAGTTATCGGCCTTTAGCATTCCAGTCCGTTCTAAGCACTTGGCGCAGGCGCATTTAAAGGGCGGATTATTTGGCAAGGTCATATGTCCGCACCGAGCGCACGTGTATCGAGTTGCGGTGGCACGCCTCGGCCAATCATCACTTTGCAATTGCCGCCTTCGACCCAATCGGGGCAGCGCACAACTGTATTCTCGGCTCGTGCGGCTCTTTTAAAGTGGCCATGCGTATCAGGATAAGACCGGGGATGGACTCTCCTTCGCAGACTCAATGGCCGACCGTCTCGCGGCAACCGGCGACAACAGTGGCCAGCCTCTCCGCAGCACGTAGTCGAGCCAAGCACCTGCCGCCTGCGAAGTCAGGACGGCCGCCAAGACCAGTGTCGTGTAAAACTGCGGGCTGATGATCCCGGCATCGAATGCCACACTGGCTAATACGATGCCCGGTCCGCCGCGTGCGTTCGTCGTGATCGCAAGATTGAGCACATCCAATCCACGGAACCCGGCGAATTGCCCCGCCAACGATACTGAGAGAATCTTGACGATACAGCTTCCGACGATGAACGCCGCGATCATCCACAGCGAAAAGCCTCGAATCAGGTCGAGTTTCAAGCCTACCAAAGCGAAGTACACGGGAATAAAGAATGCGAACGAGACCTTGCCGATAGCGTCGAGCGCTTCCGCGAACAGTCTGCGCTTTTTGTGAACCACGGCGAACCCGGCAAGAAAGGCTGCAAAAACGACGCTCACATCGAGCGCGCCGGCGACCACACAGTATCCCAGCAGGACTGCGATCGCGTACGCCACCGGCGACTGCTGCGCGAAAACGTTGAAACGCGACTTGTTGATGCGCTTGATCACCCGGGGAACGATTGTCAGCCCCAGCCCAAAGAATCCGATCGTTGTGATCAGGTGATACGACATTTGCCGCGGGTTCAGCACTGTCTTCCCAGCCATCGCTGTTGCCAATGCCAGCGCCAGCCAGAGCACGATGTCTTCCAGCACCGCGACGCCAAGAATGAGCCGTGCGAAGCGAGTGTGAAGGATGTTCAAGTCGGCGAAAATCTTCGAGACTATCGGAACCGAAGTCACCGCCACTCCCACCGCCAGAATGATGGTTAAGGAAATGCGGTTCCCGTTCGGTCCGGCGAGAGCAGGACGAATCAGCCACGGCCCCAGTGTCAGTCCTAGCACAAACGGTATGCCTGTTCCGACGATGACAAGCCAGCCCACTTCGCGGCGCTCCTCGCGGCTGAAAAGGTGGCGCGTTTCGGCCCCAGACAAGAACATCAGTAGCAGTAAGCCCAGCCAATAGACAAAGCTCAGAATATTCCCCTGATGCTTGGTGGCGTCCATCAGCCTCGACGCGAACGGCAACCGGCCCATGAGAGCCGGGCCGAGCATGATCCCAGCAACGATTTCGCCGACGACTCTCGGCTGGCGCAGCTTTACAAAGAGATAGCCAAGCAGGTGTGCCAGACCCACCAGAAGCAAGAGTACGAGCAGAATTGAGGTCAGATCGGAGTTTGACATGGTTACGCGCTCGCTTAGGATGCCTTCAGCGTCCGAGAGGTGGCTTATCCATTTCATTGGCTTACGGTGATTTGGCTTAAAACGGGCCACGGACAGACTTCGGAACAACACCCAAGTCGGCTTGCCTTCGTCAATTTACGTAATCACGCGATTACACTAACGACCGATTGTTGGTGAATTCCAGGACAATGCCATTTGGAGTTGATTCGATACCCCACTTCAGATGAGGCCCTTGTGGACTTTCAGAAGGAAGTCCTCGGCATCAGCGCGCGCTTTCTCCATCGTCCTCAAATCGTTGCCGTGTTCGAATTCCATTTCATGAAGTACAAGCTCCACAGCTGGCAGAGCTCGGTCCCGATGCGGGCAGACGCCCGGTACATCGCCGGGCGCATCGTCAAAAACTTGTGGATTATCTTCGTCGCGTTGCCTTTCGTACTGGGCGTCCTAATTGTGCTCCTGAAGTAAACCAAGACTTTTTCGCTGACAGTGGGCCAAAAGGTGTGCTGCCGGCCACGTAGGAGGCATAGGCCGGCTTCTCGCCACAGGCCATGACAATCTCCTGGTCGCGCGAACGATCCGCACGACTGGGGCGCGGTTGCCGCCGATAGTAGAGACTCGACCGGCTGATCGCCAGCGTCTCGGCCACCAGCTTCGCTTCGTTCCCTTGGGCCACAAGTTCCCGTGCCGACGAATGGGCTGGCCCGCAGCTCACTCGCCCAGCACCTTTTTTAAGATCTCGATCTGCAAATGCGATCGCCCCAGCGCCCGCTCCAGTTGCTTGATCCGCTTCTCCTGCTCGGCATCGGGCCGCGCGGCTGCGCTTCTCCCCCCAGCGCAGCCTTGGCTCCCGCTTCCACTTCGTCTTTCCA
>JANXZM010000013.1 GCA_025355505.1 Acidobacteriaceae bacterium | reverse complement strand
CCCACTTCCAATTTGGGACCAAAGCGCAGTATTTATCAGCTAAGTCCTTATTCCAGAATACTTTGATATAAGTCCTTTCGATTCAAAGACCGAACCCAAAAATTCCTCCTATCCTTATGATTCCTATAGGCAGGGGGGGAGGGGGGTAGGGGTACTAGGTAGTAATATCCTCCACCTTTACTCACAACCGGGAACCGGCCGAGACTACCGCGTGACCGATCCCGTCTTGTACGCGCCCTCCGGCAACCCGGTGACACGAATTCCGCCGTGGCCTTTGTGCCGGATGTTGAGACCGATCAGCAGTGTTGAAGCCTCCTGGAAGCGCGCCAAGGTCGGTCAAGACGCCGTTCTGCCACCGAAATGCACGACCGAGGAAGCAGTCTTCATCCCAACAGTTTGGAAGGAGTATTTCTGCTTGTGTATTTCTGCTTTTGGGTCCGTCGAGCGAGCGCGAATGCGGACTCCGATGGCCCCGGACTCTGAAGTCATACCCAAGGTGCTCTTGCTGCTTCACCCATTCGCCCGAATCATCTGCTCCGCATGCTTCCGCGAAGTCTCGGTCAGCTTCGCTCCCGACAGCATACGCGCCACTTCCTCCGTTCGCTCTTCGCCGGTAATTTGACGGACGGTGGTCTTCGCGCGTCCTCCGGCTTCGCGCTTCTCAATCACGTAGTGGTGATCGGCAAAGGTTGCGATCTGCGGCAAGTGCGTGACGCAGAGCACCTGATTGCCTTTGGAGAGAGCCTTCAGTTTCTTCCCCACGGCCTCGGCGGCGCGGCCTCCGATGCCGGTGTCAATCTCGTCGAAAACTAGTGTGCGCTGCGCGGCCGCCGACTTCTTCTTCCCCGCCGGGTTCGTCCCCGCTTCGACGCTTGCCTTCAACGCCAGCATGACGCGCGAAAGTTCGCCGCCAGAGGCGATCTGTTCCAGCGGACGCATCGTCTCCCCCGCATTCGTCGAGATGCGATAAACGACCTGGTTGATGCCCGAAGTTGTCCAATGCGCCTCGTCTTCGCTCTCTTCCACCGCGATGCGAAAACTGGCGCGCATGGCAAGGTCGTTGATCTCGGCCTCGACCAGTTTCTCCAATTTCCGTCCCGCCTCCGACCGTTTGCGCGAAACGGCACGGGCGGCTTTGCGATAGTCATCGCCAGCCACGGCCAGCTGCGCTCGTAGTTCAAGTAGTACTTGATCTTTGTTCTCCATCTCAGAGAGCTTGCGCCGAATATCTTCGCCAAACGAAATGGCCTGATCGAGCGTCGGCCCGTACTTGCGTTTCAAGCGATCCAGCAACGCCAGGCGCTCTTCGATCTCCCCGAGACGCTCGGGCGATGCCTGGATTCCTCCGGCATAATCGCGCAGTGTCGCTCCCACATCTTCAACGCTGATCCGAGCCGTCTCCAACGCCGCCAGCGCTTCCTGAAACTTCGGCTCATAACGGGACAGTTCTTCCAGATGCTTTTGGGCGGCTCGCAGGCTTGACGAGGTGGAGCCGTTGCCCTCATACAGCAGGTCGAAGGCACTGATGGCCGCGCCGTAAATTTTTTCGGCATTGGCTAAAACGCGCTTCTCAGCTTCCAGTTGCTCATCTTCGCCCGCTCGCAGTCGCGCCTGTTCGATTTCACCGCACTGGAAGTTCCACAAGTCCAGAAGCCGCATGCGATCCTGCTCGTCCTGTTCGAGATCGGCGATGCGTCCGCGAACCTGTTTCCAATGTGCGAATGCGGCGGATACTTCCTTCAACTCCACTCCCGCGTAAGCGTCGAGCAACTCTTGCCGCGCCGAAGCGTCGAAGTTTGCCAGGGTTTCATTCTGCGCGTGGATCACCGCCAGGTGCGGCGCAATCTGCTTCAGCACAGCCACGGTCGCTGGCTGATTGTTGATGAAGACCCGTCCCTTGCCGCCGGGCGCAATCTCCCGCCGCAGGATCAGCGAGCCATTCTCGGAGTCCAGACCATTCGTCTCCAGTATGTCTTCGATGGATCGCGCAGCGCCTCCGTCGCTCTCAAACACCGCAGCCACTACCGCCCGCTCCGCACCCGTGCGGATCACGCCGGAAGACGCCTTCTCCCCCAGCAGCAATCCCAGCGCATCGATCAGAATCGACTTCCCCGCCCCGGTCTCGCCGGTCAGAAGATTCAGACCCGCCGCGAATTCGATCACGACATTGTCGATCACCGCGTAATTTTCAAGTCGAAGTTCGGCCAGCACAAGGATCCTGCGATCTAATCTACGACGATCTTAATTTAGGACGATCTGTAAATTACGCGCAGCATAGCACAGACTGCCCCAGCGGGGCTGCGCGAAACCAGCCGTACTCGAAACCAGTTGCCCCGTTCCCAAAGTTGTACCAAAGGATACGCCGATGCACTTCCGAGTTTGCTCGTACCCGAGCGCTTCGTGAAGATGGTACCCATGCGGTCCTTCCCCTTAGTTGTAATCGCAGGAATTCTCTGTTGTCTGGCGCCTGCGTCCGCCTGGGCGCAGAAACTCCAATGCAACCCTTGCAATCATGCCTTCGGTAAGATCCAGATCGGCACTTCCAGTTCCTACTCCTTCCAACTCTCCAACACTGGAAACAAGACGCTGAGTATCTCCTCGAAATCAAAACAGGGGCGCGCTTTCTCATTCGGCCATTTCCCTTTACCAGTGGCCATCAAGCCCGGGGCGAGCATCCATCTGCCCGTTATTTTCAAGCCGACGGCCAACGGGTGGACCGACGGCATCGTCACACTCGTAAGTAACGACCCGAGTTCCCCTCTCAAAATGCATGTCCAAGGGACCGGCGTGTACCCCAATAGCCCGGGACTCGGAGTGACGCCTACAACCCTCAGTTTCGGCAATGTCACACTGGGATCGAATGCCAGCCTGCAGGCTACACTCACCGCCTCGAACGCTGCCGTAACCATCTCGTCAGACCAGTCGACGAGCTCGGAGTTTGCCATCCTCGGGCTCCATCTACCGGTAACGGTTTCGGCAGGACAGAGCATCTCCGTCACGATTAAATTCACGCCGAATGCCTCCGGCACGGCTTCCGGCAAAGCCGGGTTCGTCAGCAATGCAGCGAATTCACCAACGGTCGAACAGTTGACCGGTACGGGTGTGGTCCAGAGTTCCCATAACGTCAATCTTTCCTGGAACCCGGGAGATGGGAGCGCGGTGGGATACAACGTGTACCGCGGCACCGCCAATGGAGGCCCGTACCAGGAGATCAATACGGCGCTGGATGCCTCGACCAACTACACGGACTATACGGTTGTCTCCGGAGCGACCTACTATTACGCCACAACTGCGGTCAACTCCCAAAGTCAGGAAAGCGCCTATTCCAATGTCGTGCAGGCAGTGATTCCGAGCCCGTAGCCGTCGAAACCCTTCCCAGCCCTGCCAGCTGTTTATGCAAGAGGACGACAGACACAATCTCCGCATTGACCGATGCGGTACCCTGGCGGGCCAAGCCGCAACACTGGTCTATAATTCTTACCAGGGTCCTCCAGAAACCAATGCATTTTTCTTCCGTCCTCCTGTTGTTTGTCGGCGGCGAAATCGTTGATCTCGTCCTCCAGACCGGTCCGGTCGCCAAGACCGTGCTTCTCCTGCTCATCGCGTTCAGCGTGCTCTCCTGGGCCATCATCCTTTCCAAGTGGCGGCTGCTCCACCGCGCGGATGCGCAGAGCGGACGTTTCGTGCGCGCTTTCCGCAAAGCGCAGCGCATGCAGGACATTGCCTCGGTTGCCGAACAGTTCCGTCCCAGCCCGCTGGTCAGTGTGTTTGAAGGCGCAGTCGAAGAATTCAAACGCCAGATGGGAATGACCGGCGGCATCCACAACCCCGTCGCCATTCAGCGCACCATGCAGGTCGCATCTTCGGAAGAAATCACCCGCCTTGAACGCCATGTCCCATGGCTGGCGATTACAGGCGCCGTCACGCCGTTTATTGGACTGTTCGGAACCGTCTGGGGAATCATCGACGCATTCCACGGACTCGGCACGGCGGGTGCCGCGACCCTTCGCGCCGTCGCTCCTGGAATTTCTGAAGCTCTGGTCACCACCGCCGCCGGCCTGGCTACAGCCATCCCAGCGGTGATCGCCTACAACCTCATCATTGGCTCCATTCGTGAGATGGCTTCGCGCAACGATGACTTCACCCTCGAGATGCTGAACCTGGTTGAACGACAGACGGTCGAGCGACAGCAGCCACCCCCAGCCACCGAGGCGCGGCGCTAATGGCCTTCACCTCCTCCAACGGACGCACCCAGACCGCGCTCGCCGACATCAACATCACCCCCCTCGTCGATGTCGTCCTCGTGCTCCTCATTATTTTTATGGTGACCGCCCCGGTGCTGCAATCCGGCATCGAAGTTAACGTGCCCCACACCCGCACCGTCAAAGAGATCACCGAAGAACGCCTCGTGATCAGCATCGACAAGTCGCAAAAAGTTTTTCTCGGCAACGATCCCATCAACATCAACCAGATCGCAGCCCGCCTCAAGCAAAAAGTCCGCGATCCGCAACACCAGTCGATTTATTTGCGTTCCGACGAAGATGTTCCGTTTGGCGCCTTCGCTACCGTCATGGACGCCATCAAGCGGTCAGGCATCAGCAACGTGAGCATCGTTACTCAGCCAATGGATACCCATGGCGGCCATCACTAATACTGATATCAATATCTACTCCGAGCACGGCCAACTGCGCCGGCCTCTGGCCTGGTCGCTCGGATTGCATCTGGCGTTCGCGGCGTTCGTCGTCCTCTACGCCATGCTGATTCACGGCTTCCGTGGCCAAGCATGGGGCAGCGGCGGCGGCGGCGATGCCATGGGTGCCACTCTTGTGAGCGCGATTCCCTTACCCGCCAATCCCGCGGAGTCAACCAACGTGCTGGCTACGCAATCCAAGGGACTTTCGAAGTCGCAGCCGGCGGTTCAGGAAAAGGAGCCGGAAGCGATTCCGATTCCCGACAAGAACACGAAAATTAAACCCGCGCCGGTAAAGAGCGCAACCCAGCGCAAGGCGCAACCGCAACCACCCGAGTCCAATCAGATTCCGTATGGCGAGGGTGGTCCGGTCAGCGGCCCGTACACTATGAGCGCGGGCGGTGCCAAAGGTGGATTTGGATTCACCGGAAGCGGTGGCGATTTCGGCAGCCAGTTTTCATGGTACGTCCAAGGCGTGCAGCGCAAAGTCACCGAAAACTGGCTGAAGTATGAAGTTGACCCCCGCATCTCGGAAGCAAAACGCGTTTATCTCACGTTCGATATCGCACGCGACGGACACCCGTCGAATGTTCAGATCGAGCAATCAAGCGGCGTACCGTCGCTCGACCTTTCAGCCAAGCGAGCGCTCGAGCGCATTGATTCTTTCGGCCCGCTGCCACCGGAGTATTCCGGCAGCAAAGTGTCGGTAGAGTTTTGGTTCGATTACAAAAGGTAGAAGTTGGTCGTCAGCCAACGACTCAACAGGGAGCACAAATTGAGTAACTCGGCTCGTCCCCTCCGCCACCGTGCTTTGATCGCTGCTGCCTTGCTGCTTCTGTGGACGGCCACCAGCTTTGCGCAGGACTGGATTCGCACTGGCACCGGACTCGGCGTCGAGCGCGTGCGCTTGGCCGCCTCCGACTTCGCGCCGTCAACTTCCGACGCCAAGAACGCTGATCTGTTGAAGACCTTCAACGATGTGCTCTGGAACGACCTCGATAACGCCGGCATCTTCGATCTAGTTTCGAAGAGTTTTTACCCGCTACAGGTGCCGGGCCAGCCCTCCGAGGTCAACTTCCTGGCGTGGAATTCCCCGCCGCCCAACACCTCCATGCTTGCTTTCGGCAACCTGAATGCCGCTGCCGGCAAAGTCACCGTGCAGGGCTGGCTCTACGACGTCAAGAATGAAAAGTCGCCGCAGGTGCTGGGCAAGCAATACACCGATAACGCAACCACCGACGCGGTGCGCGTGATCGCACACAGGTTTGCCGACGAGATCATCTTCCGCCTCGGCGGAGGCGTACCCGGCATCGCCGAAAGCAAAATCTACTTCGTCAGCGAACGCACCGGCCACAAGGAAATTTGGGCGATGGACTACGACGGCGCCAACCAACAGCAGGTTACACATCTAGGCAGCATTTCCCTGTCGCCGCGCATTTCACCCGATGGCTCGCGTCTGGCATTCAGCTCGATTACGAAGAGCGGCTGGGAAATCATGATGTACTCATTCGATCTCAACCGCATGGTCAGCTTTCCGCGTTTCGGAGGTATGAATCTTTCGCCTTCCTGGTCGCCCGATAGCAAGATCGCGTTCTCCTCTTCGCGAAACGGCTACCCCAACATTTTCGCCGTGGACGCATCCGGTGGAAACTCGCGCCGCCTGACCAACGATCAGGGGCCCGACGTTTCGCCCACCTGGAATCGCAAGACCGGCTCCCAGATCGCTTTCGTCAGCGGGCGCACCGGCTTGCCCCAGGTCTATACCATGGAAGCCGACGGTACCAACCTGCAGCGTCTCACCGATCAAGGCTACGCGGTTTCTCCCAACTGGTCTCCCAATGGACAGTTTCTGACCTTCTCCTGGATGCGTAAGTACGGGCCAGGAGAGCCGGGTTCCAACGATCTTTATTTGATGGATGTCGCCAGCAAGCAGTGGGTGCAACTCACTCACGACTCGGGACGCAACGATTTTCCCTGCTGGTCTCCGGATGGGCGGCACATTATTTTTCAGTCCCACCGCTCGGGCACCGACCAGATTTGGACCATGCTGGCGGACGGAACGAACGTCAAGCAATTAACTTTCAAAGGCTCCAACACGCAGCCCAACTGGAGTTGGAAGTAGATTAAGTTGACAGCCTTTCGCGGCAAGTGAGGTTCGTATCATGGCACGCCTTCCGGCGTGCCGCAGGAGCTACGTCATGAAAGCGCCTTCAGGCGCTGCGGCCGGAGATTAAAGTTTCACTACGGGCTGTTAAGAAGAACGGGTTTGCGGCTGGCCCAACGTGCGCCCTGCCGTGAATCTGCCAATTGCACGCCACAACGCGGGCGCACAAGAACCAGGAGGCATCCAGTGAAGCAGGAAGCAGCAATAAAGATGACCAGACGGAGCACTCTCATATTCGCACTCGGCACCATCATGTTCCTCGCCGCATGCGGGGGAAAGAAAGTCGCACCCCCGCCACCCCCGCCACCACCCACGGCCACGGCTCCCACGGCCTCGTTGTCGGCGAGTCCAAATACCGTTGACAAGGGTCAATCAACCACCCTGACCTGGCAGACCACAAACGCGACCGACGTTAGCATCGACGGAATCGGCGCCGTGGAAACCAGCGGAACCCGTCCGGTTACTCCGAGCGACTCCACCACCTACCATCTCATCGCCAAAGGCCCCGGCGGAACCCAGGACGCCACCGCTCGCGTCACCGTCAACTCCGCCGCCGAACCATCGCTGTCAACCGCTTCTAACGCGACGGAAGAGCAACTTTTTTCGCAAAACGTCAAAGACATTTACTTCGACTACGACAAGTACGATGTGCGCGCGGACCAGCAAGGCTCGTTGCTGGGCGATGCGCAGTTCCTGCAGCAGCATGCCAACATTCACATCACGGTTGAGGGATACTGCGACGAACGCGGCTCCACCGAATACAATCTGGCCCTGGGCGCCAGTCGCGCGGACGCCGTAAAGAACGCACTCATCCAGGCTGGGGTCCACGGCGATCGCATCAAATCCATCAGCTACGGAAAAGAGAAACCGTTCTGCACCGAGGCGAACGAAAGTTGCTGGCAGCAAAATCGCCGCGGTCATTTCTTTTACGAAAAATAAACAGAGGCAGTGGAGCGACGGGCGTATCGCCCGTCCAGCCGGGCTGGAACGCCCGGCTCTCCACCTCTCAGTAAATTTTGGACATCCAAAAGGTTAACTATGAAATTCAATCGCATTCATCTCCTTCTCGGATTTTTCCTCACGATCTACATCGCTCCCGCCTTCGCCGCCAGCAAGGAAATCATCGAACTGCAAACCCATGTGGGCCAATTGCAGCAGCAGATGACCCAGATGAAGCAATCCTTTGACGAGCGCATGGGCGTCATGAAAAATCTGCTCGAGCAGAACACCGACGCTGCCAACAAAGTCACGACCGCGATCAACGGCCTGCAAGCTTCCATTAACAAACAGCAGCAGGATCGCGCCGGCCAAGTCGACCAGATCTCAGGTCAGATTCAGGCGCTCAACGACACCATGGACGAGCTCAAAGTCCGGCTCGCCAAGCTCAGTAAGCAATTTGATGACATGCAGGCAGCGCAGCAGTCCATGGCCGCGCAGCAGGCGCAAACCCAGCAGCAGGCCCTGGCCATCGCTCAGGCCCCGGCACCCGACGTGCTCTACAACAACGCCCTGCGTGACTACAACGGCGGGAAAAACGATCTGGCGATCCAGGAATTCAACGACTACATCAAGTTCTACCCGAACACCGACCTGGCCGGAAACGCATATTTCTATCTAGCCGAAATTCAGTTCAAGGCCGGCGATTACCAGAAAGCAGTCACCAACTATGATCTGGTCCTGCAGAATTTTCCCAGCGGAAACAAGGCTGCCACCGCGCAGCTCAAGAAGGGATACGCACTTCTCGAACTCGGAAAAGAAGACGAAGGCACCCAAGAGTTAAAGCACGTGATCCAGCGCTATCCCCGCACCACCGAAGCCACCCAAGCGAAAGAGAGATTGCGAAAGGGGGCGCCGCCGCCAAAAAGCCGCTAGTCGGCCCGTGTAGAACGGACACTCTTGTCCGCTGCTTTTGTCGTTGCCCTTGCTCTGCTACACACTTTTCGCAAACAGGAGTCTCCGCGCCACACACTACGGCCGTCGCTCAGGATTCGGCACCACCACTCCGCCTTCAATCTTCGGAATACCGAAATGCCCTCCAAGATGCGACAGGTCGAGTGGACTGATGGACCCGGAAACCACGAAAAAATCAACCTCATTCGACCGGGCAAACAGAATCGCGATGTTGCTGATCGCGTTATTCTCCAACCGAATCCAGAGATCGGTTACACCTGGGCCGCCATCCTTCTCGTGGTTGTTCACCAGTTGTTTCCAGCCAGCCGCGTGGTAGTCCTCTTTCACGGAGCTCAGAGCCGAGGAATCATACATCCAGGTTCCTGGAAAATGGTAGCGATGGACCGAAACCCCACTCACACCTGCAATCACGCGGCGCAGATCCTCGTTGTCCGGGTCCAGCTTCGACGCAAATACCAGCATCGAGTGGTCCAGCGTGAACTCGGTTTTCGAGGACGCGCTTTGCCGCAACACCTCAATACCCTGAGGAATCCACCCAGGCTGCTGCTGTGCCTCGGTCAATTGGTTTGCAGAAATCGCGATCAGTACTACAAAACAAATCCCGGATAACCTCATAGATCGCCTCATTATCTAAAAGAAACCGTTAGACGGTCCCCTGTCCCAACCCGTGAGCCGGAGCCCCTAGGCCAATAAGAACCCAACGCATGAAAATTAGTTGCTCTCCTCCCCAACGATTGCGCCCTCATTTCACCTCCGCCGCGCTCACCTTCTCTGCCACCACGCCGCTAGGCCGCAGCGTCACCCAGTCGGTCTGCACCCGATCCCATCCCTGAATCAAAAAACCATAAGATTCAAATAGCTGCCGGATCTGCGGCCGCTGCCAGCCGGCAATCTCTTCCAGTATCGGCACCAGTGTTGGAAGAGCGTTGTCGCTCAGCACTGTCCGCTTCGCGATTTGCGCTACCAGCTTCGATTCCGACACCGCAATGGTGAAGCCGTCGCGCCGATTCACGTGCAACATCACGTGAATATCCGAATTACCGTCGCCAACATAGACAATATGATCCGCCGGAATGCCCAGCTGTTCTTCGAGTTGATCCAGCCGCGTGACTTTTCCATACCCGGCCGTCGCTCGCACCAGGCTTTCAATCTCGCCCGACGCCTTGTACTTGAACTCCGTGCCGAAAATGTGGTCCTCCGGCACGATCCCCTCCAACGCCGACTGGATCACCTCCACAGGCGATGCCGAGATTACGTAAAAATCAAAGTGAAATCCGTCGATCCGCCGGTCGAGTATCTCGTAAATCTGCTTGATGTTTTCCTTCAGCCGAATGCGCTTGCCCACCTCAAACAGGTCATCGCGCCGCACCCGCGAACGAAACTCCGGATCGTGCAAAAGCAGATAAGAAAGCTCGGCGCCTTGCTGAACCAAATTCAGCTTCGCCATGCCCTCCGCCTTGCGCTCGAATTCCTCAACAGAAATGCCCAGCATCTCGCTCAGTACGTAACCTGTATCGTTGAAGGTCAACGTCTGATCGAAATCGCTGGCAAACAGATAGTGTTTCCTATGTTTGCTAACCATGTCCTATTTTAGATTCCAGACCACGTTAATCGACTATTAAATTTGCCGATGGTAACGATTACAGCAACTTGCACGTGCGGACGGACATGCCCAGACAGCGAGCCAGATGCACCGGCAGAGGGCGCTCATTGCCCGGTGCCTGCTTTCGGCGTAGCCTCATCCTGTAATCATTCTTACTGACCCACCCACCTCGAGAGGCCTGCCATGCCCAAAAGTGTCAGCGACCATCTTCACAATGATGCCGACCGCGGGAAGGGTTCCCTCGAACCGGACGAACGCACCCAAACCGGCAACAATTCCATGAAAGATCAACTCGCTCACCGTAACCCCGACCCCATGCAGGAAGGTGCCGATAGCGATTTCCCTGAGCCCGGCAATAGCCCCGAATATTCGTTTGAGGGAGAGCTGAAGAAAACTGGCTAGGTCGCGACCTCATGATCATTCCTAGTTGCGTAACAATATTGCGTAACAATGTCGAGCAACATCGTGGAGCAACCGGCGCGGACGCCCGGCTCTCCATCGGCAATCTCCCTTCATTGAAATTTGAGCCCTTGCCCTTCCTCCCTCACCTAACTTGCGTAGTAGCGTATCGCCATCCCCACTTCAATCAAGCGACCTCATGAGGAACAACCTATGTCGAAAATGAAAGCTGTCCAAGTCACCAAAGCCGGCGGTGATCTTGAACTCGTCGAAAGGAACATCCCCGACCCCGGCCGCAACCAGGTCAGGATTAAAGTCGAAGCCTGCGGCATCTGCCACAGCGACGCGCTCGTTAAGGAAGGTCATTGGCCCGGCATTCAGTATCCTCGTGTTCCCGGACACGAAATCGCCGGCCGCATTGACGCTGTCGGTGCTGACGTTACAAACTGGAAACCCGGCCAGCGCGTCGGTGTCGGTTGGCACGGCGGCCATTGTTTCACCTGCGATCCCTGCCGACGTGGCCATTTCATTAACTGCAAGTCGGAACAGATTACCGGCATCACTCACGACGGCGGCTATGCGGAATACATGGTGACGCCAGCCGAGGCAGTCGCCGCGATTCCAGAACAACTTCCCGCTGCCGAAGCCGCGCCGCTGCTTTGCGCTGGCATCACCGTCTTCAACGCCCTCCGAAACTCGGGCGCATGCGCCGGAGATCTGGTCGCCGTGCAAGGCATCGGCGGTCTCGGCCATCTTGGCATCCAGTATGCCCGGCAGATGGGCTTCCGCACTTTCGCCATCGGCCGCGGCAAAGACAAAGAAGCCCTGGCGCGCAAACTTGGTGCCGCTCACTATATTGATACCGCTGCCGGCGATCCATCCGCGGAACTACAAAAGTTCGGCGGCGCCCGCGTTATTCTCGCCACCGCTCCCGATTCCAAAGCCATGTCCGCCCTGTTCAATGGCCTATCGAGTAACGGCAAGCTCGTCGTGGTAGGCGCCACCTTTGACCCCATCACCGTCACACCCATTCAACTAATCACTGGCCGCAAGGCGCTCCTGGGATGGGCTAGCGGAGTCGCCACGGACTCCGAAGACACTTTGCAGTTCAGCGCGCTCTCCGGAATCCGTCCGATGATCGAACGCTATCCGCTCGAAAACGCCGCCGAAGCCTTCCAACAGATGATCAGCGGCCGCGCCAGATTTCGCGTGGTGCTGACCATGGGTGGGTAACGCTCGTGGCTGGACGCCCGGCTCTCCGCCAGCAAGCCTGATCCCTAAACAATTGAGCCAGTCCCGAGAGGGGCCGGCTCCTTTCGTTCTCTATTTTTCGCACAAGTCTACTCCAGTTCTTTCATGCACTTTGCCAGCGCTTCCCTGCTCGGACGCGTCACCGATTCCGGCAAAGTCGCCAGCGGCTCATCCGCGACGTTCAGCATGTCAATAAAGCTCGGAGCTTTGGCGTTGATGTAGAACACACCGGTCAGCACGTCGCCTTTCACATGCGACTCCATCAACCGCTTCACCGCCTCAATCTTGTCCGTCGGATCGTATTCCTGCTCCAGCTTCTTCAACCGCAGGCTCGACCCGTCGTGCATCGTGACTTCAATCGTCGTCCCAGGATCATAGTCAACATTGATTTCTTCAAACGACGGCACAAAGCTGACTTCGTGCAGCGGCTCCTCATGAGCCTGCATGTACTTGTAAGACTTGGTCGAGCCTTCGTGGTCGTTGAAGGTAACGCAAGGCGAAACCACATCCAGCATCACCGTGCCACGGTGAGCGATGGCAGCCTTGAGCATGGTGTGAAGCTGTCGCTTGTCGCCCGAGAACGACCGGCCCACGAACGTAGCTCCCAACTGAATCGCCATGGCGCAGGTATCGACCGGAGGAAGGTCGTTCACCACCCCACTCTTCAGCGTCGACCCCAGATCGGCGGTCGCGGAGAACTGCCCTTTCGTCAGACCGTAACAACCGTTATCCTCGATGACGTAGATGATCGGCAGGTTGCGCCGCATCAAGTGGATAAATTGCCCCGCGCCGATCGAAACCGTGTCGCCGTCGCCCGTCACCCCTAGCGCGATCAGGTTTTTGTTCGCCAGCATCGCTCCCGTCGCCACCGAAGGCATGCGGCCATGCACGGAGTTAAAGCTGTGCGCCCGATTCATGAAATAAGCCGGACTCTTCGACGAGCAGCCGATCCCGCTCAGCTTCGCCACCCGCTCCGGCTGCACTCCCATTTCATACATCGCGTCTATGATGCGTTCGGAAATCGAATTATGCCCGCAACCGGCACAGAGCGTCGTCTTCCCGCCGCGATAGTCGATCACTTGCAGTCCTATGCGGTTGGTCTTCGGAGCTGGAACAATTGTAGGCGTCTTAGTGGGTGTGGTCCCCATGTTACTTGCCCTCCATCATCATGAGCTCGTCGGTCACCGACCGCGCGTCGATTGGCAATCCGTGTATGTGGCAGATCGACCGCAAACGCGGCGTCAATTCCGGCTTCATGTCCAGCTTCAGAAGGCTCGCCATCTGCCCGTCCCGGTTTTGCTCCACTACATACACACGGTCGTGACTCTCAATGAAATCGTGAATCTCGCGCGTAAACGGATACGACCGCACCCGAAGATAGTCCGTTTCCAATTTGTGCTCCTCGGACAATTGATCGCGCGACTCCGTGATCGCCCAGTGCGTTGTGCCGTATGCGAGTATCCCGATTTTCGACTTCCCATTGCCCGCCAGCTCCGGGCGCGGAACGAACGACCGGGCGGTTTCGAACTTCTTGTTCAGCCGTTCCATGTTGCGTTCAAAATCGTCAGGACGCTCGCTGTACTGTCCTTTTTCATTGTGCCCGCTGCCTCGCGCAAAATAGGACGCCGCGGGGTGATCCGTGCCCGGCAGCGTGCGATAGCCCACGCCATCGCCATCCACATCCTTGTAGCGGGCAAAACCACCCGCCTTCTCCAGATCCGCCTTACTCAGCACTTTTCCGCGATCGATAGGCTTGTCGGGATAAGGAAACGGATCCGACATCCAATTATTCATCCCCAAATCGAGATCCGACATCACGAACACCGGCGTCTGAAATCGCTCGGCCAAATCAAAAGCATCCTGCGCCATCGTGAAGCATTCGCTCACCGAGCTCGGAAACAACAAAATGTGTTTGCTGTCGCCGTGGCTGAGGAATGCCGTCGAGAGCAAGTCGCCTTGCGAAGTTCGAGTTGGCAAGCCAGTCGATGGCCCGACCCGTTGAATGTCCCAGATCACCGCCGGAATTTCCACGTAATACGCGAGCCCCGTGAACTCGGCCATCAGCGAGATCCCCGGACCGGCGGTCGCAGTCATCGAGCGCGCTCCCGCCCAGGCCGCCCCTATGACCATGCCAATCGCCGCCAGTTCGTCTTCCGCTTGCACGATGGCAAATGTCGCCTTGCCATCCCGCCCCACGCGGTACTCCTTCATGTACTCAATCATCGTCTCTACCAGCGATGACGACGGCGTGATCGGGTACCAAGTCACCACCGTGCAACCCGCAAACATGCATCCCATCGCCGCGGCCGAATTGCCATCAACGATGATCTTGCCTGCCGTCTTGTCCATCCTCTGGATGTAGAACGGATCGCGCTTCTTTAAATTTGCGACCGCATAATCGTGCCCTGCTTTCGCAGCCGCCAGGTTCAAAGTCGCCGCTTTTACTTTTGCAGCAAACTGCTTCCGGATCGCCTTCTCCACCTCCGCAAAATCAATTTCAAGCAATTCCGCCGCCACCCCGACGTAGATCATATTCTTGATCAGCTTGCGCAGCTTGGCTTCCGAACACACCGCCATCACCAGCTTGTCGTAAGGCACCCCGTAATAAATCAAATCGTCCCGCACCTTGTCGAGCGCCAGCGGCTCGTCATACAGGACGGCTGCGCCCGCCGCCAGCGTCTTCACGTCGTCCTGCGCCGTCTCCGCATTCATCGCTATCAGAAGGTCGATCTCCTTCTTCCGCGCGATGTACCCGTCCTTATTGGCGCGGATCGTGTACCACGTCGGCAGCCCCGCTATGTTCGACGGAAACAGGTTCTTCCCCGAAATCGGCACGCCCATCTGGAAAATGCTGCGCAACAAGACTGTGTTGGAACTCTGCGACCCCGAGCCATTCACCGTCGCAACCTGAATGCTCATGTCATTCACGACACGCTTTTGCCCCACTTCGCCCGACGTTTCCTGGGACACAATATCGGTAGTGGCCATCCTTACACCTTTCTGGTCTTAAAACTTAACCGGGCAAACCCCGTCGCCCACCGACTCTTGCGAACTGCATCTTCAAAACCCTTCATTATACAGACAGCAAAGCGGCGAATCGAATGATCCTCAGGAGTTTTGGTGTCCTAAATCGACTGCAATGTCCCGTCCTGAGCAACACCCACCGCGCAGACACAGAGTCACAGAGGAATCCTTAAGGATGGGGAAAACCTTGGTTCTTACAGATTTGAAGGTTTCCTCTGTGTCCCTGTGGGGAGGTTCTGGTTGTGAACAACCCCGGAGATCGCAGCTCGAAGTTGAATTTAGGACACGACCCAGAAGTCGTAGTAAGTCAATTTACAAGACCGTTAACCACATAGGCCACAAAGGTGCCAAAGAAAACATCCGACACCAAAAGCCTTCGTGATACTTCGTACCCATAGGTGGTTCACGGTTTTGTGGTTGCATCAAGAATCTGACCTGCCATCCAGAAATCCCGCGGTGCTTCTCGAACCCAAGCACAGCAATCATGAACAGCACATACTTTGACATTGTTTTGACAACTGCATGACACGACGCAAACCGGAACAGCCTACCTTTATTCTGCGTGAATCAATATTTCTCAAGAAACTGGAGTCAAGAACATGACAAAAGATAGCCTCGTCCCTACTGCATCGTCCCAAACAACTGAGTCTTCATCCAAGAACGGCGTCAAGCGCCGCTCCTTCCTCAAGGGCCTGGGCGTGGCTGGCGCAGCCTTGTCCGCTGGTTCATTGCTGGCAACTGCCGCCAAAGCTTCCGAGCGCACTGGCCTCATTACCGTGGGTGACGTGGCCATCCTCCGCTTCCTGGCTGCCGCCGAAATCCTCGAAACCGATCTCTGGCAACAGTACAACGAACTCGGAGGAATCCAGGACAACGAGGTCCCCGGAGGAAGCGGCAGTCCAGCCTACACCGCCGCCATTGCCCAGCTCGATGGCGACATGGCTCAGTATATTCACGACAACACTGAGGACGAGTTGACGCATGAAGTGTTTATCAACGCTTACCTGGTTTCAAAAGGCGCGGAGGCCGTCAGCCTCGACCAATTCCGTACTCTGCCAAGCAGCAGGGCCACCGGCGCCCAGCAAACCGGCCGTCTCACCAACTTGATGCAACTCACCGTGGACACGACCTGGTTTACCCGGTACCGCAGCCGCACGCAGAATCCCGACCTCGGTGACACGCTCCCGCAGGCAATTCCCACCCTCGCAGTTGGGCAGCACACGGCAATTCCCAGGACCGACGACGACCTGCAAGACCCCAACTTCCTCCAGGCGATTGGCAACACCGCTGGCTTTCACTTTGCGACCATCGAGCAAGGCGGCAGCAGCCTCTACCCACAACTGGCGCAGCGAGTAACCAGTTTGGAAGTCTTGCGAATCGTGCTCAGCATTGGCGGTACCGAGATCATGCACTTCCAAACTTGGTCCGATAAAGCCGGCAATGCGCCTCCACTGACCGATGTCCTCGATCCCGTCACTGGCATATCCGTAACCTTCCCCAACCTGAACGCTTCTCCCCTTGGCGGCGAGGATTTTCAAACCAACCTGATCATGCCTGAGCCTACCGCGTTCCTCAACCGCAAGCTTCCAGCATGTTCCATCATTCGCCCAACCCAAACCCGAGGCGCTGCCATGGGAGCGCTCAAGGCTCTCACTGCGGACGGACTTTTCGTCGGCCAGTCGCGAGCGTTCTTCAAATTCATGCATACTCTCGCGGTCGAAGCGGATCTGGCGGTACGCGAATAGCTGGGTGATGACGAATCGATTGATTGGCGAGCAGCTAATCGCACAATGCGAAGTCGCCTGATCATTCTCCGAGGGCGCTGCTCCCGGTACTCCGATCGCAGCGCCTGACTTCCACGATCCACAGGGATTTTGAAAGCGAAAGGGACAACAATGCTCGAAGGACTTTTTCAACCCATGCATCTGGTGGTGATTTTTGCGATTGCTCTGCTCGTGTTCGGGCCTAAAAAGCTTCCGGAACTCGGCAAAGGAATCGGAGACGGCATCCGCGGATTCAAATCCGCAATGAAAGACCAGGAAAACTCGTCCGAGAAAGGCGCCAACCACCCAGAGCAACCAATCGTTTGATCCCGCGCGCAGCGTTAGAGGGTCCAAGGATTGACGAGCGGAATTAAATTATCTACGAAATGCACCGTGTTGCGCGCGGCAAACCCGGCTCCGCCTTCAGGATCGCCCGCAGTGCGTCATTGACCGAGTCGCCCGTCTTAAACACTTTCGCAACATCAGGAGCCAGCAGAACAACTGCGGACTTCGCCCGCGCGCCACGCGCGAATCGGTTGGGTCAAGTTTTCGCATAGTCAAACCGGTATTCGCTCGGTAACTTTTTCGCTGGATGCGAGGCGTGAGATTTGACTGACGATGTTTTCTTCACAGTCCTCTGCCCCTCAGCTTTGGCGCGTTGCTCTTACGCTTCCACCTGGAAGAACTGCGCCATGTTGCGAAATTTTTGATAGCGCGTTTCCAGCAACTCCCCGGCCGGCACTCGCTTTACCCCGGCCAGATGCTGCTGCAGCGCTGCGTCCAGCAACTCCGCTGCCTGCGCATGGTCGGTATGCGCGCCTCCGGCAGGTTCCGGGATGATGCCATCAATGCAGCCCAGTTCGTTCAAATCTTTCGCGGTGATCTTCATCGCTTCCGCCGCCAGAGCTTTCTTGCTCGCATCGCGCCACATGATCGACGCGCAGCCCTCCGGTGAAATCACCGAGTACACCGCGTTTTCCATCATCAACACGCGGTCGGCCACCGCAATCGCCAGCGCCCCGCCGCTGCCGCCCACCCCAATCACGGTCGCCACAATCGGCACTTCCAGCCGCGCCATCTCCCGCAGGTTCCTGGCGATCGCTTCTCCCTGGCCACGCTCTTCGGCATGCAGTCCGGGATAGGCGCCGTCGGTGTCTACAAACGTAAAAATCGGCCGTTTGAATTTCTCAGCAATCTTCATTACCCGCAGCGCTTTCCGATATCCTTCCGGATGTGGCATGCCAAAGTTTCGATACACGCGCTGCTTCGCGTCCCGCGCTTTCTGCTGGCCCACCACGATCACTTCCTCCCCGTGAAAACGCGCCATCCCGCAAACAATCGCCGGATCGTCCCGGAATCCGCGATCCCCGTGAATTTCGCTCCAGTCAGTAAAAATCCGCTCCACATAATCCAGCGTGTAGGGACGCTGCGGATGACGCGCCAGTTCCGTCCGCTCCCATGCGTTCATGTGCGAAGAAATCTCGCGCCGAAGGTCGTTCACCCGTTCGTGCAATTGCTGGATCTGGCGCAGCGCTTCCGCGTTCTGCCCCTCCAGCCCCTGCAGCCGCGTAATCTGCCCCTCGATTTTCTCCAGTTCCTGCTGCGCCTTCAATCCAGAATCCATCTTGATAACGTTCCCATTCTTTCGGGTATGCTGCGCTTCCACAATCGAGAGCATAAAGTCGGTCCCGGCAATGGCGGGATTCTCCACGCCATGTCTCGCGTCGTCGTTCGCGCTGGCCTCTGACTTTTCTGCCCGCTTTATTTTCGCTCGTCTCATCGCTTAAAACTTGCCCGTACTCATCAACTGATAACACGCACGCTGTCGCGCCCGCACAGCTCTTCCACCCGACCCCGAAAACTGCGATCCGGCATCACATTATAGCCTTCGGCTTCCATCACCACCATGAAATCGCCTTCCCGCTCCACGTCGAAAAGCACCTTCGCCTCGCCCTTGCGCTCGCTGCACAGCAAGTGCAGCGCATCCACCGTGCCGCCGGTCGCGCTCCCCAGTGGAATCCGTATACGAAGCGCTTTCGCCATCGGCACGCGCGCTTCGTCCAGCGGAGTAATCTCGTTCGCCGTGATCTTCGGATTTGCGCCTTCTTCAATCCGCACACCCCCGCGAATCAGCACCGGAACCTCTAGTTTTATCTTCTCTGAAAGTTTCTTGTACGCCTCGGGAAAGATCAGCAGTTCCACCTTCCCCGACATATCTTCGAGCGCCGCCTGCGCCCACATCTCGCCTCTTCTTGATTTCGCTACGCGCAGTCCCGATATCAATCCTGCCGCCAGGATACTTTCATCCTTAGCCGTTGATTTCTTCAAGCCTGCAATCTCTTCCATGGAAAGCGCGTTCAGGTCCGCGAGCTTCTCTTTGTATTTTTCCATCGGATGCCCGGTAATAAAAAACCCGAGGATTTCTTTCTCTGCCGCCAGCCGCGTATGTTCGTCCCAGTCCGGTGTGTTGGGAAGCGCGGCGTTCGCGTCCTGCGCAGTTTCATCGGCAAACACGCCAAACAGCCCGTGCTGCCCCGATTCCGCGTCTCGCTGCGCTTTCTGCGCCTGCTCCATCGCCGAGTCCAGCGCCTGCATCAGCTGCGCCCTCCGCCCGAAACAATCCATCGCTCCACTCTTGATCAGCGACTCCAGCACCCGCTTGTTCAACATCCGCAAGTCCACTTCTTCGCAGAATTCATAGAACGACTTGAAATTCCGGCCCAGCTTCTTCCGTGCCTCGACAATCGACTCGATCGCATTTCCGCCAACGTTCTTCACCGCCGCCAGCCCAAACCGGATCGCCTGCCCGTGGGGCGTAAAGTTCGCATCGCTCACGTTGATATCCGGCGGCTCAACCGCAATCCCCATCTCCCGGCATTCGTTAATGTACTTCACCACGTCATCCGTGCTCCCCGTCACCGAAGTCAGCAGCGCCGCCATGAAGTCAAGCGGATGATGCGTCTTCAAGTACGCGGTGTGATACGCCAGCAGCGCATATGCCGCCGAGTGCGACTTATTGAACCCGTATCCCGCAAACTGCGCCATCAAATCGAAAATCTTTTCAACCTTCTTCGCCGGGAGACCGTTCTTCATCGCTCCCTGCACAAACCGCTCACGCTGCTTCGCCATCTCCTCCGCGTTCTTCTTGCCCATCGCCCGCCGCAGCAAGTCCGCCTCTCCCAGGGAGTAGCCCGCGAGTTTGTTCGCCGCCTGCATCACCTGTTCCTGATACACAAAAACGCCCAGCGTCTCCTGCAAAATCTCTTTGAGTTCGGGTAACTCGTATTCAATTTTCCGGCGCCCGTGCTTGCGCTCGATAAAATCGTCAATCATGCCGCCCTGGATCGGCCCCGGCCGGTAGAGCGCATTCAACGCCGTGAGATCTTCGATCGAGTTCGGCTGATAACGGCGCAGAACATCTCTCATGCCGGACGATTCAAACTGGAATACGCCGGAGGTTAAGCCCTTATGGAAGACCTTCTCGTATGTCTCCTGGTCTTCCAGCGGTATGTCGTCCAGCTCTAGATTCGTGCCCTTCTGCGCGATCAGTTTCACGGTGTCGTCCAGAATGGTGAGCGTCGTCAGCCCGAGAAAATCCATTTTCAGCAGGCCGAGTTCGCCGACAGGATTCATTGCGTATTGCGTGACGATGGTGCCGTTCTCGTCCATTTTCAGCGGCAGCAGATTCACCAGCGGCTGGTCGCCGATGACCACGCCGGCCGCATGCACACTGGCGTTGCGCGTGAGGTCTTCGAG
>JANXZM010000110.1 GCA_025355505.1 Acidobacteriaceae bacterium | reverse complement strand
CGAAAACGCCATGACTTGTCGTAGAGCTCCGCAAGACAAGATATTCGACCGATCGGGCGGCCGGTTTCGATCATATCGCGTTAGAGAAAAATGAAGCCAGGTTCGGAAAAGGGCCATGCTGTTTCTCGACATGCCAGCCGGGCTCAGCCGAGGCGAACTGGCTGGGCTGGAGTGGCAGGACTTCGATTTCAAGAAGCTCCCTGTAAGTGTCACCCGGTCACTGGTTGACCAGCACGTGGGCCCGGTGAAAACCGAAGCCTCAAGAAAGCTGATGCCGATCGACGAAGTCGTGGCTCGTGAATTGTTGGCCCAATGCGCGGTGACGCACTACAAGAAGCCGTGCGATTGTGGATGGGCCACCGATGCCAACCGTGCTGGAGCCAAACGCGGGAAGCAGCCGTTTGGGTGAGCACGGTGATGCACGACTATATCCAGCCGATGGCCCGAAGCTTGGGCATCGAGAAGAAGATGTAGTGGCACACCTTTCGCCCCACATCTTCCTCGATTCTCAAGGGCAATGGTGAGGATGTGAAAGTTGTGCAGGAGCTGTTGCGACACTCAACGTCAAGGATGACGCCGGACACCTACACCCAAGCGCTCGGGCCCGACAAGCGGGCTGCGCAAAGCAAAGTTGTAGGTAGGATCCGACCCAAAGAACGTGTATTTTCTGCGTATCGAGATTCCGGTGGGTCTTCCGCGCAAATGGTTGATAAATTTGGCGTCCCCAAGTTGCGGATTTCGAACACCGAACTCGACCGGCCCGCTCGCCTGCACAGCATCGTCAATGAGGATGCCTACACTGTGGATGACTGATTCGGTCGGCCCTTCTAAGGTAGCTTCTTGTAACGATATTCTCCCGAGGGCGTGGTCAGCAGTCAAAGTGCGATTGGTGGAAAGAAGATGGTGTTCCACACGCAACGAAAGCACCCAAAAGCGAACCCTGCGTCAAAGTCTCGTTCCCCAGGGTCTCTGGGATCTCAAATCAACTCCGGGCCACCAGTCAGTAAGATTGCGATCAGTAAAGAAAGTTTTCAAGATCCGGCCAAAGAAGGTTACACCGCAGCCGAACGCGTTCTGGACAGTGAAATTGCAATTGGTGAAAAGAGTTCGGTAAACCACTGCCGCTCGATGCGCGCGCGTCGTAAAGGTCACATGTCGAGTATGCGATCACCTTTGATCGTGAATGGACTCAATCTGCTGCACAAGACCTTTCCCACCTTTCCAAGCTTCCCCATAAACTTCGCGCCTGACTAACGGCGCCTCAGCCTCGCACACCAGAGCGATAGCCGCGAATGCGAACAAGTTAATTTTGGTGTAGTGTCCATGCCGAAAGGGGAAACGACGTGTTCTCGTCCGCAGAGGAACTGTCGGAAAAGCTACGGGCCGCACGATACATCATCGACCCCGTAACGCTTTCGGTGGTGTATCTCGCTGCCCGGATGCAGAAGCCGCTGCTAATTGAGGGGCCTCCCGGATGCGGCAAAACCGAGCTTGCATATGCCGTGGCTGCCGCCGCAAGTGTGGCCGTGGAGCGACTCCAGTGCTACGAGGGAATCAGCGAGGACAAGGCGATCGGGAAGTTCGATGAGGGACTGCAAAAACTATTCTTGGAAACTCAGGGCGAACATCTTGAAAAGGACTGGGCCGAGATCCGAAGACGATTACACACCCTGGATTTCTTTGCAGGGGGACCACTCCTTCGTGCGTTACGTTACGAAAATCGGCCCTGCGTGCTGCTCATAGATGAAATCGACAAGGTGGACCAGGGCTTCGAAGCCTTGCTTCTAGAAATCCTCAGTGCATGGCAGATAACGGTGCCGAAACTCGGAACGATAGCGGCGGCAACGATTCCTTTTGTTGTGCTCAGCTCGAACGAGGAGCGACGGCTTGGCGACCCGCTTCGACGACGGTGTTTCTACCTGCGCTTCGAGTATCCAACAGTCGAGCGAGAGATAGAGATCTTAGCGGTAAGGAGCAAGTGCGACAACCCGGGACTACGCGGACAACTCGCAGGATTAGCACACGCGCTACGCGGCTGGAACATGGAAAAGCCTCCGTCGATCGCAGAAATGTTGGACTTGGCGCAAGCTCTGGAGATCTTGGGCATGGAAGAGATTTCCCACGAGCAACGGGACTTACTGCTGCCACTGTTGGCAAAGACGGAGGCAGATCGAAAACGATTACTGCTGCGCGCTGGTTTTGAGGGCTTGGTCGCGGACTCGAAGCGATATCGAGATGAGTTAATGCGGCGGGCAGGGCCCAGCAAAATGGGGCCGGGCAAAGCAGTGCCCCGGCCAGCGGAGGCCGTGGCGTGAAACGGACAGGATTAGCGTGCTTTCTACTGGTGCTGATGCAGACGGCAGCGGCGCAGGTCGCAAATGGAACTGGAGATGTGCGTGGCCTTTGTGCGCGTTGGGCAGAGTATTACGCAACGATCTATCAAGTCCCCGTGGACCTTGTAGAAGCCATCATCGACGAGGAGTCAGGTTGGAACCCGTCTGCAATTTCCGACAAAGGCGCCGTCGGACTGATGCAACTGATGCCCCGGACAGCCGCGCGCTTTGGGGTGCGGAATCGATTTCATCTGGATGAGAACATCCGGGGCGGCGTGGCCTATCTAGCTTGGCTGAACCAGAAATTCAGTGGGGATCTACGGTTGGTCACGGCAGCCTACTACGTTGGTGAGACACCTATCCTTTTGCGAAGACTGGAATATTCGTCTGCCGATGTCCAGGGGTATGTGAAAAGAGTGGCCAGAAGATACCGAGCCAGACGAAGACAGAAGGCGAGGGCCGGGTCGGCGGAACTGCGGGAACTAGAGGTGGAAGATGAGCATCCGTAAAGCAACATTGGTGCTGTGCTGGTTATTGCCAGCGGCGATGCTCATTTGTGTCGGGGCCGCCCCCGCAAAAACAGACTGGAATGAAGCCGGTCCCATGGCCATAAGTAACAGGCCAAAGACCGTCAACGAAACAGAGCGCATGTGTTGCCTCGATTAAACATTCCCAAGCACTAATTAATAAGGAGCATAACGCACGCA
>JANXZM010000109.1 GCA_025355505.1 Acidobacteriaceae bacterium | reverse complement strand
GTCAACCGAGTTTGGGGGATATGTTTAGAAGCAGGAAAAGAGCGGGGTGACCCACTCATCCGCGTTCTTTGTGAGTGGGAGCGGGAAAATCATGACCAACTATCCACCAACCAGCGCCGCCGACGATCCGACCCATTTCATATTCTTGTTCTGATCCACGCCCATCATCAAACCGCGTCCCATGCGCACAATAGTCAGCACCGGCACTAACTTGTCGAGCCACACATACATGATCCTTAGTTCGACCTTGGTAGCGCCGTGCGGCGTCTCCACCACTGGCGTGAAATTCAATCGCTCCTGCAGAATGTATTCGCCGCGTTGAACCGCAGGGATCGCGTCGATGTCGCCCCGCGAAGGCGCAATCACCACGCCCAATCCGGCAAAAGAATACAGCGGCTTGAGCACAAAATTCTCCAGATCCCCAGGCACTTCCGTCAGTTGATCCAGAAACCAGGTCCGCGGCACCGAGGGGTGCTTCAAATAAGGAATGGAATACTTGCTCATCCGGAAATACCAGTTCGGATGCCCCGCCCACTCCACATCCAGCTCATCCCGAAAATCAAACGGCGGAGTCACGCCCTTGCGTTCCAGTTCATCCACGATAGTGCGGTTATAAATTCGCTCAATAGGAACCCGCTTGCCGCTTTCCTCGTAAAACAGCCGCCGCCCCTCTTTGTGAATCTTCGTGATGCACACCGTGCGAATCCCGAGCAGCTTCTCCGTCAGCAGAAAATCCGGGCGTGTCTTCTGCTCCTCTGGATACACCTCCATCAGCACCACATTCGCCGGATCGAACCCCGCGACAATCGCGTCCCGCAAAAGCTGCTGGTAAGAAGCCGACTCCAGCCCACTCAAAAAGTAGCGAAGCTTCGCGTCGAGTGAGAACACGTCGACGTAAGCCTGCGCCAAAACCGGCTGATAAGCGTAAAGGGAAGGGAAGGCCTGTAACTCGACCAACTTCGGCTGTAACTCGCCCGCCGAATCCCGCACCAGCCCGAAGTCCACCTGGATAAACATCGGATGGGGCGCTTCATTCGGTACCCGAAACTTTGCGGGAATCGACGCCTCCGAGCGCGCCCGATACTCCGGATTCTCCACCAACTGCCGGATCAGCGCCTTCCCATCTTCCCCCATACGCTCGACGAGCGCATTGGGAAAGAAGCAAGGCGTCTCGCAAAGCGCGAATGGAACCTCCATTCCGCACCGAGAAGTCATCTCGCGCCGCAACCGCTCGTATTTGTCGGAAGTGAAGTTCGAGTTGAAGGCGTGCCGATAAGAAGGAATCATCGAAGTTCGTGGAGCGACGGGCGCCCTCGCCCGTCCACGCTTTACGGCAGCCCCTAAAGGAGCGGTTATCACTGAACCAGTACGGCATTTCTAAAGCGAGGCCCTGATACGAAGCGCGAGGTTTCACGCAGGGGGTAAAAGCCAAGAGCTAATAGCCGCTTCTACGCCTCAATCAAAAACTGCCCGCCCCGCATGATCTGCTCGCCGTCCACCCAGATATCGAAATTCCGTCCCACCACATCAATGTGTGTCGACGAATACCACTCCGCTCCGGTGTGCGCCCCATACGGATTTCCAAACGCAATGTGTACGCCCGGATATTTCTCGTCCTGGAGAATCTCCCCGATCACATCCTTCAGTTCGATGTTCGTCCCAATCGCAAACTCGCCCACCCGGTTGCTGTTCTCATCCTGATGGGTGTAAGCCCAGAAATCGTCTTTCAATTCCTTGTTCGCCGAGTGGGCTTCGATCACGCGATTCCCCTTTACCTGGATGGTCAGCGGACTCGACTTCAAATCGCCAAACTTCGCGCACAAATAATCGCCCACTACTCCATCAATTACAAATGTGCCGTTTACCTCGCCCGGCGTAGTAAACACTTCACCACCGGGCAGGTTTCCCCACTTTTCCGTACTGATAATCCCGCTCGTCTTCACCCAGCGGTAATTCGGATTCAAATCCGCCACCAGATCCGTCCCCGCTGGCGTCTTCGCTCGGATCTGTTTTGCCGCGCGCACCGTCTCCATCACCTTCACGCTCAGCCGGTCCACTTTCAGGAAGTCCGCGCGCATGCCTTCCAGCATGATCCGCTTGTTGATGTTGACCATGTGCGCGTGCCGGATCTTTCGCCGATTCACCACGTCCGTCATCTGCATGCGCGACTTCAGTTCGTTGGTCTGAGCCTGCACCGCAAAAATGCTGACCTGGCTCGTCTCCAGATCCTCCATGATCGCCGCCGGCAAATCCGTCAGTGGACGAGTCGCCACATCCTCCAGTACCCACGTCCGGTAGCGGCAGCCCACCTCTTCCAGTTCGTGCACCAGCGCCGCCGCAATCTCCAGGTTCACTTCATCCGTGATGACGGTGACTTTTTCCGAACCCAGCACCCGCAGGCACACGCGCACCGCATTCCGCGCTCCCTGTGTCAGTTGCGGATCAAAAGCCATTTTATTCAATTGTCGGTTGGATTGTTCTGCTTCTGTCTTCATCAAGCTCATCAGACGGCCCGTGCGGTGGGCAAACTATCCACCTGGTCCACGCCCACCTCAGTCTCCTCAATGATGTAGTCCACCACGGCTTTCATGTCGCCGGTCTTGCGGTACACGTCCAACTGCCGGTCCGCGCCCGTTCCCATCTTCATAATCTCGCGGATGTACTCCACTTCTGCCCGGCAATCGAGTTCGTCCAGCACGTCATCCACAAATTCCAGATACTCTTCGATCAGTTCGCGCTCCGGAACTTCCATCGACTTGCCGAAGTCGATCAGCTTCCCGTTGATCCCATACCGTGCCGCTCGCCACTTGTTCTCCATCAGCAGCGACTTCCGGTATAGCCGGAATCCCTGGTTCTGTGAGTAGAGTTTGTAGAGCTTCGCGACCGTCGCCTGAATCAGCGCCGCCAGCGCAATCGTCTCCTCCACCCGCATCGGAAGATCGCAGACCCGGAACTCCAGCGTGTTGAAAAATGGATGCGGACGGATATCCCACCAGATTTTCTTGGCGTTGTCGATTGAGTTCGTTTTCACCAGCAGTTTCACGTAATTCTCGTACTCGCCCCAGCTCGGAAAATAATCCGGCAGGTTCGTCCGGGGGAATTTGTCAAACACCTTGCAGCGGTAGGAGTGCAGCCCCGTATCCATCCCCAGCCAGAACGGCGAATTCGTCGACAGCGCCAGCAGGTGCGGCACAAAATACCGGGCATGATTCATTAAATGGATCAGCGTCTCGCGATCCTCGACGCCCACGTGCACATGCAGCCCGAAAATCAGGTTGGCCCGGGCCACCAGTTGCATATCCTGCACAATGTTTTTGTAGCGCTCGCCCGGCGTAACTTCCTGCACCCGCCAATCCGCAAACGGATGCGTGGCCGCCGCCGCCAGCCGCAACCCATTCTCCCGCGACAGCCGGATCATGTGCCGCCGCAAACTCTTCAGTTCTTCCCGGGCATCCTTAATATTGGAGCAAACCGAAGTCCCTACTTCCACTACCGATTGGTGCATCTCCGTCTTGACCCGTTCCTGCAGGATCAATTTGCCCTTCTCGATGATCTCGGCGTGAATGTGCGACCGAAGATCCCGAGTCTCAGGATCGACGGTCTGATACTCCTCTTCGATTCCCAGCGTGAACGTAGGTTTCATCGCGGCACCCAGAGCTGCCAGGCGGGAAGATACCCCGGCAGAAGTCGAATCAGTATACCTAATGAGCAAGTGTGGCGCGGACACTCTTGTCCGCGAGCCGCCAAGCGCACCACGAACCACGTAGGGACGGACGCCCTCGTCCGTCTCTACGGACAAAGCGCGGATCGATCCAGGCACCGCTAACTAAATTGTCACTGGAAACAAATCTGTGTCGGTTGTGTGGGGACGGGGCGCTGGCCCGCCTCCACCCTACGCCTTCTTCTTAATCTTCTGCGCCCGGATCTCCACCCACTTTGGACCATTCAAAAACGCGGCCCAGCGCAACTCCCCCACCGGATTCTCTCCGCTGAGCGCCTTCTTCACCGCCATCTCCGCCACCGCCTCCACCACCCACTCAAAATTCTGCTGTCCCACCGACGTAACCTCCGCATCCGGCGCCGGATTCATGAAGTCAATCGCATACGGCACTCCGGCTTCGACCGCAAACTCCACCGTATTCAAGTCGTAGCCCAGCGCCCGGCACAACGCCAAAGCGTCTTTCTCAATCCGTGCCTTCAATGCCGTCCCGGGCTGCGGGTTCCCCTTCACATAGCGCTCATGGTGCGGAGCTTTAGGGTCGTATTTCATGATGTGCACTTTTTCCTGCCCCACCACGTAACAGCGGTAATAGTCCTCAAACTCCACGCCATGCTGAAGCGTCATGCAGAGGTCGCCAGTCTGGTTGTAGTTATGAAAGAACTCCTCCGGCGAATCCACCTTATACACGTGCTTCCAGCCGCCGCCCGCGTAAGGCTTCAAGAATGCCGGAAACCCAACATAGGCAAAGACCTCTTCCCAATTGAGCGGATACATCAAATTCCGCATGGATTGATCGGTAGTGTCCGGCGGATGCTTCTGATGCGGCAAAATCACCGTAGGCGGAATCGCCACGCCCATCTTGTGCGCCAGCGCATAATTAAAAAATTTGTCGTCCGCCGTCCACCAGAACGGATTGTTAATCACAATCGTCCCTTGCAGCATCGCGTTCTTCAAGTACGCGCGGTAGAAAGGAATGTCCTGCGAAATCCGGTCAATAATGACGTCGTACTTCTTAGGCTCATCCATCCGGATGCCGCCAATCTTCACAAACTCCGCCGTAACGCCCTCGGCCTTCATCGAGTTAATCTTCTCCACCAAAGCCGGCGGAAACGTATTCTCCATCCCAAAAATAATTCCAATTGTCTTGTCAGCCATAATTAAGACCCCTCGTGAAACTGCGATCTCATTTCTCCCCGAAACAGGCAGGGACGGACGCCCTCGTCCGTCCCTGCCGTGCAAAGCCCGGCGCGATGCCAGCGAGCAAGTAAAAACTAAAAATACTTCATGGCCATCCGCTGCCACAGCGGCCAATCATGCTTGCTGTTGTCTCCGTAAATATCCAGCCAATGCGGAATCCCCTTGCCTTGCAGAATCCCCGCCATCTTCACGTTCGCGTCCAGACACATATCCCAGTCCGATGTTCCCAGCACAATCTTCATCTGCCGGCACCGGCTCAGGAACCACTCATCGCTCATGTTCGGCAAGTAGTCCGGCGGACTATTGAAATAGACATTGTCGTCGTAGTAGCCGTCGAGGAAACTCGTGATCTCGAACGAACCGCTCATGGTCACGCAACCCGAAACTACATCGGGATGCCGCATGGAAAAATTCAGCGCGTGATATCCGCCAAAACTGCATCCCGTCACCACCATCTGCGGTGCCCAGTTCTTCCCCTTCAAATACGGCAGAAACTCGTTAATCACGTAGCGCTCGTACTGCACATGCCGCCAGATCCGCGCTCCCGGATGGACGCCCTTGTTGTACCAGCTCTCCGCGTCCACCCCGTCCACGCAGAAAACCTGAATCGTCCCCGCTTCCAGCTTTTCGCCCAGCGCGCGGATCATCCCCGCATCTTCATATTCAAAAAGGCGTCCCATGGATGTCGGAAACACGAGGATCGGCTGCCCGCCGTGCCCAAACACCAGCGACTCCATGTCGCGCCCCAATTCGTGGCTATATTGTTTGTTATATTCGCGGTTCATGCGCGCGAGGATTGTAACCGATTGCCCGATCTTCGGCATCTGCCCCAGAAGCTAGGTAGGTCGAAATTCATCAACCCAAAAAAAACAGAAAGTCACACGAAGGGTATCCTTCGTGATGCTTCGTGTCCTTGGTGGTGAATGGGGTCCTTCCGACTACTCCTTCCCTGACCGCGGATTGATTCCAAAATGCTTCAGTTTCGATTGCAGCGTTGTCCGCTTCAATCCCAACCGCGTGGCTGCCCCTCTCACGCCGCCAATCTGACCGTGGCTTTCCCGCAACGCGCGCAGAATGTGCTCGCGTTCCGCCGCCTCCAGACTTTCATCCGCGCTTTTCTCCTCCGCGGTAATCGGCTTCAGTTCGCTTAACGGCGACACCAGCACCGAACCCTGCGTCAGGATCACCGACCGCTCGATAAAATTCTCCAACTCCCGCACATTCCCCGGCCACTCCCACCCCATCAGCATGTCCATGGTCTTTTTCGGAATGCTCGTGATCGAACGGTTCATCCGACGCGCGCACTTCCGCACAAAATGTTCGACCAGCAACGGGATGTCCTCCCGCCGTTCCCGTAAGGGTGGCACGCGGATCGGAAACACGTTCAGCCGGTAATACAAATCGCTCCGGAACTCGGCCTCTCGCACGGCGTCCGCCAAGTCGCGGTTGGTTGCCGCAATCAAACGAAAGTCCACCTTCAACGTATGGATCCCGCCCAGCCGTTCGAATTCCTGATCCTGCAAAACCCGCAGCAGCTTTGGTTGCAGCGCCAGCGAGATCTCCCCGATCTCGTCCAGAAACAGTGTGCCCTTGTCCGCCAGTTCCAGTCGTCCAATTTTCCTGCTCACCGCTCCGGTGAACGCCCCTTTCTCATTGCCGAATAACTCGCTCTCCAGCAGCCCCGATGGAATCGCCGCGCAATTCATTTTGATGAAACTGTTGCCGGCGCGCTGGCTCAACCGGTGGATCGCTCGCGCCACCAGTTCCTTGCCTGTTCCCGTTTCGCCCAGCAGCAGCACCGTGGCATCGCTGGCTGCCACCTTTTCAACATTCTCCATGACGGCTTGCAGGGCCTTGCTCCGCCCGACGATCTCCCCGAACCCCAGTTCGGTATCGATTTCCTGTTCCAGATACAGCTTTTCTTCCGTAAGCTTTCTCTTGGCTTCGCATACCTCTTGCACCAGCCTGGTGATCGCTTCCTTCGACTGCCTCTGTTCCGTGATGTCCTGCACCAGACCCATTTGCCACCGGCGCGTCTCTCCTTTGTCCCACATCGGCACCACCAGAATCCTCACCCAGCGCGCCGATCCATCCGGGCGGAGATACCTTTTTTCCACTTCGTAATTCGCCAGGCCTTCCTCCGCCATCTGCTGCAGGCGTTCACGGCTCTCACCCATATCATCAGCGTGGGTAATAGCCTCCACGTCGATCTGTAACAGGTCCTCTTCGTTGCGCCCGGTGATTTCGCAGAACTTCGGATTGACCTGCAGGAATTGTCCGGTGCGCGAATCCACCAGAGCAATGCCAACCGGAGACCGCTCGTACACCGTTCGAAATCGCAGTTCGCTTTCCCGCAGCGCTCTCTCCGTCTGCTTCAGTTCGGTCACGTCGATCGACGCCCCCACCACTCCCCGAGGCTTGCCCCTCTCATCCAGCAGCGGAACCACATTCACCAGATATTCCCGCTCGCTGCCATCCGCAAATACCATCGTTAGCGCCTGTCCATACACCGGCTTTCCCGTGGCCGCCGCTTGCTGCATCGGCAGCAAATTCGTCGGGACCTCCACCCCATTTTCCATCAGCCGGGACGTCGGTCTCTCCTCGGCCGCTGCGCTCATCGAAAAGTTCTTGCCCGCCGGCACACGCATCTCTTCGTGTGCTGCCCGGTTGCCTGTAATCCGCCGGCACTCGGCGTCATGCGCGATACAAACCGCTACCGGCACCGCATCCAGCACCGCCTCCATTTCCTTTGCCCTGATCCGCTCCCGCGCTTCACTCTCCCGTAACGCCTCCTCCGCCAGCTTCCGTGCCGAAATGTCGCGCGACACGGCCACGTGATACTCCCGGTCCGCTCGCACCTTTCGCAAATTCACTTCCACCGGAAACCTCGTTCCATCTTTTCGCCGGTGCACTCTTTCCATGCTCGCGAATCCCGACTCCCGCAATTGCTCCTCCAACCGCGCGCGCGAACTTTCGTCGAAGTCCACGTCGATGTCATAAACCGTCATCGACAAAAGCTCTTCCCGGCTGTAGCCCAGCTTCAGGCAGGCCCGCTCATTCACGTCGAGGAAACGCCGCGTCTCCGGATCGACGACTAGAATGGCATCGTTCGATTGGTCCAGCAGCGTCCGGAAAAGAGTCAGCTCGTGGATTACCCGCTCCCGCTCCCGCACCGTCTTCACCAGTTGTTCGTTGCTCGCGCGCAACGCCTTCTCCGCCCGCACCCGTTCCGTCACGTCATGTGCCATCCCCCGCACAATCGGTGCATCCACTCCCGCGGTGCGCAGCGTGTTGTGATACTCCCAAATCCGCTGCTCTCCCGCTCGCGTCACCACCGCCATCAGCCCGCGCGATTCCCCCGTGCGCTCGATCTCGCGCAGATAGTCATCGAACTGATCGCGGAATTGCGGATCGACAAACTCCCGCATCGGCTTCCCAATCATCTCTTCTACGCTGTAACCCAGCAGACGCGCTGGAACGGGATTGACCGACAGGAATCGACCTTCAAGGTCGTGGACGCACAGCAGATCGCGACTGTGGTCGACCAGATCACGATACCAGTCTTCGTTTTCTTCCAGGGCCCGCCGGATCGGATCCCATGCGACTGGCGCTTCTACCGGAAAGTGGCGCTTCTGTTCCCCAGGGTGCAATGCCATGGCTTACCCGTAAGCGAGCCGCCAGGAATCGTTTGTTCTTGATCGGCCAGATCAATTCCAGCGGCCGCCGCCCCAAAAAATAACAATCTAGAGTTTCTTCGAGTAACTCTGTCTATGTGCAATTTCTTCAGGAAATACAGCTTTTAAGTTGTGCCAGTCAAAAGCCTTCCCCCGTACTTCGCGAAAAGTCTAGCAGACAATCGATTGGCCGGCACAACAATAAATCATCATCCGCCAGTCCGGAATTGAGAGATCGAAGTCCCAACCCAGCGAGCTGATGTAATGTTCAATTGTTGAACACGGTTGAGTCCGATCCTGTCTTGTCCAGGACATAAGGTTAGTTCCCGATAAGCGCCAGGCATCGGATCGCAGTAAGATTGCGCACCCAGGGGCGCCCCATTTCTCGCGCTTTGAAGCTGTGAAAAACACCTCGCCGACGAATTCTGACCAGTTTTTCGGGTGACCCAAAATGTATCCCAACGTCGCAAGCATAATTGATAGGCCATCTAAGCGATAAGTTGTTCGCTGCCACATCTAGTGAAAGTTTAAGGCCGCGAACCATCACGCGATGACAGGTCTGGTCACGGCTACGGGATCCACTCTCAGCGTGAGTCCATCGACCTGCCGCACCACGATTTGTTCTCCGGCGGGAACGGGGACTGCGGAGATGGCGTCCCAAAACTCGCCGTGCAGGGCCACTTTTCCGGCAGGCGCCAGCGCGGTTTTCGCAATTCCGATTTGGCCAATCAATCCTTCTGCGCCGGTGACAACTTTGTTGCGGCGGGCGCGCACGGCGATGCTCATCAGGAAGGCGGTGATAATTCCTAGAGGGATGCTTACGGCTAGCGCGGTCGCGAGGCGAACACGCATTTCGGGAATGGGCGTGTCCACCAGGAACAGGCCGCCCATGGTTAACAGCGCAATCCCGCCGGTGGTGAGGACGCCGTGGCTGGCGAACTTGGCTTCAGCGGCGAACAGCGCAAAGGCGCCGATGATCATGGCAATCGCCGCGAAGCGCACGGGCAGAAGATTCAAGGCGAACGCCGCCAGAAGAATGAAGACCACGCCCACGGTTCCAGGAATGACCGCACCGGGGTGATTGAATTCGGCATACAGCGCCATCGCACCAATGGCCAGCAGGATGAACGCAATGTTCGGGTCCATGATGTAGGAAAGGATGCGCTGCTTGAGCGTCATACGATAGTCGCGCACAGGCTGGTCGTCCAGTTTGAGCGTGACTTTAGTGCCATTAAATCGCTTGAAGCTCTTCCCGTTCAACTGGCGGAACAGGTCCTGTACGTCTGGCGCGATGTACTCGATGAGTTTCTTGTCTAGCGCTTCCTGGTCGGTAAACGACTTAGACTCGCGCACGGCGCTCTCGGCTAGCTCGACGTTGCGACCGCGCTTGGCGACGACCGAGCGCATCAGGGCTGCGGCGTCGTTCTCCATTTTTTGTTTCATGACGTCGTCCATCTTGCCGCCCAAGAGGACGGGATGGGCGGCGCCGGTATTGGTTCCCGGTGCCATGGCGGCTACGTCCGCCGATTCGAGGATGAAGAACCCGGCGGATGCGGCTCGGCTGCCGCTGGGCGTCACATAGATAATCACCGGCACGGGCGAAGCCACGATTTTTTCAATGATTTCGCGCGTCGAATCGACCAGTCCGCCGGGAGTGTTGATCTCGATCAGGACGGCTTGGTCGTGGTTGGCGGCTGCCCGATCGAGGGCTCGGCCAATGAATTCGGCGGTGACGGGCTGGATGGCGTCGTTGATGGCGATCTTCAGGACGTCAGCGAAGCAGAGGGTGGCAAGGAGCGAGAAAAGAAAAAGCGCGGCAAAACAGCGAGACATACAGGTGGAAAAACGAAGGGCGAAGAAGCGAGAGGGGAAAAATCGTGACGGGAAAAATCGTGACGGTTTCATGGTTGTGACAGCGGCTGCGCTTTCTCCGCGAGCTTGGCTGCTAGGGTACGCTTCAAATCTTGGCCGGCGGAATTGCCGGGTTCCAGCTGCAGCGCCCGATTGATGTTCTGGGCGGCTGCTTCCATTCTGTTTTCGCTCAAATCGAGGCGCGCAAGAATCAGGCAGGCCTCCGCCGACTCGCGAATGAGGAGGGCGGCCTCGGCCTGGGCACGGGCTTGGCGGGCGTCGCCGCGAGCGGCGAAGGTTTCCGCAAGGGCGGTAAGCGGCGCGGCGCTCGAGGGATCGACCGCAGCGGCATGATGGAATTCGGCCTCGGCTTCGGTGGTGAATCCGTGGGCCATGAGTTCATTGCCGAGTTCGACGTGAAAGCGCGCGTGTGCGCGGGGATCGGAGCGCGTAAATCGCTCCTCGGCCCAGCTCCCCATTTGCGTGGTCATCTGGCGGAAGGCGTCTTCCTCGTAGTTGCGCTTGATGCGCTCCAAGGGGGCCTTCGACGTCGCGCTGCTCGGAACGATACTGCCAGCAGTCGTTGTCAGGGAATCGAGCAACATTTTAGCCTCGGCGTCGTTCGGGCGACGATCGAGCGTGATGTGCAGTTCGCGTGCCGCGCCGGCGCGATCACCAGCCACGTTAAGAGCTACTCCCATGTTGAAGTGATAGTCAGGGTCGCTCGGATCGTTCTGAATCGCTCTCTGGAAATAGTCGGCGGCCTTTTTTTGGCCACGGCGCGCCGCGACCACCCCGAGATCGTTATATACCTCGGCCAGAGGCAGGCGCGCGGCGACGAACTCAAAGGCACTCTGGGATTTCACGAAGTCCGCGTGAGAGTAGGCGGCAAGGCCAAGGTAGAAACTTGCCTCGCGCGCGACTGCGCCTGACATGAAAGAAGAATGCGGCACTTGGCCCAGTGCGGCGATCGCCAGTTCGTAAGCGCGCTGAGAGTAGTAGGTCTTGCCCAGCTCCAGCCACGCTTGCGCATAAGTTGGATTGAGGCGGACTGCTTCACGATAGCGCTGCACCTTTTCTTCCGCCGTAGTGGCCAGCGAGCCGCGTACGAAATTTTCCAAGGCGTCCAGACGCGCCGGAGCCACGCTCGCGATGTACTTGTCCTTGGGCACGGGGAAGTCTGTGCGGATCAGGCGAAGCAAGTCCCACGCCAGCGCGGATTGCAGGTTGCCAAGATCGGCCAGCGGCGCGGACTCTTTGGCGGCGGGCGAGAGTTTCTGAGCCCGCATGTCGAGTAACTGGGCGATGGCGGTGAGCCGTGCGCCGTCATACTTATAAGAGCCAAGCACGGCGTAATCGACATCCATCTGCTCGGCGAGGCGGTAGAGGGAGGCGCGGGATGCATGAACGCCGGCCGGAATACCCTGGCGATCGTAGGCGCGGAGTCGCTCGTCACGGCTGGTTACGTACAACACCGGAGAATTGAGTTGCTCGTGGAAAGTTTCGGGAAAAGATTCGCCGAGCCATTCCAGGCCGGGGGTCGGAGAATCATTCTCGAAGGGAATCACGACCATGGTGCGACCGATCACAGTCTGTCCGACTAGGGTGCGGCCGGAGGCGGGGGTGTCCTGGGCGCGAAGCGACGGGCGGAAGAGCAGCGAAACCATAAAGACGAAGACAGCGGCGCGGTTCACGATAATTTGATTATATCGGCAGGGGAGACGGCGCATCACGCGCGCGGCTGGCCTGCGGGAACAGTCGGCTCAGCGGCTCCGTCCTTCTCGGGATGGGGCTGAGGCTGGGTGCAGCCCGGCAGTTCGTCGCTGCCAGTGATGAGGCGGGCACCGCGCTCATAGGTGAGATACGACCATGCCCACTGGATCATCACGAGGAGGCGATTGCGGAATCCGATTAAAAAGAGAATGTGGACGAACAGCCACGCCAGCCAGGCGAAATAGCCGGACAATTCGAACTTGCCGAACTGGGCGACGGCGGCGGCGCGTCCGATCGTGGCCAGGCTGCCTTTGTCGTGATAACGGAAATTGCGACGCGGTTGATTCTCCAGGTCGCGGCCGATGGTTTGCGCAACCCAGTTCCCTTGTTGGATGGCGACCGGCGCGACGCCTGGCAGGATCTTCCCGTTTCCGTCGTTTTCGTCCTGGAGTGCAGCGAGGTCGCCAACCACAAATACTTCGGGATGTCCGGAAATGCTGAGGTCGGGTTGGACGAGCACGCGACCGGCGCGGTCCACGGCGACAGCCAATTTTAGGCCCAGTGGGGAAGCGGCAACGCCCGCTGCCCACAAGACCACTGGGGCTGGAATCCTTTCGCCGCCCACCCAAACCGCGCCCGGTTCAATTCGTGTGACCACGTGGGATGTGCGAACCTCGACGCCCAAGCGGCGCAGTTGCGCTTCGGCTTTGCGGGAAAGTTCTTCGGAATAGGATCCCAAAACCCGCGGGCTGCCCTCGATGAGCAGAATGCGAGTCTGCCGCGGGTCGATATTGCGAAACTCGTGGTTCATGGCGTGGCGGGCGATTTCAGCCAACGTTCCCGCAAGTTCGACGCCGGTGGGGCCGCCTCCGATGACGACAAACTGCAGCGGAGATTCGCTTTGGCCGTCGGCGGTCTTATTCGGTCGCTCGTTCTGACGTTCGGCCAGTTCGAAGGCCAGCAGAACGCGGCGGCGGATTTCGAGCGCGTCCTCAATCGTCTTCAGCCCGGGCGCCAGAGGCTCCCAATCCGGGTGGCCAAAGTAAGCATGGGTCGCTCCGGAGGCGATGATCAGAAAGTCGTAATCGAGGACCTGCTCCTTGGTAATAACTTTGTTCTGTTCCAGATTGAAATCGACCACTTCATCAAGTAACACTTTAACGTTGGAGCAGCCTCGGAGGATCCAGCGGATCGGCGCCGCTATTTCGCCGGGAGACAGGCCGGCGGTAGCGACCTGGTAGAGCAGCGGTTGGAAGGTGTGGTGGTTTTTCCGGTCAACGACCGTAAGCTGAACGGGAAGCCGGGCGATCCGGCGGGCAGCGGTCAGGCCAGCGAAGCCAGCCCCCACAATCACCACCCTCGGCCTCGGCTTGTTGTTCGTTGGCATTGGTTTCATTGGCTCTACTATAGAGATTCACAGATTCTGCCATTGGATGCAACGTGACTTTATTTTCTTCAACTTAGCAAGTTCCTCGATGCTGTAAAATGCTGCTAATTCACCTCAGAAGGCAGTCATCGGACACTCAGTAAGTCCATGCAACAATCCACTAAAAGAGTGGACGAAATCACCGCTTCCGACTATTCCTCCATCGTACGGAGAACTCGTCGATAATCTCGTCGCCAAGATGCGCCGACGGCGGCCACGAAACGGGAGTGCCATCGCTAGGCCAAAAAGGGACGGAAACGCGATCCCAAGCGATGGCTTGCGTCACAACGGGTGGGAGTGCGTGGCGCCTGTGGGCCTTCTTCCTCCATCTGGAGGTAACCACCTGGATAACCAGGTGCCCCATGCCATACGTAAACACATTGAGCTCGAACCCGCAGCTAGTTCCGGTTGGAGTTGTGAAGTAGTGGCTCTTGAAAAGCCCGCGCCGGGTGGCCATGCTTCCAAGCCACATCTGCACTCCAGCCGGAATGGTGAGGCCTTTGGCAAATCGCCTGCGCTCAAAGAGCGTAAAAAACGGGGGCCGATTATCGTGCATGAGGTCGGCGACAACCGCACTCTTAAACGCATTCGCAGCAAGCGCGGCAATGTCGCCGGCTTGTAGCACCGATGGGGAACAGTCGAAAACCATTTTGTTAGTAACGAGCTTGGTCTTGCTTTCAAGGACGCTCATCCACGTGTTATTGCATGTTCCGCAAACCACGTTGGCCATCTCATTAAGCGTTTTCTTGTGCCATTGCCTAACGCTGCCATCGACCTCCTTTCGAGTTATCAGGTAATCTCTTTTGCCAAGCTTGTTCCCGAACCACTGGCTCCATAGATGTTCGCCCGTGAGATTAGCAGTTTCCGGACAGAAACCGCAGCCAATGACTTTGCCCATAGTTCCCGCTTGGTTGCTCGAGTATATTATTACCGAAGTTGGCGCAAACCTGCGCCTGATCGGCTAGGCTGTCTTTCAGTCTTTGAGCTTGGCCCCTTCGCCTTTCAGTTTCCTCATCGCGGAGAAGCAAGGGGTCAACTCAAGATGTTCCGACGCCCACGAATTTCCAACACAATCGAGTCGCGGGCCGGAACCTAAGCTCAGGAGATCATCTTTCCGTCAGCAGGTCATTGACCGTTAGCCCGCACGGGGAGATAATTGTCGGTTCTCGACCGCCGCGCGAAACCCCTTCCCCTAACCGGTAGCCGAGTGTCTCCACCGTGCAACTTAGATGCGACGGAAGGTTCCTATGAAGCGTACCTACTTCGTCTGCCTGTTTCTGTGTTTGACGACCACATTCCTGTTGGCGCAGTCGAATCCTATTTCTCTCGTCAATCAGACGTCGAGAGTTATTGCCCCGATAAGTGCGTCTCACGCTGACCCGAAAGCTCAAGCCCGGATTCTCGATCAATACGGCAAATTGTCGCTCGCCTTCGAGGCCAATCACGGGCAGACGGATGCGCAGGTGAAGTTTCTGTCACGCACAGGCGGATACACGCTGTTCCTCACAGGGGATGAAGCGGTGCTGGCGTTGAGCGGGACGAAGACAAATGAGGCGAAGATCGCGGGTACGACCCACAAGTCGCAGTCCGCTATGGATGCGCCCAAGGTCGGTGTCGTGTTGCGGATGAAGCTTCGCCATGCCAATCCTGGGGCCAAGGTAACGGGCTTGGATGAAATGGCGGGGACGAGCAACTACTTCATCGGCAACGATCCGGCGAAGTGGCGCAGCAATGTTCCGACTTACGCGAAGGTGAAGTACGAGGGAATTTATTCGGGTATCGACTTGGTTTATTACGGCGACCAGCGGCAATTGGAGTATGACTTTATAGTGGCGCCTGGAGCAGACCCGCGTCGCATCGCATTCGACGTTCGCGGGGCCAAGTGGATTCGTAAGGATGGCAAAGGCGATTTAGTGTTCAACATGGGCGACGATGAGATTCGTTGGTGCAAGCCGGTTGTGTATCAAAAGAAAAATGGGGCGCGGCAGGAGATTGCGGCCCGTTATGCCATCGCGGATACGAACCGTGTGGCATTCGAAGTGGCGAAGTATGACGCCAGCAGGCCGCTATACATCGATCCGCTGATCTACTCAACGTATCTGGGCGGCAGCGGGCTAGATCGGGGCTACGGCATCGCCGTGGACGGCTTGGGCAACGCTTACGTAGCGGGATTAACCGAATCACTCGATTTTCCGACCACGTCTGGTGCCTTAAAGACGACCTGTGGTGGACCCTGCGGGATCGCCTTCGTGACCAAGCTCAACCCCGCAGGATCGGCCCTCGTTTACTCCACCTATCTGGGTGGCAGCGGGGGTGAGTACGGCTACGGCATCGTCGTGGACGGCTTGGGCAACGCATACGTCACCGGCTACACCAACTCAACCGACTTTCCGTTGATGAACGCCTTGCAGCCTACCTACGGCGGCGGTGGCGACGCCTTCGTGTCCAAGCTCAACCCCGAAGGATCGGAATTGGTTTACTCGACCTATATAGGGGGAAGTGGGTTTGATGGAGGCCAAAGCATCGCGTTGGACAGTGCGGGCAACGCTTACGTCACCGGCTACACGACCTCTGCCGACTTTCCGGTTACGCCCGGTGCCTTCCAGACGGTCTGTAACAGTGGCAGCTACTGTGGCTATCATGGGGACGCCTTCGTGTCTAAGCTCAACCCCTCCGGCTCGGCCTTGCTTTACTCCACATATCTTGGTGGTGGCCAGGAGGACTTTGCCCGAGGCATCGCGGTGGATAGTGCGGGCAACACTTACGTCACGGGATTTACCTACTCAACCGACTTTCCCATTTCACCAGGTGCCTTCCAGATGGTCTGCAAAGGGTGTTCTGAAGCTAACTTTATTGCGGATGCCTTTGTGTCCAAGCTAAACCCCGCGGGGTCGGCTTTGATTTACTCTACGTTTCTGGGAGGCAGCAGGTCTAACGAGGGCGAAGGCATCGCGGTGGACAGTGCGGGCAACGCTTACATCACTGGAGCGACCGGCTCAACCGACTTTCCCACCACGCCGGGTGCTTTTCAGACAGTCTGCCGCTCAAGAAACTGCGGGAAGGCGAGTAACGCGGGTAACGCCTTCGTGACTAAGTTCGATCCGTCAGGATCGGTATTGGTCTACTCCACGTACCTTGGGGGCAACGGTGGTGACCGCGGTGACGGCATCGCGGTAGACAACTCGGGCAACGCGTATGTCGCCGGTACAACCAATTCGACCACCTTTCCGCTGGTTAACCCCTTGCAGAAACGGGCCGGTGGCTATTCTGACACCTTCGTGGCGCAGCTCAACGCCGCGGGCTCGGCACTGGCTTACTCCACGTATTTGGGTGGCGGCGGAGATGAGTATTGCCAGGGTGTTGCGTTGGACAGCGCGGGCATCGCCTACGTCACCGGCTACACATTCTCAACCAATTTCCCGACGATGAATCCTTGGCAGGCGACCAATGCGGGCAATAGTGACGCCTTCGTTACCAAGCTACATATTTCGGCGCTGACAGCGACAACGCTCTCGTCTTCACTGAACCCGTCTACGTATGGGCAGGCGGTGACCCTTACCGCGGTGATCACTTCATCGCTCGGTGCGCCTCCTGATGGAGAAACTGTCACATTTGTGAAAGGCACAACGGTGCTGGGAACAGGAGCGCTGAGTGGCGGGTTGGCGAGCTTGATGACCTCGACGTTGAAGGTGGGTGCGAACTCGATCACGGCAGTGTATGGCGGCGACTCCAACTTCGTCGGCAGCAAGTCGAAGACAGTAAGCCAGGTGGTAAGCAAAGCCACCACCACGACCGCTTTGGTTTCCTCGGTGAATCCGTCGAACTCTGGGCAGTCTGTAACCTTTGCCGCGAGCGTGTTGCCGCAGTTCGGCGGTACGGTCACCGGGTCAGTGACTTTCTACGATGGCACGACGCTCCTGAAGACTTTGGCCCTGAGCGGAGGAAAGGCAAAGTTCACAACCTCGGCGCTGGCCTCGGGCGCGCACAGCATCACGGCAACCTACAACGGCAGCACCAGCTTTACCGGCAGTTCGGCTTCGCTGACACAGACGGTCAATTAGGAAGTTGTTCCCGCACGTGTACACCATTCTGGAGTGGGCCCACCTGAGCGGCGGTTCACAGAATGGCGGTTCAGACGAAAACTTTTTATGCTTGGGTAGTTGCCCCGGCTTCGGTGCCGACTCTCCGGTTGCAGCCGCTGGAGGTACGGCTAGCCTACTGGCGTTACTTTACCTGGTTCCAGCTGATTGTTGCCTACGTCTTGATGGAGCGCGCGTTGTGGTCCTCACGACTGGCATTCCGTAACAAGTGGGCTTTGCTTGCCGCCATCGCGGTTTTCGTCTTCATACTGGTGGACCGGCCCTCGCTTCAGCGGATGGGCTTGGGTCTGCCAAGCAGTTTTGGAGCCAGCCTGGTGCTGGCGGTGAGTTTTGCGACGGCAGTTTTTCTGGTCTTCATGGTGCGCTGGGTCGGCGGCCAGGTTCCGGCAAACCCGACCTGGCCGACTCTTCACCTGACGTAGGAGTACGTGGCCTGGGCGCTGATCGAGGAATTCATGCTGCAATCGTTTTTTTTCACGCGTTGCGAAGAACTGTTTGGGAGTTCGGCGGGGTTTGGATGGCGGCGACGTTGTTTGCTGCCGCTCACCTGCCCAGTCCCATCCTGACGACTTTCACCCTGGCTGGGGGACTTTTTTTCTGCGAAATGTTCCGGTGCTACCGCAGTCTCTATCTCATCGGCATCGTACACGCGGTGCTGGGGCTGACCATTGTCGTGACTATGCCAGACAGCCCGCTGCACAATATGCGCGTGGGGATTGGCTATCTGCGCTATTGAGCAAGAGCCAAGTTTCAAAGTTGCAAAGTTTGGGCGCGAAGGTGCGCACGCGTCGCATAACCCCTCACCACAGGGGGCACAGAGGACACAGGGGAAAGGATCACGGGGGAAGACTAGAAGGGTCTTAGAGATGCCATGCGATTCGGGTCGCGCAGCTTTCGGCAGCCTCTTTGAAACCTTGAAACCTTGAAACCTTGAAACCTTATACACTCACCCATTGATGACCCCGGCGCCACCCAGTTCGTCAGCTCTGCGATTTCTTCTGCCTTCGGTCCGCGACATCGTTTTCATTTTTCTTTTCTGGTCGCTGCTGGCGGGGCCGTTGTCGAATCGGCCGCTGGCGGACCCGGATATCGGATGGCATATCCGAACCGGCGAGCGGATTCTGGCGACGCACGCCCTTCCCCGCACCGATCCGTTTTCTTCCACCATGCAAGGCCAGCCTTGGTTTGCCTGGGAGTGGCTGTACGACATACTGCTCGGGATTCTGCACCAGGCTTGCGGACTGAACGGAGTGGTTTGGTTGTGCGCCTTGCTGGCAGCTGCGATTTTCGCGCTGTTGCTTTCGCAATTGCTGAAGCGCGGCACCGGCATACCGCTGTCGGTCGCGCTGCTGCTGCTGGCGCTGGCCGCTTCGACGATTCATCTCTACGCCCGCCCGCACATCGTGAGCTGGCTTCTCTCGCTGCTCTGGTGGGTCGTGCTGGAGCGATGGGAAAGTTGGGATCGCCGTCAGCAGGGAAGCTTGCCGCGATGGATTTTGTGGTTTTTCCCCGTCTCGATGTTGCTGTGGGTAAATCTGCATGGCGGATGGCTTTTTGGAATAGCGCTGCTTGGAATCTACGCCTTCGCTGCATTCGTCGAGAGTTTGCGCGCCCAGGAGGCGTTGGCCGCGATTCGCGCCGCGCATCGGGCGCATGCCATGGCTTGGGCTTGGGTTGCCTCGGTGATGGCGACGCTCGTCAATCCCTTTGGCTGGCGGCTGCACGCGCACATCTATCGCTATTTGAGCGATCGCTACCTGATGAACAGGATCGACGAGTTTCGTTCGCCTGATTTTCACGGCTGGGCGCAGCGCTGTTTTGCGGTCATCCTCGTGCTGGCGCTGATTGCGTTTTGGGGTAGCGGTAGGAAGTTACGACTGGGCCACTTGCTGGTCGTGCTGCTGGCGGCGTATTCGGGATTCTATTCGTCGCGCAATCTTCCGGTTTCGTCGATGCTGCTGGTGCTGATCGCTGGGCCCATGCTGTGGGAGAACTTCGCTGCACTCGCGGACAAGCCGGGTGCATGGCAATGGCTGCGTCGCTTCGCCGCCCGAACTTCAGGCTTCTCCGATCGAATGGGCGCGCAGGAAATACAGCTTCGGGGGCACCTATGGCCGCTTGTCTCGGTGGCCTTTGCATTCGCGATCTGTCTTCAAGGAGGATGGCTCGGCTCGCGGCAGTTGATTCACGCGCAGTTTGATCCGCAGAAAATGCCGGTTGCGGCTGTGACTTTCCTACAGAAAGAGATACAGGGGAAGCAGCCGAGTACGGAGCCGGTTTTCTCGACCGATGCCTGGGGAGGCTATCTCATCTACCGGATGTATCCCGAGCGGAAGGTTATAGTGGATGACCGCCACGATCTCTACGGTTCGGGACGGATTCGCCAGTACATGATCCTGACCCAGGCCGAGCCAGGGTGGCAGAGCGTTCTCGAACAGTGGCAGATTCGGACGGCACTCTTACCCATCGGTTCGACGCTAGCCAATTTGCTCCGCGAACTGCCGCACGATTGGCAGGTCGCGTATGAAGATAAGGTCGCGGTGGTGTTTGAGCGGCGTTAGAGCTATGCGGATTCTTCCCGATACACGTCTTCGAATGCCAACATCGCGCCGAGTTTCTCCTCGGCACCCGCCGGAAAGCCACAGCGATCAGAAAATTCAGTTGTGTCCTTATAAGTCCCAAACAGCCGGTCCCAAAGCGGGATGTCTGAAAAGCGGAGCTCACTCGGAATTCTCGTCACTCTCTGCAACCTGAGCGCTTCCGCATCATCTGATGTAGTTGAGTTTGGCGCTAACTGCCGGGAAAGTGCTACTTTTAGAGGCTCGCGAGAATTTCTGCGCCAGCTCCCGAGAGACTGAGAAGATATGCGGAACGCAAAAAATCGGCGGTGTGTCGAGAGATGTGTGGAGAGCTGCCGATGAAGGCGCAGTGTTTGCCGTTCCAGCAGATTCCGCACACGACACGTCTTTTCCTTGATTATCTTTCCTACGCACCTTCTGTTTGCGGGATGTATCCACGGTCGCCGATTTTTTCCGAATGGGTGAAGGACGAATCCCAGCGTGTTGTTTACGACGCCGCGCGTCGCGGCAAGGTGAGCGAGATTCTTGAGCGGCAAAATCGCGCTTGGGGCGCCTCGGCCAAAACGCTAGCCAATATTGAGCGGCTCCGGCGAGGAGCGTTGACGGCGGTTACGGGACAGCAGGTTGGGCTTTTCGGCGGGCCGCTGTTTTCGATCTTCAAAGCGCTGACGGCGGTCAAACTGGCGGAACAGGCGACGGCGGCCGGAGTGGACTGCGTCCCGGTCTTCTGGCTGGCGACCGAGGATCACGATTTGGCCGAGGTCAACCATGTTGCGCTCGCTTCCGAGCACGGTCTTCCGGAACGCTTCGCGGTGGAAAGCCACGGCGTTGAGGATGCGCCCGTGGGGACCGTGAAGTTCGGCCCCGAGATTGAGCCGGTGGTCGAGCGCGCGGCTGCGCTGTTGGGAGATTCCGAAGTCGCGACGTGGCTGCTTCAGGCGTACCGTCCGGGTGAAAGTCTGGGCAGCGCGTTTGCCCTGCTGTTTGCGCGGCTGTTTGCGGATTGGGGTGTCATCCTGCTCGATCCGGCAGACAAAGATTTCCACGATCTCGCAAAGCCTTTGTTCCGCGCGGCGATCGAACAGGCATCCGAACTCGATGACGCACTGCTGGCGCGGGGCAAGGCGCTCGAGGCGGCGGGATATCACCAGCAGGTGAAAGTGACTCCGGCGACCACGCTGCTTTTTGAAGTGAAGAATGGCGCGCGCACGGTGGTGCGGCGCCGGAATAATGGCGGCAACGGCAACGGCGGTGACTTCGCGGTGGGAGAGGAGCGGATCTCGGCTAAAGAGCTGCTAGATCGGATTGAAGGGTCTCCGGAGCGGTTCAATCCAAATGTGCTGTTGCGTCCCGTGGTGCAGGACTACCTGCTGCCGACGCTCGTATATACCGGGGGAGCCGCGGAAGTCGCATATTTCGCGCAGCTCGCCGTGGTCTACGAAAAACTGCTGGGACGAGTGACGCCAATCCTGCCGCGGTTTTCGGCGACGTTGCTCGAAGCCAAGTCCGAACGCATTCTGACGCGCTACCAATTGGGTCTGCCAGAGGTGTTCCAGGGCCCGGAAAAAATTCGAGAAGCCGTTGCCGCTGGTTCGCTGCCGCCGGATTTGCAGACCCGCTTTTCGGAGGCCTACGCGAGCGTTGAGCAGTCGATGGCGGCGGTTCGCGAATCGATCGGGAAATTGGATTCGACGCTTATCGAGGCGGCGGACCGCGCCCGGATTCGAATGTGGTATCAAATCAACCAACTGAATCGGCGGGCGTCACGTGCGGAACTACTGCGGAACGAGGTCATCACGCGGCATGCGGACGCGTTGAGCCACGCCCTATTTCCGCATAAGGCGCTCCAGGAGCGCGAGGTCGGGGGAGTGAGCTTTGTGGCGCGGTATGGGCCGGAGCTGCTCGCGAATCTCTATCGGCACATTCTTCCCGATTGCCACGATCACCAGGTGATTGAGGTGCGGTAGGCGGCTTCTTTTTTCGGCTTCCTTATTTCGACTCGGCCAAAGCCAGGTAAGTTCCCAGGCCAATCATGACTGCACCAGTCAGAGTGCGTTGACGCTTTCTGAAGCGCGCTGACCCACGAATACGCTGGCCAAGCGGTCCGGCAAGCAGGGTCACGATGATATCGGCCGAAGTATTGAGTGTCACCGAGAGTGTTCCCAAGAGAACGAACTGCAAAAAGACGTGTCCGTGGCCCCGATTCACAAATTGGGGAATGAACGAAAGAAAAAACAGGGCCGTCTTTGGATTTAGCGCCTCGGTGATGACGCCTTGCCAGAAGGGATTTCTTACGCGCCGCAGGTCGGCGCGAGAAACGCCGTCATCCTTTCTGGCGTCAAGAATCATGCGAATCCCGAGGAAGCAAAGATAGCCGGCACCGAGATACTTCACCGTGGCAAAGGCCACGGCGGACTTTGCCAGAATGATGGAGATGCCGGCGGCGGCGGCAAAAACGTGCGCCATGCCGCCCAAGAATGTGCCGAGCGCGGAGAGCAGGCCTTCGCGGCGTCCGCCTCCCAGCGTGCGTGCAAGGACGTAAAGCATTCCTGGTCCGGGGGCGATGGCCAGCAGAATCGCCGCACTCAGAAAAATAAAGAAGCGAGCGGAGTCGAACACGGTCTGATGGAACATGATTGGGTGATTGTATCCGCACTCGCCAAACGCGACTAGCTCTTGGTGGATTCTCTGTCGCGCAAGAAGGTTTGCAATTTGTCTAGCGATTCCACTCGCGGCACTCCCTTGTCGCGGTAGGCGCACGGGACGTCCATCAACGCCGCTTGCATGCCTGCGCCGGTGGCGCCGAGGTAGTCCACGGAATAGAGGTCGCCGACATAGAGGCTTTCTTCGGGCGCGGCATTCATGCTCTTTAACGCTTGGCGAAAGATTTCCGGGTGCGGCTTCTCGTAACCCGCGAGTCCGGAATCGGTGATGGTGCGAAAGCAATCGGCGATACCGCACTTCTGCAACACGTCTTTGATTTTGCCATCTGCGTTGGAGATGACAGCGACCTGGTAGCGCTCGCCGATCTCATGCAGTTGTTCGGCGGTGCCGGGGCGAATCGTGTCCCAGTTGCCGGAATTGCGGATGCCGGTGACGAGCTGGTCGCGGACTGGGTCGTCATCAAGTCCGATCTCGGAGAGTAGCTGGGAGTAGAACATCCACCAGAAACTGTGGTCGGTGCTGCCGTTCCTGGTCATCATGCCATCGAACTGATTCTTAGTTCGGCATTCCAGATCTCGCAGGTGCTCGTGATCGGGGATGAAACCGCGTTCAGCGAGAGGCTTGTGAATGCGTGCGTGATTGGGGAACAGCAGGGTGTTGCCAACGTCGAAGAAGATGGTCTTAAGTTTCGAATTCATAAAAGTTGTTAGTAGAGACGGGCCTAGCCCCGTCTGCTTTTTGGTGGAGCGGGAGAGGCGGCAAGCTGCGTTTCTACGGTAACGCTCGTGGTCTTAGGGTTCGAGCACCAGCCGATCGGTGATTTCGCCGTCCACCGCTTTGCTTGAATAGAGTAGCGGAAAATAACGGCCGGCGTCCCACAGCGGCATCAGGTCGGAGTAGTGCGGGCTGCCCGGCTGGCCGCTCTGGCCGGGCGTGTTGACGGCGACCGATTGATCCCAGTCGCTGGTGTCAAGAATCTCGCGATAGCTCGCGCCCGAAACTTGCTCCCAGGAATCCCCGTAAGCGCCCGTCGCATTCACTGTGTATTCGTCACCGGGACGAGACAGAGGGCCGAGGTCTAGCAAGGCTTTCGTGCCGGGCTGGTGATCGAGCGCGTGGCGGAAGTGGACGGTGTGGAACTTGCCCCACGACCACTGCGACGGGTCGGGGCCCAAGAGTTTCTCGAGCTCTTTGCGCGCGGACCTTAGTGTATCTGCCAGAATCTGGTTGCGGGCCGCGAGAGGATTGCCGCCAACTCCGAAGAGATCTTTGTCAGGATTCGTGAGAATACGCAGGACCGTGTCGGGGGGCAGGTCGTCGTAACGCCCGCTGAGTTTGTGAAGCGGACCGCCTAGCTCTTTCGAAAAGCGTTCCCCGAGCGCGAGGCAAATCTGTTGGAACCAGACTTCGTACAGAGCCGCGTCTGCCGATTCGCGCTTGAGTTCTCCGTCCCATCGCAGGAAACTGGTGAGCGCAGAATCATCTTTCAGTGGCGTGGACCGCAAAAGTTTTTGAAACTCTAGTGCGGGGAGCGAAGTAATGTCGTTTTGCAGCGACTCCATGTCGGGCACGGTCAGCTTGTGGTGGTTCTGTTTTGCGCTATCGATCGCGGAACGGACGCGGGTGACCCGATAAGGCGGAGCCCATTCAAAGCCGACATTGTAGGGATAGTGCTCCGGAATCATCTTGTGGTTGGCGGTGGCTACAAAACCTTCCTGCGGATTAAAAAAGTGTGGCAGCTCGGAAGTGGGGACGAAACCTGTCCAGTTGTAATGGTCGCTTCCGGGAACGGGCAGGAGTCCAGTCCAGTTTCGCAAAGGCGCCAGTCCGGCGGAGTGCTCGCCGATGTTGCCGGCGTTATCGGCGTACACAAGATTTTCCGAAGGAACCTTCCAGCGCGCCACAGCCGCTTCGAACTGGTCCCAATTCTGGGCTCGGTCAATTGCCAGTGATGCCAGGTAACCGGCCGTCCCTGGCTCACTTCCGACCCATCGCAAAGCGAGCGCACGCTTGCCGTCATCCCAGAGCACGGGGCCGTGGCGGGTAAATTTCAGATCGACTTCCGCAGGCGCCGCACCTTTTACAAAGAACACCTCCCGCCGTGTCTCCATGTTTTTCCATCCTCCCTCCGTCTTGTATTCAAACGGGTTCGAGGGGTTTAGTTCTTCGACATAAAGGTCCTGCTGGTCGAGGCCAAAGATGGTGAATCCCCAGGCAATGTGTTGGTTGTGGCCGAGCGCAACACCGGGCAGGCCGGGTTCGCCCGCGCCGATGACGTTCCATCCGGGAGCGACGAGGTGAACCATGTAGCGCAGTGAAGGCAGAGCGATGACGCGGTGCGGATCATTGGCCAGCAGCGGCTTGCCGCTGGCGGTGAGCGTGCCGGAAATCGTCCAGTTGTTGCTCCCTTCGAGGGAATGCACCGGGAACTCAATGCGGCGATCGCTGCCGACAAGATTCTTCAGCAACTCGGGAGAGAGTCCGGTGAGATCGAGCCGGGGAGCGGGATCGAGCGCGATGGCGGGATCGAAGTTGAACAGCTTCGCAGCTTTCTCCGGGCCGAGTTCCGCAAGGGCTTGGGCATGTGCGAGTTCGCTGAGAGCGTTGCCGGTCATGGAAAAAGCGGCTACGCGGTTCAGACAGTCTTCTGGGTGCCAGGCGTCGGGCGAAAATCCAGCGAGCTGAAACTCGACGGGTAAGCCGGGGCCGCCTGAAGCGGTCAGGCTGGCGATATAGGAGTTGATGCCGCCGGTAAAGGAAGTCAGGATTGCCCGCGTATCGGGCGAGTAACTTTCATATTCCGCCTGCATATCGCCGCGATAGCGCAGGGCGCGAGCGTTCACATCGCGCGGTAGTGCGGAAGGGCCGAGAATTTCGGCAAGCCGTCCCTGGCCGGCGCGTTTCCAGAGTTCCATTTGGAAAAGGCGATCCTGGGCAGCGACCACGCCCTGGGCAAAGAACAGATCGTGCTGGTTCTGCGCGTAAATGTGGGCAACACCCCAGCGATCGCGCAAAACGTTGACGGGGCGATCGAGTCCTGGCATCCGCAGTTGACCGGAGATGACGGCGAGAGACTTTTGGGCCGCACCGACGAAATCCACCTTTTGAGCGGGCTGGGCGAAAACGCAAAGCGGAAGCAAAAGGATCAGCAGGGGGATGGTTTTCATGGGAGACCATTGTAATGCCGTTGCCACGTCTGCAAGCTACGAGCTGTTCACAAAGCAGAACCTCACCACGGAGTCAGGAAGAAAAGCAAGTTCATGATCTCATTCCTTAGGAAGCAACTGCGATACGACAATGAGCCTATGAAAAAGCCTTCCTCCGTGTCTTCGTGGTGGGTGTTGCTCGGGGCTTGCCGCCGATTTAGGGCACTCCCCTGTGACCAATTCCACGAGGGAGAAATTGCCGAATGAATTAAACTAAAAAATTGCCGATGTATTAAGTGGAATCAGGAGTCATGGCCCAACTGCGAGTTGTCGTTCTTTGGCATCAGCACCAGCCGTTCTACAAAGACCTGGTGACGGGGCAGTACCGCCTGCCCTGGACGCGCCTCCATGCTTTGAAGGACTACTACGGGATGGTGAAGCTGCTGGACGAATTCCCCCAGGTGCATCAGACGTTTAATCTGGTGCCTTCGCTGATCACGCAGATTCAGGATTATGTTTCGGGCGAGGCTCAGGATCCTTTTCTGCAGGTTGCGAGCAAGCCCGCGAAAGACCTGACGGAGCAGGAGCGGCGGTTTGCACTGCAGTATTTGTTTCAGGCGAATCCGGTGAATGTAATCGGGCGCTATCCGCGGTACCGCGAGCTGTGGGAGAAATTTCGCGGGGCGGGAGACTCTCCCGAGAGAGCGGAGAAATATTTTCAGACGCAGGATCTCACCGATTTGCAGGTGCTTTCGCAGATTGGATGGTTCGACGAGTATTTTCTGGCGGAGAAAGACGTTGCGGAACTGATCCGCAAGGGCCGGAACTATACGCTCGAAGACCAGCGGTTCATAGTTGGAAAGGAGCGCGAACTGCTCGGCCGGGTTCTGCCGGTGCATGCGGAGGCGGCAAAGAAAGGCCTGATCGAGATTTCGACTTCGCCTTTCTATCATCCCATTCTGCCGCTGGTGTGCGACTCGCAGATGGGAGCGGTTTCCTCGCCGGGGCTGCCTTTGCCGCAAAATCGCTATCGCCATCCTGAGGATGCTCGCGAACAATTGCTGCGCGGACTGGACCTGCACGAAGGAGTATTTGGCGTTCGTCCGCAAGGAGTTTGGCCGTCGGAGGGCAGCGTCTCCGAAGAGGCGTTAACGATTGCGCACCAGCTTGGAGTGCAGTGGATGGCGACCGACGAAGGCGTGCTGGGACGGAGTTTGGGAACAAATTTCGCACGCGATGGCTATGGGCATCTGGATTCGGATGGGGCGCACCGCCTGTACACGATTTATCGCTACGAGAATTCCGATACGCGGATGAATCTGCTCTTCCGCGACCACAGTCTCTCAGACTTGATTGGGTTCGTATATTCGGGAATGCCGGCGCAAGACGCAGCCAATAATCTCATGCACAAGATTAAGGAGTCGGCGAAGTCAATGGTTGCGAACGGACAAGACGCCGTGGTCTCCATCATTCTGGACGGCGAGAATGCCTGGGAATACTACCCGCATTCGGGGCGAGAATTCCTGCGGAGATTCTATGAGGCTTTGCAGAACGATCCCGAGATGGAAGCGGTGACGGTGACGGAGGCGATTGAGCGCCACAAGAACGTCCGTCATTTGAAGGCGCTGGCACCGGGGTCGTGGATCAACGCGAACTTCAACGTTTGGATTGGAGCGCCGGAGGACAACAAGGCTTGGGACTATCTGTATCACGCGCGCAATTTCTATGCGCAGGCGGCCCCGGGAGCAACGGAGAAACAACGCAAGCTGGCGTTGGAAGAAATTTTGATCGCCGAAGGCAGCGACTGGAACTGGTGGTATGGACCGGAGCACCACTCGGCGAATGATCGCGACTTCGACGAGCTCTACCGCAAACACTTGTCGAATGTTTACCAGGCGTTGGGTGGCACGCCGCCGGATTATCTGGCGCAGCCGATCGCAGGAGGAGTGGCGCGGCCGTTGTTCACGCCGCAGACCGCCTACATTCATCCCAGGGTCTCAGGCGACATGGTGCGCTACTTTGAGTGGATGGGGGCGGCGTGTTACACGGCTGACCAGCGCTCGGGGGCGATGCACGGCAAGCAGTTTCTGATGGATGAAGTGTTTGCCGGGATTAACGAGCAGTATGTGTACGGCCGTCTGGATTTCGCCGGCAAAGTGCCGCAAGACGCATTCGGAGTAGTGGTAAATCTGGAATCCTGGGCCAACCATGCAGCCAAGCCCCGGCGTGAACTGCGATTGGATGCGGTGGTGGATCGAGGCGGCATGCAGTCGTGGAAAGTGACGGAGGGGGAAGACAGGGCGGTAGCGGATTCCACGGATTCGAGAGATGCGCGGGTGGCGCTGGTGCGGAATTTTGAGTTTCGCCTGCCCCTCACGTGGCTGCTCGCAGCTCCGCTGCAGATTGACAAAGTGCAAGGGCCGAAAAGCTCCGATCTGCTGACGGTCCGGTTACGCCTGCGCTTCAGTTTGTGGCAGGACAATCTGCCGGTCGACGCCTTGCCGGTGGAAGGGTGGATCGAACTGGAGTTGCTGGCGGAAGAGGATCTGCTGGCAGTGGGCGGATAGAGCCAGGTTTCAAAGTTTCAGGGTTTCAATGATTCGCCGCGGTTCGGATCGTCAACTTTGCGGCTTCCTTGAAACTTTACAACCCTGAAACGTTGAAACCTGGCTCTATCCACTGATCCCGATCGTCTAACCTCGAACTTTCCTACTGTCCGCTGTTCGCCCCAGTCATGGTCATCGGCCGCTTCAATTCCATTACCAGTTCTGTTCCTGCCGGAAGCATGGCGGAACGGTGCTTGCCGAGCCAGTGCGCTACGGTCACGGTGGCGCCGACGGCTCCGCCAATGAGCAGGCCTTTGCCTCCGCCGGCCAGACCGCCGATGAGCATTCCGCCGCCGGTACCCATGCCGATTTCGGTGAGATCTTTGCCGTCGTGGCTGGCGCCTTTGAACTGCCCTTCCGTGTTGACGTCGGTGCCGTGGCGAGCGTTGGTGTCAACCAGCGAGGCGTTCAGCGCGAACCTGTCTCCATTCGGAAGGACGAGGTTTTCGGGGAAGATGGCAATGGTGGGCTTGCCGGCAATGCGGCGCGGTTCGTACGCTTTGGTGACCCGGCCCTCGACGGTGGCGCCGATGGGAATCACAGTCTTGCCGTCCACTACGACGGGTTCAGTGACTCTTGCCGAGAACGGATCTCCGGCTTTCGAGCTAAAGGTTGCGAGCGTGGTTTCGAGTTTCATCTTGACGGCGGTGCCGGTGGGCAGGGCGGTTTGCGCGCAAGCGCAGGTTGTGATCAGGATGAGCGAAGTCAGCAAGAATATTTTCTTCATGTTATCTCGTACCTCCAAAATTCAATTGCGCGTCTCATGCGAAGGTATTGGGTCAATTTGCGAAAACCTTAACCACAAAGGACACTAAGTCACACCAAGGAAATCACACAAAGGAAAGCTCTAAGACCGAGACCTTCGTGGTACTTCATGTGCTTGGTGGTTCATGTTTTTTTCGCGTCCTATCAAGAAACTGACCCTCTACTCTTGCAAAGCTCCTATGACTTCGTCGATCGGCGGGCGGTCGAGCTGGTTATCGCCGCGATAGATGTAGCGCACCAAGCCGTCACGAGCGATGACGAAAGTGGCTGGGTGCGCGATGTTGATGGCATCGGTGCCGAGCGCGTGATGGAGCCCGTAGGCTTTGGTCACGGCCCGATCCTCATCGAGCAGAAAGACGCTGGAAATAGGATGCTTCTCCAGAAACCTTCCCGGTCTCCACACACCGTGCCGCTTTTCGGCAGCAATGAATGCCAGATGTGCTCCCGCTGCTTCAATTTCCGGTCTCCGCGACTCAAACTGAGTCATGCGCTTTACGCAGTTCGGTCACCATGTGCCGCGCAGAAACTCGAGAATCAGCGAGCCCTGCGCAAGCGCACCACCAAGAGTGAATATGCCTTCACGGTTGGCCGCTCCCAGGGAAAAGTCCGGGGCGCGCGAACCGATCTCCAGAGTTTGGGTGCGGCTCTTCATGCTGAGTTTGACTTTAAGCGAGGTGGGAATCAGGCACAATAACGGATGGGGTACGGGGATAACTTGGGAGGGTGGATGGATGGGGCATTGGCAAAGCACTGACCGCGTCCTTTGGCGTCCGATATAATTCGACTTCGCAGGCAGGAGCCGCGGCAAGCCGCGTCTCTACGATTAGCGAAGATGTTTCTAAATCCATCAAACGAGTAAAGGATGCACTTATGCCTCTTACCAGCATTGCCGATATCCGCGGACGCCAGGTGCTTGACTCGCGTGGAAACCCGACCGTTGAAGCTGAAGTTTTTCTGGATGGCGGCGCCAGCGCGCGGGCCATTGTGCCGAGTGGAGCGTCCACCGGCGAGCATGAAGCCGTCGAATTGCGGGACGGCGACAAGAGCGTGTATCTCGGCAAGGGTGTTCTACAGGCAGTGGCGAACGTCAACGGCGAGATCGCGGAGGCGCTCACCGGAGTGGATGCAGCCGACCAGCGCACGCTGGATGCCCGGCTCATCGACCTGGATGGCACGCCCAATAAGGGGCGGCTGGGAGCGAATGCGATTCTTGCGGTGTCGATGGCGGCGGCGCGGGCTTCCGCGAATTCTTGCGAACTGCCGCTCTATCGCTACATTGGGGGTGCGGCAGCCAATACGCTGCCGGTGCCGATGATGAACATTCTCAACGGCGGGGCGCACGCCGATAACAACGTCGACTTCCAGGAGTTCATGGTGATGCCGATTGGGGCGGCCTCGTTTTCCGAGGCGCTGCGCTGGGGCGTGGAAGTTTTCCATACGCTGAAGGGCGTGCTGAAAAAGCGCGGATATAACACGGCGGTCGGCGACGAGGGCGGCTTTGCTCCATCGGTGAAGTCGAATGTGGAGGGCATTGAAGTCGTGCTGGAGGCGATTCAGCAGGCGGGCTTCAAGCCGGGCGAGGAGATCGCGATCGCCCTCGATCCGGCGGCGAGTGAGTTTTTTCAGGATGGAAAGTATGTTTTCAAGAAATCGGATAAGTCGGCGAAGAGTTCGGAAGAGATGGTTCGTTACTGGGCGAAGTGGGCGAACGATTATCCCATCGTGTCGCTAGAAGACGGACTTGCGGAAGACGATTGGGACGGCTGGGCAATGCTGACGAAAGAGCTGGGCGGAAAGATTCAGTTGGTGGGCGATGACTTGTTTGTCACCAATGTCGAGCGCCTGCAGGAGGGAATTGACAAGGGCGTCGGCAATTCCATTCTGATCAAGGTCAACCAGATTGGTACGGTCAGCGAGACGCTTGACGCGATTGATCTGGCGCGCCGCAATGGATACACGTCGGTAATCTCGCATCGCTCCGGCGAAAGCGAAGACACGTTTATTGCCGATCTGGCCGTGGCTACTGGCGCGGGACAGATCAAGACAGGCTCAGCCTCGCGCACGGATCGTATTGCGAAATACAACCAGTTGTTGCGGATTGAAGAGGAGTTGGGCGGGACGGCGCGGTTCTTGGGTGTGAAGGCGCTGAACTACAAAGGGTGAGAAAGCAGGGTTGGAGACGATGATCGCTGGCTTTGAGTCCTGCTTCGAAGGAAACCAATGGACCGGAAACCTGTGGCCCCATTATTGACACACATCGCTCATTCGATAGTTACACCAGCACTGAAGAAGAGATTCTTCAGGCCGCCATATCTTAAATTTTCTACATACCTGTTGGTCTATCAGGAGGCGTTTGAGATTGGGGTGGTGTTGGGGCATGCGTATAGGCACAAGATCAATTTTCGCGAAGCTGTTGTGTACGTCAGGCACGGAAGTTGGGTTTGTCGAGCTAATTCAGGAATTGGCGGGTAAGAGACTAGCTGACGTCCCACAGGCGAAAACCTTTATCGATCTGGCCATGGCTTATGAACTGGATCGCGCCAGACATAACTGGAGAGAGCCTAGAATAAATGGATTACAAGCGGATATTTTGGGACGGTCTTTCAAAGTGCCTGCGAAGTTGGCATGGGACAATGTAGGCATTGCGCTGCATACCGGTATCGGTTTCGGTAGCCGATATCCGGAACAGACCGAGAGACTGTGGAAGAACGAACACGAATATTCCTTGAGTGACGAACAATGGCACGCGGCAAAAACAAGGGGAGTGATCAGGGCGGATGAAGTGATGGAAAAGGACATGACCCTTGCGGAAAAACAGGTGGAGCTTGTGGCAAGAGTAGAAGCCTTCGTCTCGAATTACCACCCAGAATTTCTTTCGGCGCTGCGGGCTTCGCTCGGTAGGTCGCCGATAGACAACGAGACTCTTGACTAAGTCCATGACTAAGCTATAATGGCTCTATGGAAGTCAATATCCACGAGGCCAAAACCCACCTCTCCCGGCTGCTGGCACGCGTCGCCATGGGTGAAGAGGTCATCATCGCCAAGGCTGGAACTCCCGTGGCCAAGCTGGTGCCCGTCGCAGGCCGCAAGAAGAAGCGCGTGCTCGGATCGGCGAAGGGGGAGTTCACTGTGCCGGACGATTTCAACGATCCACTGCCGAAGGAGATCGAGGATCTCTTCTACGAATGAAGGCGCTTCTCGATACGCACACATTCTTGTGGGCAATCGCAGACGAAGGAAAGCTCTCCAGGCGGGCTAAACAAATCTATACGGGTTCGAATGATCTCTGGCTGAGTGCCGCCAGCATGTGGGAAATTCTGATTAAGGTGCAAGCAGGCAAACTTCCTTTGCCGGAGCCCGCGGGACCGTATCTGGTCAAGAAGCTAGCCCAAAACCAGATCGAACTTCTTCCCATCACGTTAGATCATGTGCTCGGCATCGAATCGTTGCCATTCCACCATCGCGACCCATTCGACCGCTTGCTCATTGCCCAGGCCATCAAAGAGAAATGGCCGATCATCACTGCCGATCCCTGGTTCTCGCGCTATCCTGTAGACGTAATCTGGTAAATGGCTGAGTCGAGTCCCCGCTAAAATCCCATCGTGTCGTCCGCCGAGGGCCCATACGTCGCCGGCACCGGCTTTTCATTCAATCGCAGATACACGCCGAGTTGAGCGCGGTGGTGTACCAGGTGATTGAGGAACATTTGCCGGTATGCCAGAAAGCGTGACCCATCGAAGATGGGCTTGTCCTGAAAGCTGAGTTTCCAGTTCTGTGTCCAGGCTTCATCCGGAGTGCTCTGCAGAGCGGCGCGAGCTTTTGCGGCACCTTCATCGAAAGCCTGTAGCAGTTGAGTTGTGGATTCGAACGGCATCGGCTTATAGCTACTCTTGGAAAAATCCAGTTCGGGAGTGGTGAGTACAGATAAACCGAAGCCAGCGAGCTCCGCGACGTGCGTCGCGAGTTTGCCGAAAGGCATCGATTTGACATGGGGAGCAAAGTCCTTCTTGTCCACCGGAACGCGTTCTAGCGTGGTACGAGTTTTTTTCATTTCTGCGTCGAATTCAGCCAGAAGAAGTTCGCTGATGGGCATGATTGTCCTCCAGGACAGTATAGGGTCCCGAGGCGACTGAAAAAAGTGACTGCCCAATCGAATTGCGCCACATTTGAAAAGCTGCGTGCCCTCCTATAGATTCTTCTTTCACCCGTTTTCTGCGCGCCTCTGTGCCTCCGTAGTGGGTTTTTCTCGGAAGCCAAAAGCTAAAAGCCAGGAGCTAAAAGCGAATTTATGTCTTATCCTAAACCTCTCGTTCTCATCATCCTCGACGGCTGGGGATACCGAGCCGAAACCAAAGCCAATGCCATCGCGCTCGCGCGCAAGCCGATCTATGACCGGCTGCTGCGCGAGTATCCCAATACGCTGATTCACACCAGCGGGCCGTTTGTCGGGCTACCGGAAGGGCAGATGGGAAACAGCGAAGTCGGCCATCTGAATATGGGCGCAGGGCGCATCGTTCACATGGACATCACGCGCATCGACCTGATGATCCAGAACGGAGAATTCTTTTCCGACCCCGTGCTCGTCGGAGCGATGAAGAACGCACGCACTAGCGGACGCAAACTGCATCTATTTGGCCTGCTGTCCGATGGCGGCGTGCATTCGCGGCAGGACCATCTTTACGCGCTTCTCAAGATGGCCAGACAGCAGGGAGTCGATCGCGTTTTCGTTCATGCTTTTATGGATGGCCGCGATACGCTGCCGACCAATGGCGCGGGCTATCTCGAAAAATTACAGCAGAAGATGCGCGAATACGATTCCGGCAAGATCGCCACCGTCAACGGCCGCTACTACGCCATGGACCGCGACCGCCGTTGGGAGCGCATCGGCAAGGCTTATAGTGCGATGGTTGACGGCAAGGCCGACGGTGGTACGTATGCGGACGCCGTGCTGGGCATGAAAGATTCTTACAACAAAGATGTGACCGACGAATTTGTCGTGCCCTTTGTCTGCACGGATGCGGGTGGCGAACCGCTGGCGACGATTGGCGACGACGATTCCTGCATTTGCTTCAACTTTCGCGCCGACCGCGTGCGTCAGATTACGCGTGCGCTGTGCCGCAACAGCGGGCTGAACGAAACGGGTGGCGGCGATTTGCCAGGCGCAGCCGACCTCGACGCGACGCTGCCGCGCGATCGCGCGCCGAAGAATCTGAAGTTCGTTTGCATGACGCAATACGACAAGAAGTTTAAGCTGCCAGTGGTGATTTCCGCGGAGTCGATGGCGAATATTTTGGCGAACGTGATGGGCGGGCTGAACATGCGCAATCTGCGGGTGGCGGAGACCGAGAAATATGCGCACGTGACCTACTTCTTCAATGGCGGTGTCGAGACGCCCTTTCCGGGCGAAGATCGCGTGATGGTACAGTCGCCGAAAGTTGCCACCTACGATCTCAAGCCGGAGATGAGCGCTGCGGGTGTTGCGGAGGCAGTCGTGAAAGCCGCCAATGACAGCGCGTTTGACGTGGTGATCGTAAATTTTGCGAATGCCGATATGGTTGGGCACTCGGGTAAACTTGAGCCGACGATCAAGGCCGTCGAGACGGTGGATGGGTGCCTGGGCGAGATTGAAAAAGCGGTGCGCGCGAAAGGCGGAGCGATGCTGATTACTGCGGACCACGGTAACGCGGAACTTATGATTGACCCGGTAAGCGGCGGTCCGCACACGGCGCATACGACGAATCCGGTGCCGTTCATCGTGATAGCCGAGGATGCACAGCAATTTATACTCAAGCCGAATGGATCGCTTCGGGATATCTCGCCGACGATGCTCGGCATGCTGGGCATTACTGGGCCGAAAGAAATGACAGGAAGCGATTTGCGTTTGAGGCGAAGCTAGAAATTCGCGGTATCCGTTCCACGTGCACCGGGACTTACGTTTTCCCCTGTGCACCGCTGTGGCCCCTGTGGTCAGGATTCGTTTGCGCATGAAGCTGCTCATTTTCGTTCATCATCCATTTGACCAATGGAACGCGCCGGATTGGTTTCCGGAGCGCTTGCGGCAGGAGTTTCCGCAAGTTGCAGTCGTTCATCTTCCCGATTACAAGCGCGTGGATGAAGAAATCGTCGATGCTGAAATTGTCATTGCCTGGTCGATCCGCCCCGAACAGATCGCGGCAGCAACAAAACTGCGATGGATTCACTCTCCGGCGGCGGCGGTTCATCAACTGATATTTCCGGAACTGGTCAACAGTGAGATTGTTCTCACCAACGCGCGCGAAGTGCACGGCCCGGTGGTGGCGGAGCACGTTATCGGGCTCATCTTTGCGCTGGCCAAGAAAATTCCGGGCTCGGTGCTCCTGCAGCAGAAGCACGTCTGGGGGCAGCAGATCCTGTGGGACGAACTGCCTCGCGTGCGAGAAGTTGCTGGCGCAACCCTGGGCATGGTGGGCCTCGGCAGCATCGGACGCGCAGTCGCCAAGAGTGCGAAAGCTCTGGGCATGCGAGTGATCGCGGTACGCGAGCATCCGGAGAAGGGAAGTGAAGGCGCCGACGCCGTCTTCGGGCCGGCGCAGATTGACGAAGTGTTTCGGCAAGCGGATTACATCGTGCTGGCAGCGCCGGTCACGGATAGCACGAGGGCGATTGCGAACGCCGAACGGCTGGCGCTCATGAAGCCGGATGCCTGTCTCATCAACGTCGGTCGCGGCCCGCTGGTGGATGAGACCGCGCTTGCCACCGCTCTGCGTGAAAAGAAAATTGGCGGTGCTGCGCTCGATGTATTTCCGAAAGAGCCGCTGGCTGCCGACTCGCCGCTGTGGGACGTACCCAATCTGCTGATCACCCCGCACACTGCGGCGCTGACCGACAAGTTATGGGAGCGGCACTACGCGCTGTTCGCGGAAAATCTCCGCTGCTATTTGAATGGCCAGTCCCTGCTTGCCGTGGTGGATAAGCAAAAGGGTTATTAGTTTTGAGACCTAAGACGGTCTTGCCGCCGGCAGGACGCCAGTTTCCCGATCGCAAACGAAAAGCTTGAATCACAGGGGGCACAGAGGACCACGGGGAAAACCTCCAGCGGTGCGGATTTCAGTTCACCATAGTTAGGCGGGCATCGCTGATACCTGCTCGGCGATTCTCTGAGGTGAAGATTCTGCCCTACCGCGTATCCACCCCAAACCCCAAAATCGCATTGACTTCCACCGGCTCACTCCCCCGAAATGCGGGACGGAATTTCCAGCTATGCAGAGCGACCAAAACCTTTGAAGTAGTTTCGGCGGCGCCGGGATCAAGCACCTTCAGGTCTCTGAGAACTCCTGAGCGATCGAGGGTGCACACGAATACCACGTGGGTGGGCCGCAGGCCGGCGGGTAGGTCTTTGCGCATAGGTTCGGGGGCGCTCAATGTTTCCGAAAAAGGATGGGCTGCCGACGCGGCGTCGGCGTACTGCATGACTGCCGTGCCGAGCGAGGTCTCGATGTAGATGGAGTAATTGCGGTCGCCTTTCAGGACGCCGTAGTAACCGAACACGCCACCGGAGCGCGGGGTCGCTTCGATCGTAATTCCCGATCCTTTGTGAGCGCTGGCGGAAGAGCGACCGGGGCTTGTCGGTGGCGAGTCGCCGCCGGGAGCTCCGAAACTGGGCAGCGTGATGGTGGTCGTGCCGCCCTGCACGGATACGCCGGGCACGGCGGGCGTGCCGCTGGTGCCGGTTCCCGCGCCGCCGGGGCCAGGATATGGCGAAATTCCACCGCGTGCATTGGGATCGGAGCCGCGACCCGTGCCTTGTTTACCCGCGCCTGAACCTTCTCCTTGCAACCCGCTGCCGGGACCATTGCCTTTGCCGATGCCCGATCCGCCGCCGCTGCCGCCGAGCCCACTTTTTGCCGTGCCGCCGGGTGACATGGCGAGAGCGCCGCCGGTGGAGTCCGGTAGTCCAACTTTTGTGCCCGGTTGGTTGGAGAGGACAACTCCGGAGCCGGCAGCGTTTCCTCCCGCGTTACTCGGTGGAGCTACGGAGGAACCGAGGTCGAGCGGGCCGCCTGCACCGGTTCCCTTGTTGCCGCGTCCGCTGCCAGAGAGGGCCTTGCCTCCGCCCAGTCCTGGCGGAGGTGGTACGACGTCTGCATTACCCAAGAGCGAACCTGCCGATTGGCCGGAGCGGCCGGCGTTTCCTCGGGAGCCGTTTTTCTGAGAGCCGGAGCCGTCGATGCTGGCCGGAGGTGGCACAACTTGGGGCGTAAGCGTGCCCACGCCAGATCTTGCGCGGGACCCTCCGCCGGACGCGGTGGGAGGCGGAGGCACGGGATTTGTTCGTAAGTCGCCGGCGGCGGAACTTCCCCAACTGTTGAGATCGCGGCTGACCTGCGACGGTGGGGGCGCTACGACGGCGGGCGCAGGCAGCGTCAGCTTGGGTCTGGACGACACCTCGCGCGGGGGCGCAGAAACCGGCGGCGCAACCACGTCGACGGTTTGCGTCAGCGGGGTACGGGAACTGGCCAAGTCGCGCTGCGTGTCGCGTGGAGCTGGTGCGATGACGGTCGGCGCGAGCGGGTTTGCGGTTCGCATATTGTCTCGTGAGACATTTGGCGCGGGTGGAACGACCGTTGGTTGCAGGATCGCCGCGCTCAAGCTTGGCGAAGTGCGCGTGGCAGCGTGAGAAATTTCGGGCGCGGGAGGAATGATGCTGGTTGTCAGGGCGCTTGCGGTGCGGCTTGGGGTTGATCTTAACTCCGAATTCAATTCCGGCGAAGGCGGCACCGCGCTCATCGCAGGCAGGGTTGGTGCGATCAGAGAAGAGCGCAGGCCTTCGGCGGGCGGCGGCCCGGGATTCGTTTTGAACGCGAGCAGGTTCGCGACCGCGGAATCGGAATGCGGCAGATTTACTTTGGGAGCGTCCACAACTTTCTCGCTGGGCTTGTCGCCGCGGGCAACGCGGATGGTCTGGGTGCGGTGGTGGGATTGCTGACCGCCGGCGCGTCCGGACTTGCCAGACTGGGCGCCACCCCGGTCTTGGGTCTGCGGCAGTTCGTCGCCGGAGTAGTAGATGACGTCCTGTTGGGGGCGAGTTGGAGGAAGCGGGAGTTCAAGACTCACAAAGTGTTCAGGGAGCAAGATGATTGCGATCAGCAGCAGGCATTCGATCAGCCAGCAAGCGAGCATGCCGCGATACGGGAACATGCCAATGGGCGCTTCTCCAGCCAGGGCTTTCGGAGGACGGACGAGCGCTGGGCGTAAAGCGGACTTGAACTCTTCCCACGGCGACGACCATTCGACAAGCAGGCGGGGAGGCTCGGGCCACTGATCCACGCTGCTTTCCGGAATGGTGTCATCTTCGTTCATTAGAGTCAGTGTTCCTTAGTTTCGATGGTTCAAGCAGCCTCGGTGAGAGGATGTTCGAGAAAAATATCCACCTGGTCGCCAAGCACGGTCAGGGACTCGCGGACGGTGCCAGTGGGAAGCTCAAGCACGGAAGCGGCGTGGATGCGAACGGCGGCCATGCGCCAGGGCTTGAGGTCCTCTTCAATGTGGATGACAATCCGTTCCCGGTCAAGGTACACGGCGTCGATCGGAAAGCGCATGGCGAAGGTATGGATGCCGTGGGATGGATTGATCCACAGTCCCTGGCCGCGGGAGAAGCGGGACGAGTCGGTAGCCATGAGCCCGCGAAAGCGGGACCAGTGAGTGCGTGCGATCAAAAGATCGGTCGCGAGGTAAGTGGTGCGTGTACGGTTAAAAGCGTATCCCTTGGACCCGCGCGGGGACATGACAACTCCTGGAAATTTGTAATTGGCAATTTGTACTTTGTAATTTAAGACCGGGACGGGCGGCTTTTGGATTTCAAATTACAAGTTACAAATTACAAACTGGATTTAGGGGTTCACCGTTTTCCACCAGCCATCGGCATGAATATGTGCATCAACTGAATTACGGCCGGCCCGACGGTGACGAAAATCAGGGAGGGCATGACAAACAGAACGAGGGGAATGATCATCTTGACCGTAGTCTTAGCGGCCTGCTCTTCGGCACGCTGGCGGCGTTCGGTACGCAGGGAATCGGAATGGACGCGCAAGGCCTGGGCAACGCTGGTTCCAAAGCGGTCGGTCTGAATCAGGGTTCCGACCAGGGAGCGAACATCATCGACTCCGGTGCGCTCGGCCAGATTGCGGAGGGCCTCGACGCGCGGTTTTCCGGCGCGAGTTTCGAGGTCGAAGAGATGGAATTCAGCGCTCAGTTCCGGGTGGGCGTGGCGCAGGTCCTGGCCCACTCGCATCATGGCCTGATCGAGAGACAAGCCGGCCTCGACGCAGATCACCGTCAAATCGAGTCCATCGGGAAGGCCGAGGCGAATCCGGCGCTGCCGTTCCTTCAGCTTCTTTTTCAGGATGAATCGCGGGATAAAAAAGCCGAATGCGAGCATACCTAGAAGAAGCATGGGCGAATCGAATCCGGTAAAGAGAAAGACAGAGAGGAACCCGATTGCAGCGAACAGGACGCGCAAACCACGATAGATGGTGAGGTGCTGTGCGTTGCGATATCCCGCCTGAATTAGCCACAGGCGGGTTTGCGAGACTTCCGAGGGCGAGATCGGCAAAGCGCGGCTTAGCGGATCGAGGGCCTGCTGTATGCGTTCGCGCATGGCGGGTTTTGCCTGGGCTTTGGTGCGCTGCCAGCCGATTTCGCGCAGACGGGATCCGAGCACCGACGAAGGCGCAACCGTGGCCGCTCCAAAAGCGAACACGATCACCGCGATGGTGAGAAAAACGAAAATGGAGAATGCCAGCACCATGAATCAGACCTGAATCCTGATAATTGTGCGAATGAAAAAATAGCCTAACGTCTGCAAAGTGATGCCACCGACGATCAAAGCGTGTCCGATCGGGTCGGTGAAAAGCGGACGAATAAAACCCGGGTTGAGCAGTTGCATGGTCAACACAATGGTGGGCGGCAGCGCCATGAGCAGGACCATGGTGAGGCGTCCTTGAGCGGTGTGGACGCGGACCTGGCGCAGAATTTTAAAGCGTTCGCGGATGACGTAGGAGAGGTTATCCAGAATCTCGGCGAGGTTGCCGCCGGTTTCGCGCTGCAACATCACCGCCGTCACAAAGAACTTGATGTCGACCAGAGGAATGCGGTCGGCCAGGTTGAGCAGGGCGTCACGCACCGGGAGCCCGAATTTCTGTTCCTCGTAGAGCTGGCGGAATTCTCCGGCAACGGGTTCGGATACTTCGTTGGCAATCATTTCGAGGGCGGTGGTAAAGGCGTGTCCGGCGCGAACGGCGCGGGCGAGCGTATCGATGGCCTCGGGAAACTTCTCCTCAAATTTCTGGAAGCGCTTGGTCCGCATATGCGAGGCATAGGCGTAGGGGATAAAAAAACCGAGCAGAGCGCCAGTCCAGCCAAACAGCAGGTTGCCGCCGGCGATGAAAGCGATGACGGCGAATACCAAAGCCGAGACTGCGCAAAGCATCAGAAAGTTTCCGGCGCGAACATTCACGTTCCCCTGAGCCAGCATTTTTTGCAGAAGTGAGACGCGCTCAGAACGGCGTAGAAAGGTATCGAATGCCGGTATGCGGCTTAGCAATTCGTCGCGCAGAAGAGCCATGTCCGGCGCCGGTTGTCCTTCTGGCTTCTGAACGGTGGAGAGGCGATCGCGGAGAACGCGAGCCTGGGCCTTGCGCTGATCAAACAAAGACATGGCGGCAAAGACCGCCAGAGTGACCACCACAAATACCAGCAAGGCGATAACGAACACCATCCGCTACACCTCCATCCGAGACTCGAAGAGCGTGGGACTCAGGCGGCAACCGGCGGTGGCCAGGCGCTCAGCGAAATATGACGGGAGGCCGGTGGAACGGAAAACGCCGCGCACCTTGCCGCTTTCGTCAACGCCGGTGCGCTCAAAAATGAAAACGTCCTGCAGCGTGATCATGTCTCCGTCCATGCCGGTGACCTCGGACACCGTGATCAGCTTGCGCGAGCCGTCGGAAAGACGCGCGACCTGGACTACGGCGTGGACAGCGTTCGCGATCTGATGGCGAATCGCGCGCTCAGGAATGTTCAGGTTGGCCATGGAAACCATATTTTCGATGCGGGACAGGGCGTCGCGCGGGGAGTTGGCGTGTACGGTGGTGAGCGAACCTTCGTGGCCGGTATTCATGGCTTGCAGCATGTCGAACGCTTCTTCGCCGCGCACCTCGCCCACCACAATGCGGTCGGGACGCATACGCAGGCTGTTGATGACAAGCTGGCGCATGCGGATCGAGCCTTTGCCCTCGATGTTGGGAGGGCGGGTCTCCAGACGGACCACATGTTCCTGCTTGAGCTGCAATTCGGCCGCGTCTTCGATGGTTACGATGCGCTCCGAATTCGGTATGTATCCGGAAAGGACGTTGAGAACCGTCGTCTTGCCGGCGCCCGTTCCCCCTGAGATGATCAAATTCAGGCGGCCCTTGACCATGGCCGAGAGCAGGTCCAGCATGGACTCGGTCAAGGTCTTGTTGTCGAGCATGTTGCGCGCGGTGATTGGATCCCGGCCAAAGCGACGGATCGAGAGACACGCTCCATCGAGCGCCAGAGGGGGAATGATGGCGTTGACGCGAGAGCCATCCTGCAGGCGGGCATCGACCATTGGGGAAGACTCATCGACGCGCCGCCCGATGCGGGACACGATGCGGTCGATGATCTGCATTAGGTGCTGGTTGTCCTTGAACGATAGGCCGGTAATTTCAAGCTTGCCGGCGCGTTCGACGTATACGCGGTCGAAGCGGTTGACGAGAATGTCGGAAATGGTGGGATCTTTGAGGAGCTGCTCGAGTGGGCCCAGGCCGAAAATTTCGTCGAGGATTTCCCGCGACAACTGCTCGCGCTCGGCGAAACTGAGAGGAACCGCCTCGCTGTTTACCGAACTGCGGATGAGGATTAGAACTTCTTCGCGCGCCGAGTCTCCGGTGGAGCGGCCAAGTTTTTCCAAGTCGAGGCGATCGAGGATTTTGCGGTGCAAGTCCGCCTTGACCTGCTGGTACTCGCTCCGTTCGAATGCTTGCAGATTGGCCATATTATTGAGTCATTGAAGCATTGAGTTATTGAGTCATTGAAGCAATCCCTCAATGATTGAATGACTCAATGAATTACTATACCGTCTTAAACAACGACCAGGCGGTGCGTTTCACGTCCAGATCGTCCTTGGTCAAGTATGCAGCCAAGCCGGAAATGGAGCGGGCAATTTCGGTATTCCCCTGCTGCATCAAGGGAACGCCGCGATCGATCGCGGTGGACACCGCGAAGTACTGATTGGGAATCCGCCAGAGCACCGGCGATCCAATGGCAGCTTCGGTGTCAGCTTCATTGAAGCCAGCCACCTTGCGATAACGGTTCAATACCAATGCAAAGCGGTCCCGAGAGCCGCTCTCGCCTAGATACTGGGCCACTCTTCCGGCGCTCCACAGGGAAGCGACATCGGCGTGGGCGATGAGCAGAATTTTCTCCGACAGATTGCAGACCAGACGAGTGGCGCTGTCGAGACGGGAGGAAGCGTCCACGACGATGTAGTGAAACAAGCCAACCATGGTGTCAAACAGGCGGGCAAACTCGGAAGCGGAGGGCTCGATAGCCGTGGGATTCGCAGCGCCGGCCAGTACCTGCAAGCCGCGATCGTGACGAGCCATGAAGCTGTCGAGCAGGGACGAGTCCAGGCGGTGCAGATTCGTTATGGCGTCCGAGACGGTAAACGTCGGCTTGAGATTGAGATGCAAGGCGCAGTGACCGAGCGGCGCCAAATCCACCAGCGCCGTGCTGTGGTGAATCGACTGCAGGGCAAGAGCCAGATTGACGGCTACGGTGGTAGCACCGCTGCCGCCTTTGGCGTTCACGATCGTGAACACTTTTCCCCGTGAACTTTCGCGCCCGGTCTTGCGGCGAGTTGCGGTTAGGCGGACGAAAGCTTCCAGCAGATCGGTGGTGGTGGTGGGGCGCTCAATGTATTCACGCACACCCGCCCGCATGGCACTGACAATCAGCTGGGGTTGGGTCATGGGGCCGACGGCGAACACGGCTGAATCGGGAAGTTCCTGATGCAGCAACTCCACGGCACGCAGCGCCGAAGTGATGCCATCGGCGGCGATATCCACCAGAACCACGTCGGGAGCAAAGGCTTGCGTTCTGCGGATGACCGGGTCGCTGGCAGTCACAGGCATGGTCGGGTTGCTGCACACGGTGCGGGCAACGCTGGTGCCATCCACCAGAACCTGAAGCACAGCGCGCTGGTCATTGTCCGTGGCGAATACGGCTACTGACAATTCCGGCATGACTGGTTCCCCACCGCCCTCTCTAAAGCTTCCAACTTTCGCCGCCGCTTGTTAGCCGGTGCCCTGCTACTGGGGCTTCTTGGCGTCGAACTTGCCCTGATCCAGATACGGCACCGGGTTCGCCGGGCCCTTAGGCGCCTGGGTAGTCGGCGAAATCCGGCGCACCGTGCACAGTACCATCAACTCCGAGTTGCTCTTTTGCGCGCTCTTGCTTTTGAAGAAATTGCCCAGGATCGGGACATCGCCCAGCCATGGAACTTTGTTGTTAATATCCGTGACCCGGTTATCCATCAAGCCCGCTATGACGAAGCTCTGGCCATCCTGCAATTCAAATTCAGTGTCCGCCTTGCGCGTACTAATGGCGGGTATAGTGGTTCCGGAAACGGTGACGGAGTTAGCGAAATCCAGCGTGCTCACCTCGGGAACGACGTGCAGGTGGATGTTGCCGTTCGGCTGAATGACCGGGGTGAATTTTAGCCGTACGCCAAACTCGCGAAACTGAATTGTGACGGTTGAGATTCCGCCTGCACCGGGTTGCACCACAGGGAACGGAAATTCTCCTCCGGCCAGAAAGCTGGCTTCCTTGCCGTTGACCGCGATCAGGTTGGGCTCGGCCAGTATCTGCAATAGATTTCGCGCCTGCAGAGCCTTGATCACTGCGCCCAGATGAATCTGAGGGTTAAAGAAATACATGTTGAGTAAGTCATTTATCGTCGTCGTACTGGTAAGCGGGCCCGAGCCTGCTGTCGAATCGGAAAGCTCCCCGATCTTGGTCCCGCCAAACTGGCCGGTAGTGATGCCGGAGAGGGTGTTTCCAGCGCCGGTGGAAAACAGATTCACGCCGAGTTGGGTCAGAGCCGTGCGATCCACCTCAGCAAACTTCACTTCCAGAAGGACTTCATCCGCCCCGACTGGGCCGAAGGTCAGCACGTTGACGACATTCTTGGAATACGCCGAGGCCAGCGCGCCTGCGTGCTTGGAGACGTCTTCAGTAGTTACGTGACCCGAGAGAACAATCGCCGAACGCGAAGGCGTCACGTTGATCTGCTCCTCCGGAAAAAGGCGATGCATTTCTTCCGAAGCCGCAGTGATATCCACATCCACCCGAAGATCGAAGCTGCGAGAGCGCTCCAGTTCGTCCCAGATCAGCAGTGAAACCTCGCCCGGAGCGAGTCCATTGACCAGGACTTGCGTTGGCGTGACCACCAGCGCATCCGCCACGGTGGGGTCGGTAACCGAGACGCGCTTCAGCCTTTCCGTGGTGTTAATCAGAAGCGACTTGCCCACCATCACGCGCAGCGGAGCAGCACCCGGAGTAACGCTCTGACCCGATGCAGAGGTGGTCGTGGTCGAGGGTTGCGCGGCGGGCGCGTTGTCCTGGTTTTGAGGAGCGGCGTTCTGAGAAGAAGCCGAAGCCGCTGCCGGAGCGGCCTGCGGATTGCCGTCGGGAACCCCGGTGCGGGCGAACACTGTTGTCGCGAATATGGTTGCCGTGCCTAGAAGTAAAGCGGCTGCGACCAGCTTATTAGCTTTCATGAATTCGGACCTCTGCGAGGTGGCACGAACAAATCCGTCGAAAGCGTCCATCGAGAAAATGTGGGGACGCAAATAATTGCGGTATGGACGGCTCAAAACTTTTTTTCTTCAAATTTAATTTCATCCCGTTTGCTGCCACGGATCATTTCTACCGCGTAGGGCGCCGGCGCCGATGCCGGAACTTTGGCCGCCACCTTGCGAATCCTGGGTTTCGGCTCGGTTCTTGCCGGTGCTTCGCCCAGATACAGCGAACTGGTCCGGGTCGCGCCGATGCCTCCTTTTTTAGTGTCCAGCGGATTGCGCAAAGACAGCTGAATCCGTCCTTCCTGCGAAACCAGGGCCAGCTTCTGCGCGTCGTCGGGAGAAACCAGGAGCGTAATCACCGGGGCGGTTTGCCCATCCGCGGAAGCGTTTCGGTCCAGGCTCTTGCCCACGGCGATGACCGCGACGTTTTCGAGGACGGTCGTCGTCTGCCGGTCGTTGCCACCTAGACCACCGGTAGCCAGCACATCCACGCGCGTACCCGGTTGCACGAAGCCCGCCACCGAAACTACATCGTTGACGCGCACCGAAACAGCGCGCATTCCCGGCGGGATCATTGAGGGCAGTCCAGCTCCAGCGTTTATCGCCGCCAGCTTGCCCGGAAGAATAAATTCGCCGCTGCTCATCGGCAGAACTGCGCCGCGCCCCACAACCTTAGAGGTTGCGGAGAAAGCCCCCGGAGGAACCGCCGATTGCGGGAGAGTGATCACGCGGATATCGTGAGCTTCCAACTTGACTCCGACCTGAATATCGTTGGCCGCTACCACGACCTGCACTCCGAGCTCATTGCCGGCTGAACCCGCGAAGTTCCGCAGCCGGGTATAGACGGTGTAGCTGGCGAGCAGGCCGAGAGCCAGCGCCAAGCCTCCGATCATCAGCAAACGGCTTCGGTTCATTCCTCTCCTTCCGGAACAAATCCGGACTTACGTTGTTGCCCCGGGACGCGCATTGGAACCAATCCCTGTACGCGCCTTAGTTTCGCAGATTCGGGATGGCTCTGGGAAACATTTTTTCACTTTCTTGTCCCTCTGACGAGCGGTCCTTTAGAAGTGGCAGCATTTTCGACGGCGGCGTGTGCCCGGAACAGGATCATCGCCTTAGAGTCGCTGAATGCAGTATGCCAATTGGAGTCCAGAAGGAGGGCTTGAGCCAGCGCGCAGGAAGGGGGCACAAGTATCGCCTCGACTTTCCAGCTATCAAGAATGTCTCGCCAGCCGGTGCGGAACTGCACGGCAGTCTCAAACTGATGCATTAGGTCGTCGCCATAGAGGTCGGCCCGGCCATCCACGAATACACGATATTCGGGATAGAGTTTCCAGATCGCATATCCTCCCCAGTCGTAGTAAACGAAAATTCTCCGGGGTTGGTCGCTGGCCCGCAAGAACGCGACAGCTTGTTGGGGAAACTGCTCCGCCTCGCGGGCATTTTGGTTGCGGGAAAGACTGACCCACTTCACCAATGCCAGGACCGCCAGCAGAACGACAACCGCCCCGTTGAAAAGTGGCTTGGACCGCAAAGAGTCTGGACGCCGTTGCCAGACCGCGTAGGACGTTGAAGCAGCCGGGAGGGCAGCGGCGATCACCGGTATCGCCACCAAAACGAAAATTGGTATGTGGCGGACGGCATCCAGAGCCGCGAAAGAGGTCAGGAGCAGGGGTACGATCACACGTCCCCTGGGCCGCGAGCGGAAACTGGCGAGTGCGGCCAGAACCAACAGCCATATCAGTAAGAATGGACGATAGAGCCATTCATGAAAATCCGGTGAGCGCCACTCGCCAATGAACGACCGCATCCCCGGAGAGCGTAAAGTATCGAACGGATAACGATAGAGTTGGGCGCCGCTGGGGTTGAGAGGCACGAGCGCCAAACAAACCAGCAGAAGCAGCAGCACCCGCAAGAGGATGGGACGAGTCTGCTGCCAGGGTGTGTTGCCGCAGGCCGTCTCCATAAGCAGGCCGACACCATACGCCAACAACAGTGTGGGGCCGAGCGCGAATCCGCCGTGCAGATTCAGCCATAGCAGAAACAGCGGCGGTACCCAAAGAAGGAGTCTCGGACGCTCCTCGCCAGCCTGGACCAGCCATAGAAGCAGGCTGGCCAGCGTAAAAGTAAACATCTGCGGCCGTACGCCCCAGGAGGGAGCTGAAGCTAAAGCACCGAACGCCGTCGCTGCGGCTGCCCATTGCTTCTTCCCGGGACAGCGCAGGTAAAGCAGCATAAAACCAGCCGTCGTAATCATCGCGGAGAACACGATCAGCGCCGCAGCGCCACCGCGTTTCCAGAGTTCGTAAAACACGACCTCCGTCAGCCATTCATGCGACACCCAGGCATGACCGGCGCGAGTGAACGAGAAAGGGTCGGAGTGAGGGACTTGGCCGGCTTCCACGATCCACTGCCCGGTGCGCAGATGCCACCAGAGATCGGGATCGACCGCGTTGCGCGCCGTCATCGCCAGCAGGCCGAACAGCAACACGGCGGCAAACACACGACGGCTGCCGAACCCAGAAATTCCACGCATAGCCATTGCCGGGATTATAGAATCAGGCTTCTGCAAAAGCTTCTATGACTGCGTTCGTCCAAAAGCGCAAGTTTCTGGTCGCGGCCTTTCTGCTGGCGATGACGTTCTGCAACCTCACCCTGCTGTTTCGAGTGATGCCGTTGCTGAAGAATGGATACCAGGATTTCACCATCTTCTACACCGCCGCACGCCTTCTCCGAAGCGGCCAGGCTTCCACTCTTTACAATCTGGCAACTCAATACCGGATGCAACTCACGTTTACGCACGTCCCCATCCGGCAAGGACCGCTGCCATTCAATCACCCGCCGTTCGAAGCCCTTTTGTTCCTCCCCTTCACGCGGTTGGAGTATTGGCCGGCCTATCTCCTCTGGACCGCGCTCAACTTGATCATGCTGGCAGTGAGCGTAACCCTTTTGAGAAGACACTTTTCGCAGTTCGCGGCTGTCCCACCCCTTATATTGGGCCTTGGCGCCACCGCATTCTACCCTGTGGCAATGGGCATAATTCAAGGGCAAGACATGATTCTGTTGCTGCTCCTTTTCGTGCTTGCGGTCATTCGCCTTGATCGAGGGAATGACGCGGTGGCCGGTGCGCTTTTGGCTGCGTGTCTTTTCCGGCCTCAACTTGCCCTGCCTTTGGTTGTTCTCCTTGCGATTAGGCGTTGGCGTGTTTTCGTCGGCTTCGTACCGGTGGCTTTTGTTCTGGCTGGCATCTCCGTGGTCATCGTGGGGTGGCGCGGCCTGCTCGACTACGCTCGGTTTGTTCTCCGCCTGGAAGGGACGCCTGCTGCTCGCGCTTTTGGCCCGGAATCTGTGCCGAACCTCCGTGGTCTGGTCGAACAGCTGGTGCCTGGATTCATCTCGTCAGGAGCGGTAATCGCCCTGCTCATCTGCGCCTCGTCGGTGGTTGTGTTCTTGGTAGCTATGCGCCGGATCCACCACGGGCGAGACTCCATCATCTACTTGTCCAGTCTGGCTGCGGTCACTACCATCCTGGTCAGCTTTCATGCGCTTGTGTACGACCTCTGTCTGCTGCTTCCGATGTCACTCTGCTTGCTTTCCCGAACGGTTGATGTGAGAGAGAAAGAAAAGAAGCTCGATGCATGGGTATTTTTGCTCGTCGTGCTCATGTTCCTCGCTCCGCTTCATATGCTCTTGTGGTTGGTTGTCGATCGTTATTTCTGGTTTTCTCTGGTTTTGCTGTGGCTCTATCTGAGGCTGGTTCTTGCCCCCGCTCCAGCGGAGGTGCCAGCATGAGCATGATTTGTTCCAACCCTTTCCGTTCACAGATATGGTTGGTACTGGCGGCGGTGCTCTCCGCAGTTGGCGGATGGTTGTATGTCCAGCGCGTGCTTGTGGCTCATCAAGTTATTTATGCGGCTGCACACGGCAACCCGCGTGGAAATCTTTCTGACCTCTATCCCCGCTGGATCGGGGCTCAGGAACTTCTGCTGCATGGCCGAGACCCGTACAGCCCCGAAGTTACGCGCGAGATTCAAGCCGGATACTACGGCCGCCCCCTCGATCCTTCCCGTCCCGCGGATCCAAAAGACCAGCAAGCTTTCGCTTATCCCGCGTACGTCGTTTTTTATTTGGCGCCTACAGTCCATCTTGGCTTCGGAGTTGTGCAACGATCGTTCTTCTGGATTCTGGTAGGCGTGACGTTAGCCAGCGTTCCTCTCTGGCTTCGTGTGTTAAGTTGGCCGGTCGCTCCTTCGGTTCAGGCCGCCATGCTGGCCTTAACCCTGGGCAGTGTGCCCGTGTTGCAGGGTCTCAAACTCCAGCAACTAACTCTGCTGGTTGCCGCCATGTGCGCGGTGGCGATGGCGCTGCTGGTTGCGGGCCGCCCCGTTGCCGCGGGTATTGTGCTGGCCCTGGCGACCATCAAGCCTCAACTCGTGCTGCCTCTGCTGCTATGGCTCGGTATATGGAGCCTCGGTGACTTGAGACGCCGCTATCGCTGGGCGGCTTCGTTTCTAGGCACCATGGCAGTTCTCTGCGCCGCTTCGGAGTGGTGGCTGCCGCACTGGATCGGCCGTTTTTGGCACGCGGCCGGCGAGTACTGGCGCTACACCCAGGCAGTCCCGCTGCTGGAGGCGGTCCTCCCCTCTCCCTGGGGCAGACTTCTGGAAGTGCTGTTTGCGGGAACCACCGCGCTAGTTTGCTGGAAGCGGCGTAAACAGCCGGAAAATACCGGCGCATTCCAGTCATCCACCTGTCTCGTGATGGCGCTGACCGTACTCACGGTGCCCACTTTTTCTCTCTACAATCAGGTGCTGCTGCTTCCCGCCATCCTTGTTATAGCCCGAGACCGAAGATCGATCTGGGAAAAAAACGTCGTCAGCCGTGTCATCCTGACCATGGTTGCCGCATTGCTGGTGTGGCCGTGGTTCTCGAGCACAGTTCTGGCCGGGCTTTCCTTCGTTTTGCCCCTAGAGACGGTCGAGCGGGCTTGGGCAATCCCTGCCTGGACGGTGCCTCAGATCCCCGTGGCAGTGGCTGCCCTGATGCTGGTCCACTATTATCAGAAGACTTTTACTGCATCAGCAGGGCCGCGCTCGTCGTAGAATGCTTGGGAGCCCGTGTCAGGCGCTGGCGTTTTTTGCTGACATGATGGCCGCAGGAGAGTCCAGGGTACATGTCGGTTTCGTCGCATTCGGGCATATCCAGCATTTTTCCCATCGCGATCTTTGTACAGGGGAATGATCAGCAGACGCTGTCGCTGAATCACACTCCTTACACCGTGGGCCGCAAGGTGGACCGCGACCTGGTGATCGCCGATCCGCGCGTGTCCCGCGAGCATGCGACGATCGTTTCAGAAAACGGCGAATTTTTTCTCGTGGACTTAGGCAGCAAGCACGGCACCTTTGTCAATGGCGAGAAGGTTGACCGGCACAAGCTCCAACGCAACGACCGGCTGGAATTTGGCGCACGCGATATTGCCTACCTGATCTTCCATCCACTGCACACGACCTCGAACACGGCGCGGGAGTTCCTGAGCCAGATCTCGGGCATCCAGATCGCCCCGGAGGCCAGCGACCTCGAGAAACTCACGTTGTTCATGGAAGCGGCGCGCAAGCTGAACACCATCGGCGTGCTCGATGAAATCCTGGTTACGCTGCTCGAGGCCACGCTGAAACTGACGCGTGCCGAACGCGGCTACATCTTCCTTCGCGATATCGAAGGGAACCTGACGCTTGGCGCCGGACGTAACTCGAAGGGTGAGCCGCTGCTCGACGACAAGACGATTTCTCGATCGGTGCTCGACGGTGCGTTAACCGCGAATTCCGAATACCTGATCACCGACACCAGTCAGATGCTCGATGTGCAGCAGCGGCAAAGCATCGTCGCCTTCGACCTGCGAACCGTGATCTGTATGCCGTTGCGCAAGCCGATGGTGCAGACGACTCGTGCCGAGCAGCCGGCCGGCGGAGAAGTGATGGGGGCGCTCTATGTGGACTCCCGCTTTGCCTCGCGTGATATCACCAGCGTCAGCCACGATATTCTGCGCGCGATCGCGACTGAAGCTGCGCAGTTGGTCGAGAACGCGCGCCTGGTGCAGGCCGAAGAAGCCGGCCGCCGTTACCAGCAGGAGCTGTCGATTGCAGCCTCCATTCAGCAGCGTCTGTTAGCGGTAACCCTGCCCGAGGTCCCTTTTGCGAAGGTGAACGGACGCAATATGTCTTGTAAAGAAATCGGAGGCGATTTCTTTGAAGCCGTAAACACGCCCCAAGGCCTGGCCGTTGTTCTTGCCGACGTCAGCGGCAAAGGAGTCTCAGCCGCGCTGCTCGCCTCCATTCTCCAGGGGATGGTCTACTCGCAACTCATTTCAGGCATGCCACTCGTGGAAATCGTCGACGCCGTCAATCGCTTCTTCACCTACAAGCACATCGGCGAGAAATACGCGACCATGATCATCACGCGCCTGCGCAGCGACGGTGATCTCGAATACGTCAATTGCGGACACGTTCCGCCGGTGTGGATCTGTGGCAACGAAGTGCTCCGGCCATCCCACGGCAACCTGCCGGTAGGCCTGTTGGCGGATGCGACTTACTCGAGCGACCGCTGCCAGATGCGGCCGGGGGATCGGTTGATCCTGGTGACCGATGGCGTCACTGAGGCCGAAAATGCCCACGGAGATATGTTCGACAGCGAGCGCCTCGAAGACGTAGCCGGGAAGAGTGCGTCGATGGAGGACGTTTTCACTGCAGTCGCCGATTTTTGCGGAGGCACGCCGCTCAACGACGATTGCACCGTAGTAGAACTGTCCTACACCGGCGGCTAAGGCCTTTGCTCGTGTAGGGACGGGCGCCCTCGCCCGTCCAAACCAAACCAAACCAAGCCAAGCCCAGCCCAGCCCAGCTCGGCCTCTCCTCGTACGCCGCCGACCCTAAGACTGCGAGTGAATCTCAACCGTAGACCAAGTCTTGTCCGCGGCGTGACACAGCTTCTCCAGAGCGCAATCGGCGCACTTCGGACTGCGCGCCACACAGAGCTTCCGCCCGTGCCAGATCACTTCGTGAGAAAAGTCGGTCCAGCGTTCCCGGGGGATAATCCGCATCAGATCCTCTTCAATTTTCTTCGCGTCTTCCTGCTTCGTCAGTTCCAACCGCCGTGAAATCCGCGTCACGTGCGTATCCACGACCACCCCGTCATTCTTCTTAAACCACGTCCCAAGCACCACGTTCGCCGTTTTCCGCGCCACACCGGGGAGGCTCACCAATTCCTCCATCGTCTGTGGCACGTTCCCGCCAAAGTCCGCGACCACCTTCCGCGCCGCACCCACCACCGACTTCGACTTGTTGCGGAAGAAGCCGGTCGAGCGGATGTCCGGCTCCAACTGTTCCGGCTCTAGCCCCGCGAAATCCTGCACGGTCGGATATTTTTCAAAAAGCACGGGCGTGACCATGTTCACCCGCACGTCGGTACACTGCGCCGAAAGAATCGTAGCCACCAGCAATTCCCATGCGCTTCGGTGAGTGAGAGCGCAAGTCATTTCGGGATAGAGATGATCAAGGCCCGCGATAATCTGGCGCACACGCTCAGGCGCCAAAGGATCATAAGTAGAGAAGCGGCTTGCCGCGTCTTTCCTTCCAGATGCAAATTTTTTTTTCAGGACCGCAGCCTGCGGCGTCTTCCCAGTGTTCAGCAACGCTCGACCGGCGGCGGGACGCGCAGCCGTATTCTTTGATGTTGCAGCCTTCGACGATGGTGTGTCCTGCAATGGCACACCCTTCAACAGCGCACCCTTCGCCAGGCGCGCACCTTCCTGTCGTCCGCTGCGACTGGGTTGACGCGGCATATTTCCGCGGGGCATCGGTTTCCTCCTGGGCAGGGGTTCATGGTAACAAAGCCGCTGGCGTGCGGCGGCCACACATTGCGAAAGGCAACTCCGCTACGATTGACGGGTTGGCGGCGAGGTGAGTACTCTGAGAACGAAAGGAAAAACTTGTGGCCGTGAAGAACATCCAACTCGGACAAGTCTGGCGCCAGGATGCAACCGGCCAGGATCATCTTGTCACCAAGGTCTACAGCGAAGTGTTCACGCAATACGCGGTACTGCGGCCCGCCGATGTCACCGCGCCCGACGCTCCGGTCGTGAAAGTGAAGGTCGCCAAATCGGCGGATGGCGTAACTTTGCCCGGCTTCAGCTTTACGCAGGAAGGGGCGTTCTGACGCGTGTTGATAGATTTTCCGGCTACAGTTGTCATCCTGAGCGAAGCGAAGGACCTGCTTCTCGTCAACCCGCAACCCTGATCGCATGACCGAGAAAATCCTCACACTACTTTTCGTCTTCATTCATTCCATCGTGGCGGCGACCGGCTATTCCGGCATCGTGCTGCTTATGGCCATTGAGTCCGCGTGTATTCCGCTGCCTTCCGAGCTGATCATGCCTTTCGCGGGCTACCTCGTCTATACCGGCACGATGAAGCTGGTCTGGGCGGCAACGGCCGGCGCGATCGGATGCAATCTAGGATCGCTGGTGGCCTACGAAATCGGCTGCTACGGCGGGCGTCCGCTGGTCGAGCGTTACGGACGCTGGATCCTGATGGGCCGCCGTGAACTCGATTGGGCCGATCGATTCTTTCTGCGCTGGGGAGACATGGCCGTATTCATTGCGCGCTTGCTGCCCGTGATCCGAACATTCATCGCGCTGCCCGCCGGAATCGCCCGCATGCCGCGCGGCAAATTCCACATCTATACCTTCTTAGGATCGTGGCCCTGGTGTTTCGCGCTAGCCTACTTTGGCATGAAACTAGGCGAGAACTGGCGCTCGCTAGGCAAGTACTTCCATCAATTCGACGTGATCATCGGCGTTTTGTTGCTGGGCGGGATCGCCTGGTTCCTCTGGTCGCACTGGCAGAACCGCCTGCGCGCCGCGGAGTAGAGTTTGTGGAGGGACGGGTGCCCCGCTCGTCCCGAGCGTAGCTCGGCGAGTTGCCATCCGCGTGCATCTTCATTTGAATGGCTCTAAAGAATTCGCTTCCGAGCTCGAAGTGCAGGCAATAGTCCCCACGCTGTAGCTCCGTCGAGAGGTGGAACGGGGAGAAGGTTGAATAGCGCAACAGCCAGGCTGAAGAACCCCAGAATTGCAAAGATTGCATTGATCGCATCGATTCGCGTATATCCGAACATTGACACCCACACGACCAAGGGAATTGCCACCGCAGCCTGCGCCAATACTCCGCCCCACGCGATTACGCAATGGTCCAATCGAGTCCACGGAATCTCAAAACAGGTAACGCCGAAAACCGGATAGAGTTTGATCGAGTTAACCTTGCATCCAAGGCGCTGTGCAGCAACCAAGTGACCTACCTCGTGAATAAGAAGCACGCTCAGATAGGAGGCCAATCCAACCAGCGTCACTCCTGGCCGGCTGCCAACATTCGCGAGCATCAGCGCCGCAACAAGGAAGACGCTCCAGTGAACGTAAGTGTCTACCCCGCGTATCTGCACAACTTTGGTGAGTTTGTCGATTCGGATCGGATTGACAAACCGGACTACAGGCGGGCGCACGAGCGAATTTTACCAAGATCGTCTGAGTTGTCGCCAGCAGGTCGCAGCGCGTCTGCCACCTCACTCCACCGGCCTAGCCAACTGCGACGCCACCAGCTTCCACTCCCCATCGCATTTCCGTAAGACGTCGAGATAAACGTAGCGCACGGTAAACCGATCTCCGTTGACTTCCACTTCATCCGATTCCGAGCCATGCACGACCGCGGTAACTCCGAAAACGCGAATCCTACGCCCGGTGGAAACAATCGACGGATAACGAATCGCTCCCGTCCGGAAATTGTTTAGTACATCCTGTTTAGTGAAAGCCACGCCGGCCTCGTTGTACTGCACGTAATCGTCGGCAAAGATCCGCGCCAGCACGGCGAGATCGCCCGACATCAGCGCCTTGTCTCCAGCTTCGTGCAGCGCCAGAATTTGCGCTTCGTCGTCCAGTTGTTCGTCGTTCTCGATCGACATAAATCTCCTGTAGAGACGCGGCTGGCCGCGTCTCGCTCTGCGTAACTCTCTGCGTAATGCGGGATGCCACCCGACAGTCACTTTCTCCATCTTCCACAAATGTGTAATCTCACGCTAGGACTTAAGACTGGCATGGGACTTCTAGGTTTTCTTTTTCCGTGGGGCTTCCTTATCCAGGGACTGGCTATCGTCCACTTTATCCGTCGGCGGCCGGATACCTATTGGATTTTTATCATCCTGTTTATCCCGTTCGGCGCGATTATCTATCTCGCGGTCGAAGCGCTGCCCGACATTGGGCTTGTCGGCCAGTCCTTCAAAGTGTTTCCGCGGCGCAAGCGCATTGGCCAACTGGAAGCTGCGATTCGCGACAATCCGTCGGCCGGGAACCACGAAGAACTTGGCGACCTTTACATGGACGACGGCAAACTTCAGTCGGCGCGAGCAGCGTTCGACAAGGCCATTGCCGCCCGCGCCGATACGCCCGACCCCTTTTACCGGCGCGGCGTCTGCGCCATCCAGTTAGGCGACGCCGCAGCCGCGTTACCCGACCTGGAACGGGTGGTCGGCAAAGAGCCAGATTACGATTTCCAGCGCGCGGCTGGATTGCTCGCCCACGCCTACGCCCAGACCGGGCAAAAAGAAAAGGCCGAGAAACTCTTCCGGCAAGTGACGATCACGTCGACGTTGTCAGAGACTTACCTGAATTTCGCGGATCTGCTGGCCTCCGAAGGCCAAAACGCCGAAGCCCGCGAATGGGCGCAGAAGGTGCTCGATAAGAAACCCACCATGCCCGGCTACCTGCGGCGGCGGGAACGGCCTTGGTTCCGGAGAGCGAACGCGATGCTCAAGAGATTGCCTGCGTGACGAACTTTGGGCAAATCTACTGCGCAGCGGGGGCGATCTTCTCAACGTGAATCGTCTTCTTCGCAGAATCGAATTTGGCCTCCAGCACCACGTGTGCCGCAGGGAAGTTTTGAACGGCTTCAGGATTTTCGACAATCCAGATTGTTTGATCATCGTCTGCTACAAAGACGGCACGTTGGGGTTTCCATTCCGGGTGGCCCACCGAAGCACCCCCGCGCCAGCATTTCTGCACGCAATCCGCGCGGCCGGGTTTCGTGTGTTGGGTTCCGCAACTCTCATCGCTGATCCAACCGGTACGAGATGCGTCCTTTTGCTGCGCCGACACTGATCCGATCATCACGAGACCGCAAACGAGTAAGAAAACAAAACAGCTCCTAATCATGCTTTTCTCCTTCCGCCTCCGCCACCCTCATCACAGCTTCAGAAATTCAGAAACGCTTTACTACGAATGTTGATAAATTAAGAGCCTGTCACTCTGATTCATTAGGAGACTGAGGGCCGCACCTAATTGTGCCATCGATCCATCGAGCAGCCAACAGGCATTCCTGCCGAAAAAGCGCCATTACGCCCGCAATCCTTAATTGAATGCACACGATGAGTTCCAGCGTTCCGCTCAAAGTTAGCGCTGACAGCTAAGAGCTAAGAGCCGAAATGCTATCCTTCCACCGATGCGAATTTCCTTCCTCGAATGCACTCGCTGCGGAGAGCATCTCTCCGTCGACCGCCCGCAGAATGTCTGCCCCAAAGACGGCGGCGTGCTTTACGTTCGCTACGATCTCGCCAGCCTGAAGGGGAAGTTGCGCCGCGAAGATCTATCGGGCCGCGTGGCCAGCATGTGGCGTTACGCCGACGTTCTGCCGGACGCCAAGCCCGTCACGCTCGGCGAGGGATTCACACCCATGCTTCGCAGCCGCGAGTACCAGAGCGTTTTCATCAAAGACGAAGGCCTGAATCCCACCGGCTCATTCAAAGCACGCGGCATGTCCACAGCCGTGACGATGGCAAAACATTATGGACTGAAAAAGCTTGCCGCTCCTTCCGCCGGAAATGCCGGTGGCGCGCTGGCGGCGTACGCGGCGGCGGCGGGCATCGAAGCTCACATTTTCATGCCGAAAGATGTGCCCATGGCCAATCGCATGGAATGCGATTACTACGGCGCGCACGTCACGCTGGTCGACGGCCTGATCAGCGACTGCGCCCGCATGGTTGCCGAACGCAAGGAGAAAGAAGGCTGGTTCGATGTCTCGACCCTCAAAGAGCCATTCCGCGTCGAAGGCAAGAAGACGATGGGCTACGAGGTTGCCGAACAACTGGAGTGGAAACTTCCGCAAGGCATCATCTATCCGACCGGCGGCGGCGTGGGCATGATCGGAATGTGGAAGGCCTTCGATGAGATGGAGGAGTTGGGTTGGATCGGTTCCGAGCGTCCGAAAATGATCACCGTGCAGGCGGCTGGGTGCGCGCCGATTGTGAAGGCCTGGGAAGCAGGGAAGAGCACTTCCGAAATGTGGACCGGCGCCGCGACCTTTGCCTCCGGCCTGCGCGTGCCCAAATCGTATGGTGACTACCTGATCCTCGACATTCTGAAAAAAAGCCATGGCACCGCGGTCGCAGCGACCGACGCGGAAATCCTGACAGCCACGCGGCACTGGGCCAGCGTGGAAGGCGTGTTTGCCGCGCCCGAAGGAGCCGCATCGCTTGTTGCTTATCGGAAGCTGCGCGCCAGCGGCTTCTTCCGCGCCGAAGATACGGTTGTGCTCTTCAATACGGGAACAGCCTACAAGTATCTCGAGATGATTGAGGCGCAGGAAAAGAAAGCGCGGCCAGAGCCGCCGGCTGCGCGCAACATTGGCGGAATCATCGGCCCGTACTGATTCCCTGCGCGCTCTTCGCTACGCCGATCTGGTGCCGGCAATCGCCTGTTCGGCGGTTTGCAGGTGGAACAGCCGCTGCAACGCTGTGGTCATCTGTTCCTGCTGCACTTTTTCTGGAAGCTCCTTGAGTTCACGTGCCAGGGACCCTGCGATCCTCTGCGTCATCCGGGACATCATTGCATTTAACATTTCGTCCTGGTCCTTGGAGAAAGGCCCGTTCTCTTGTCGAAAGGCATCCAGTTCTTGCCGGCAAATCTGGTCCAGATGCAGGCGCAGTGCCATGATGGTGGGCATTACACGCTCCGCCATCAGCTTGCGACGGAAGCCGTGCGCCTCGGCCAATAGAATTTTCTGTGCGTCGGCGGCGGCAGCCTCGCGCTCTCCCGCATTGTTGTCCGCCACGTTTTCCAGGTCGTCAAGGTCATAGAGGAAAACGCCTTTGACGTCGCGCACCCCGGAGTCAATATCACGCGGCATCGCGATATCCACGATCACCAGCGGACGATCCTTGCGCCCTCGGACCATAAGATCGGCGTCCTCGCGACTGAGAATCGTGTGCGGACAGGATGTCGAGCTGATGATGATGTCGGCGTCCGCCATGTGTTGCCAGCGCTCCTCAAACGGGATCGCAATCCCGCCGAGCTTCGCGGCCAGTTCCGCCGCGTGCTCGATGGTGCGATTGATGACGCTCACCCGGACGGAGCCAACGCCATGTTTGAGCAACTCACGGGCGGAGATCTCACTCATCCGGCCCGCGCCCAGCAGAAGCACTTTCTTGTTTTCCAGCGTGCCCAAAACTTGGTGTGCCAGTTCCACCGCGGCGTAAGGAATCGAAACCGCCGCGTTACCGATGGCCGTCTCACTGCGCACGCGCTCAGAGACGGTAAGCGCCTTCTGCAACACGGCATCGAGGAACCGGCCCGTTGTCCCCACCTGCTGCGCCTGCTTCCAAGCCTCTTTCACCTGGGAAACAACCTGTGGCTCGCCGACCACCATGGAGTCGAGCCTGGATGCGACCCGGAAGATATGCAGGAGCGCCGCTTCATCCAGCGGGCGGTAGAAGTGCTTCCACTCGCACAGCTTGAGTCCATATTCGGCGCCCAGCAGCCGCATAACCGAGTTCGCGGCCAGCGTGACATCGGCAGCCCACAGCCAAAACTCAGTGCGGTTACAGGTGGCCATTACAATGACTTCTTCGATGCCTTCCGCCCGTGACAACTGCACCAAGGCTTCGCAGCGCTGGCTTTCGCTGATCCAGAAACGTTCCCGCACTGCCACCGGGGCTGTACGGTAGTTCAGGCCGACGACCATGAGAGCCGGTTCCACGTCTTTATCTCCTGCACGCTGCTCACTACGAAAGGCACCCTCCGTGCCAAAGAAGCGCGCCGGGGTGATCTACATGTAGTTTGAATAAGTTAGGGAAGTTTCGGTGAGCAGGGAATCCGGGCTTGTTGAGGCGAAATTGCGGGATATCACTCTGGCCGCGTGTCTTTTGGCCCCTCAACGGTACTGCTGGAAAATGAAAGAGCCGCCGATTTCGATCGTTTCCGTAGCAGAAGATTCAACCCGACCGGATGCCTGTCGGCAAGGCCAGACCGACCGACTAAAGTTAGCTATCGGGCCGCAGCCGCAGCGAGAGGCTTTATCGCCTTGAGTTCCTTGGAATATTTTTTCCTGACCTGATGAACTGCAAAGGCATCCTGCAAGTTCAGCCAAAACTGCTCGGAAGTCCCGAAATACCTAGCTAGACGAGCGGCCATCTCGGGAGTGACCCCTCGCTTCTCCCTGACAATGTCGTTGACGGTAGGGGGAGAAACACGAAGCTCCACCGACAACCTGTAAGCGGAGATGCCCATCGGTTCCAGAAACTCTTCCCGAAGAATTTCTCCCGGATGTACTGCCCACCCCGCCAGACCATCATTCTTGATACTCACGATTGCTTCTCCTGTTTTCGGTCATGGGACCGTGTTGTGCACTGGATCTAGTGATAATCCGTGATCTCCACGTCGCAGGCATCGCCATCCCGCCAAACAAAGCACAAGCGGAATTGGTCATGAATGGCAATACTGTGCTGGCCTTTCCTATCATGCTGCAGCTCTTCTAGTCTGTTGCCGGGAGGAATTCGTAAGTCCTCCAGTCTCGCGGCTGAGTCAAGCATGGCCAGTTTCTTTCTGGAAGCTTTTCGCAGGTTTGCCGGGGGGCATTCTCTGGTTTTCCCCGAGGCCCAGAACTCTTTCGTGCTCTTGTCCGCGAAGGTCTTAATCAAGGAAGTAGTTTAATTGGTGTCGTTAATAATGACAAGCATTCAATAAATCGGATGTATGCAAGCGACGGGCTAACGGCCAAGGTTGTAGTAGCGCAAAGAATGGTTTTGCGCGGGCTTTCTCTGTGCCTCTGTGGCGAAGGGTCGTTTGACGATCAGGGAAGCCCCGGTTCAACCCGAGACTTCCGCCGGCGTAATCTCCTTTTCCTTTTTCAGACCCTTCGCCTGCGGTTGGTAAACGCAGAACGGTTCCTCGTCGAGATAGTTTCCGGTAGCAGCAAAAGCGCGTGCGCGGCAACCCAGGCAAATGTTTTTGAATTCGCAGCAGCCGCATTTTCCCTCAAGATTATTGGTGTCGCGCAGTTGATTGAACACCACCGAGTTCGCCCAGATGTCGGCGAAGGCCTGCTTTCTCAGGTCCCCCGCCAGGGCCGGCAAGTATCCACAGGGATAGACCTCGCCCTCATGAGAGATGAAACACACGGCGGTCCCAGCCAGGCATCCCTTGGTCACGGCGTTCATGTCGGAAGGATGCGTTCCCGGGTGTCCCACTGCATGTCCTACCCCATGCGGTTTCAGTTCGATGCCGGTTGAGCCGGGCATCGCCATCTCGGTGGGGCCGATGCTGGGTCCGAAACTCTGCGAATCCTGCGGGGTTTCAACGACTGGCGGTGCAGCGTGAGCAGCAGCCGCCGCGGCCTCGGAACGGTGCTCCGCCGCGCGCCGTTGGCGAACCACGCGGAAGTAGTGCGGCGCACAGGTCGCCTTCATCTCGATGCCACCTTCGAGCGAGCGATCATAGAACCAGTTCAGCATCCGCTCGTACTCTTCCGGTGGAACCATCTGCTCGGCGGCGATATCCACGCCGCAACCCACCGGCACCAACAGGAATGTGTGCAGCGCATCCGCTCCCAGCGACTTTGCCAGTTCGAGTACTTGCGGAAGCTGATGGGCATTGTGGCGGGCGATCGTCGTGTTGATCTGCACCGACATGCCCAGATTCTTCAGATTACGGAAACCGGCAATGGCGGCGTCGAATGCACCGGGAATGCCGCGGAAAGTATCGTGGATAAGCGCATCGGAACCGTCGAGGCTAATGGCGACGCGCTGTACACCGCTATCGACGATCATGCGCGCAATGTGCTTCGTAACCAGCGTGCCATTGGTAGCCAGCGCCACGCGCAGACCCTTGTCCGTGCCATAACGCGCCAATTGGAAAATATCCGAGCGGAAGAGCGGTTCGCCACCGCTGAGCACCAGGATAGGAGTGGACACGGCCGCTATTTGATCGATGATATCGCGTGCAGCCTGGGTTGAAAGGTCGGAGGGAGAACTCAGCTCCGTCGCGGTGGCCCGGCAATGGATGCAGCGGAGATTGCAGCCTTTGGTCAACTCCCAGAAAATCAATCGCGGTTTGCTCTGGTTTACCTGATTTGAATGTTGCCCGTTGCCGTTTGACGATGCCATTTGCGGTTTCCTTCCCTAGCAGCCTGTGGTGAAACTCCAGCGCCCAAAACCAGCGCCTAAAGGCGCCCTCATAACACGGCACTTACGGTATGCCTGAAGGCATACACCTGATACAAAACATACTTGCACCACGGGCTGCCTAGGTGAACCGGGGCTCTGCCGCCCACCCATGGCGCAACAATAGAAGAGAACAGGCCGTCCAGCGGTGACTCTCATCACTTGGAATTGTGATCCCGGTCACGAGTCTTAAGTCTTTGTGAATGTATGGTATTGGGGCAGGGGCGACGTTTTCCAGTGACCGCGTGATGAGTCCTACGGTGGTGGGACGGACGGGGACGCCCGGCACTCCATCCGCTAGTTGTGGTTGGCGATGTCGCGTAGCGCCGCCGTGTTGCGAATCACCAGCGTCGAGCCTTTTGACAGCAAGATCTGACGCTTTTTCAACTCTGCAAACAGCCGGGTAACTGTCTCTCTCGAAGTCCCGATCATCTGTGCGATTTCCTCGTGGGTGAGCCGAAGCTTCAACCGGGGCTCCGCTTTGGCGGCATCTCCGTTCTTAGAACTCCATTCCAGAAGCAACTTAGCGAGTTTCTCGGCGGCGGAGTGTGACAGTCCGAGCGCGCCCGCTTCCTTACAAGCAGTGTGATATTTTTCGCTTAACTGCTCTGCTACTTTGAAGCAGACTTCCACATCATTTTTCAGAAAGTGAAGAAAGTCATCGCGCTTGACGAAATTGACCTGGCAGGGATCGATCGTTTCCGCTGTCACTTCGTAAGGCTTGCCGGAGATGGTGGCGCTCAACCCCAGCACTTCCCCGGCCTCGGCAAGTTTCACAATGATCGTTCTGCCGCTCGGGGAATTAATGGAGAGCTTTACCGTGCCTTTGCAGAGCACAAAAATGCCGCGCGGCATCTGCCCTTCTACAAACAGGACAGCTCCCTGGGGATATGCGGTCGCGTACTTGATGTTTTCAAAAGCCTGCAGCGCGGTCGCAGGCAGATCGCAGAAAATGCGATCCGTGCGCAGCTTGCATGTAATGCAGCTTTCTACAATCTCCATTCCGTATGGCGAGAGCATGAACCAGCCTCCTGTAACTACCTCGGGCCCGGCTCGCTGGCGTGGCTTGCATCTTGCGCAGTTTACCAGCCCGTTTGAGCCGGCCTCGTCTGAAGTCAGTTTCCGTCTGCATGAAACGCTTGGCTGTGCTGCCAGACACACGCCAGTGTGACGCCGCTCACATACCGGGTCAGGCGGGCCGGGGAAACTCACTCCAAACGGTGAGCTACATCACCGCCCGACTACTAGCAAGGGGCCATAGTTTCAATGGGCGATTCGCCGTGGAAAGACGGGGCTTGCCCCGTCTCTACGGGGAATCTCCTTCCAGGGGCCAGGCATCAAAGCCCGATTTGTTCCGCAGGCGTTAGAAATAAGCGAGGAGCACATAATGGTTACTAAACAGCAAGCGCTCGACTACCACTTCGGCGCACGCCCAGGAAAGATTGAAGTTACTCCCACCAAGCCGTGCCGCACGCAGCGCGATCTAAGCCTGGCCTACACCCCCGGAGTGGCAGATCCGTGTCTGGAAATCCAACGGGACCCGCACGATGCTTTCAAGTACACGGCCCGCGGCAACCTGGTCGCGGTCGTGACCAATGGAACCGCGGTCCTCGGACTAGGCGACATCGGCGCCCTCGCCGGCAAACCTGTCATGGAAGGCAAGGCCGTTCTATTCAAACGCTTCGCCGACGTGGATGTCTTCGATATTGAAATTAACAGTCATGATCCCGACGAAGTCATCAAGGTCTGCCAGTTGCTGGAGCCCACTTTCGGCGCCATCAACCTGGAGGACATCAAGGCGCCGGAGTGTTTCTACATCGAAGAGACCTTGAAAAAAACAATGAAGATTCCGGTCTTTCACGATGACCAGCATGGCACCGCCATCATCTCCGGGGCAGCTTTGCTCAACGGCTTGGAAATTGTCGGCAAGGACATTAGCAAGGTTCGTGTCGTGGTGAACGGTGCTGGGGCCGCGGGGTTTGCTTGCGCCGAGCACTACGTGCGTCTGGGCGCCAGGCGCGAGAACGTAATTCTGTGCGACACCAAGGGAGTGATTTACAAGGGCCGCAGCGCCGGCATGAATCCCTACAAAGAGCGCTTCGCGATCAACACCAGCCTCCGCACTCTGGCCGAAGCCATGGAGAACGCGGACGTGTTCCTCGGCCTGTCCGTAAAAGGTGCAATTACGCCGGACATGGTGCGGTCGATGGCTGCTCGCCCCATCGTCTTCGCCATGGCCAATCCGGATCCTGAAATCACCTACGAAGAGGCCATGGCAAGTCGCGATGACGTCATCATGGCCACCGGGCGTTCCGACTATCCCAACCAGGTGAACAATGTGCTGGGCTTCCCGTTCATTTTCCGCGGTGCCCTGGATGTGCGCGCCACCACGATCAATGAAGAGATGAAGCTGGCAGCCACCCGCGCCTTGGCGAATCTCGCGAAAGAGGATGTACCCGACTCAGTGTGCCGCGCCTACGGCGTCGCGCGGCTAAAGTTCGGTACCGACTACCTGATTCCCAAGCCGTTTGATCCACGCGTGCTGGTGTGGGAGTCCTCCGCCGTAGCCCAGGCAGCGATGGAAGCTGGAGTGGCCCAGGAGCCCGTCAACATTAGGGAATACCGCGAACAACTCCAGCGTCATCTGGGCAAAGCCCACGAGATCTCGCGCATGATGATTCAAAAAGCCCAGGCCAAACCCAAGCATGTTGTTTTTCCCGAAGGAGACAACGAGAAAATCCTGCGCGCATGTCACTCGATATTGGAAGAGAAGATAGCCACGCCCATCCTGCTCGGCAAAGCTGCAATCATTCATGCCAAAACCGCTGAGCTTGGATTGAATCTGAAAGATGCGGAGATCGTGGATCCAGCGGCATCGCCTTCTCGCGAACGCTACATCCAGGAACTGTTCCGCCTGCGTCAGCGTCGTGGCGTGACGCTTAGCGAAGCGCACGCGCTTATCGACGATCGCAACATTTTCGCGTCGATGATGCTGCACATGGGAGATGCCGATGCTCTGGTTTCCGGCGTCACCCAGCACTTTCCCGACACCATTCGCCCCGCCCTGCAGATTGTCCGTATGCGGGAAGGCCTGCACAAGGTCGCCGGTTGTTACCCCTTGATCACGCGCAAAGGAGACTTGTTGTTCCTGGCCGACACCAGCGTCAATGTCGATCCCTCCGCGGAAGACCTGGTGGAAATCGCCCTGTGTGCCGCACAGGAGGCTCGCCGCTTTGACGTAGTACCAAGGGTTGCCATGCTTTCGTTCTCCAGCTTTGGCAGCACCAAGCACCCATTCTGCGACAAGGTCCGGAAGGCAGTGGAGTTGCTCCACAAGGCCGACCCAACCCTAATCGTGGATGGAGAGATCATGGCCGATGCGGCCGTCTCCCCCGAAATTCTTGAGCAGACCTATCCTTTCAGTTCGCTGAAGGGCGGCGCCAACGTGCTGGTGTTCCCCGACCTCGCATCCGCCAACATTGCCTGCAAGCTGCTAACCACGATCGGCGGCGCCGAGACGCTTGGCCCCATCCTCATGGGTATGACTCGGCCCGTGCATTTGTTGCCGCGCGGCGCCGAAGTGGAGGAAATCGTGAACGTTGTCGCCATCGCGGTAGTGGACGCACGGGAGACGGAGCCCGGCGCGACGCTACCAGAAATTACGAAAGTTGCGCAGGCGGACTAGAGCGGATCGGACGCCGGTTCTTATCTGTACATACTGCGATGCGGCATGGTCGCATGATGACAAGTTTTTCTTCTTGAGGATCCGGGCCGAGGGCAGCGGCGAAGGCAGCAACGTATTTGCAATTGCTCAGACCCCCTGGCCGGCCTACTCCCAACTTTCCGTCTGACGGGGTGGATCGCGAGAAAGATTTGTCGGATCTACCGGTTGTTCGAAAGTTTGACGTCGAGGGTATTTCCCACATCTCGTTTGCCTATGATCCTTATGGTGTACGCGTTTTCTCGTGTCAGCGTGCACCGCAACCTCTACCAGATACCACTGCCATAATGTGCTGGAGGGCAACGTCCGGAAGCCGGGAAATTAGATACGAATCAACATTGAGATGATCGACTCCAGCTCTGCCTTCCAGGGTCTGGGCGGAGGATTTTGTCGAAGAGTTGAAGGATGTCATTTCCCTGCAGGAACAAGCAGCATTGCCTGACTCGCCACAAAGCGTGAACGGCTCGCCAGGATTTCTTCGTACAGTGGATAGCTCGACCCGATATCCCTAATCCGGCGGAGTAAATGGTTGCTGTTCGGCCAGGTACGACCAGCCACTTCAGCTTAGTGCATTCGGCCTTGTCCTGCTGGATATGGTAGGCCGCTGAAAGTCGCGTTGTGTTTACCGTAGCTTGGGGAGGGTCCAATCCGCGATTGTGATCGGATGACGGGCAAACCGGAAGGAATTCTTCCTTAAGTTAGCGCTTTGGGGGCATAGCCCCGCCTCCAACATAAACTTATCCGACCATTTCAATCCCTATCGACCGTGTACGCTCTTGATGTCGGCATCGCGAAGGTGCGGAAAGCGGTTGAAGTCCGGCCCTGCACACTGTAGGAGGGGTTCCAGTTCTGCGACAGAAAAGCAGCGGGCACAAGCTGGCGCTTGTGCCCCGCCCGTTTCCGCGCTCGGTCCACAGGTGCTCGGCAGAAGGACTACTTCGCTTGCAGCGATTCGATGTACTTGGTAAGGTTCGACACGCGTTGCTGCACTTCACTCTCGTGTCCACTACTCATGCTCCAAAACAATTGTCCCCAAATCGGCATGTCCTTGGACCCGTGCGCGGAAAGAGCGGATTCGCCGCGGATGGAGGCCGAGACTTTCAGCGACGGATATTTCCCACCGTTGTTCTTGCTCAGCAGGGTAAGGTCGGGGGGAGGAACCTTCAGCGCACTGGCCGCGGGACCTCCGCCTTTGCCGTCCGCTCCATGGCAAACGGCGCAGTACGCCGTGTACATGTCCTTGCCCGATACCGGCGACATGGGCTTGATCGGGACATGCTTTATGGTTTTCTCTGTTTGGCCCTTCGTTTCCTGCGCCGCCACGGTGCAGGTGAATACCATCAGGGTGGTAAACATTAAAATCAGTTTCTTCATGGACATCGCACTTTCTCCTTTTTTAACCAATAGCTCTTTTGTGTGAAACTCTAGGAAACTCCAAGCGCACTTAGAATTAAAAACGGACTACGTTGCGACCTTCCGCTTTGCCGCCCGCTATTGCGTCGAGATTTTCCATTCCTTACCGCTCCGCACCAGAGCAAGCGTGGATCTGGTCGGGTTCCCGTGATAGAAGTCGGCTTCATATTTATTGATCAGGGTTTGACGTTCCCACATATTGAAGCTCTTCACCATCGGACCGCCCGCGTCGAACACGTCCCCTAACTGATTGGGTACCCATTTCCAGTTGTATTCGACGATCGCGGTGTTGACTCCGTTCATGTTCACGCCGGCGATGCTCACGAGTTGCCGTTGAGCCAGCGGAGCCTGATACAAGAACGTGCCATCCGTTTCTTTCGATTTCTTGAAACGCGCCAGACCGGTCATCAGGCGCTCTCCTCCGGGCGTGATCGAGACCACTACGCTGCCCTGCGACGCCTTGGCCAATTTAACAATCCCTGCTTTTTCCAGTAATCGATAATTAGGATCCCCCGGCTTTTCATCGGCGCTGGGTTTCACCAGACCAGTGCGGAAGTGGATGATGGCTGGACCTGGTCCTTGTAACGTTGCTGCCACGATCCCGCTCGCCTGCTCCGCGCTTAGAGGCGTTCTTTCCCGAACTTGGAGTAGCACGTAGGTTGCTAAGCCCACTATCGCAGTTACCAGACACATCATGAGTACCAGCGGCAAGAATGACGAGCGTCGTTCCATCTCAACTTCGGCTTCAAACATGGCAGCCCTCTTGTTCAACACACGCGAACTCGCCAACCAACTCTCATTCTTAGTCCACCGCTTGTCCGATTGCGGTGATCGAAGGCACAATCGATTGTGTTTCACATCACGACGAAGCAATAAGTAACAATGTCCCAAAGCAAGGCGAGTTATTGCAGGTGTGCGCGTCCTCACATACAGCCGTGATTGTTGTCACACCCAGCCGTACCCCTCACACCGGCGGGTGGCCCATTCTTTGGGTTTCTGGGGTCCACAGTGAACGATTGTTTTTAGTTTTTCTCCGTGCTGTCGGCGTTGCTGCGGTTAAACGCTTCTTGATTTCTTGCGGAGCGCACGAAACGTCATCTCCGTCGCGCTGCTGTGGGTGCTCCGCTTCCATGCAAAGAACATCGGGGCGTAGGTCTCAGTGATGTAATCGCTCCGGCCGATCCCGAGCGCTCGTGCCGTGCGGTCGATCCAGCGTGACGATCCTTCGATCTCGCCGAAGTTCCCTATCGGAGTCTCATCTAGCACAACGCGGCCTTTGCCATCGGTCCACTCTGCGCGATATTTCTCGTAACGGAATGTGGGCGCGAACCCAAGCGCGAGCAGAATGGCGTCCATCTGCTCGCCGTTCTGGACAGGCGTTTCCAGCTCGACCCGTACTTTATGACGACCGGTCTTGGTTTTCGCTTTGTGGGTTAGCACCCAGATATCGCCGTACTTGCGCAGCCGCAACATGTCGCCCCGCTTGCGCAGTTTCTGGCCAGACAGGTCGTAGAGGGAATTCATTTCGTGGGTGGAGCGGGTGAGTTGCTTGAAGCCCACTTTCTTTAATGCGCGGGTTAGCGCGGGCAGATTCTCAATTCGAAATTTAATTTCGATTTCGTTCGCCATGTTGAAATCTTAACCGCCCGCCTGCAAGAAGTTCTCTGCGTACTCCGCGTTTAGGGGTTTTCTTTGTTCTCCATTTCAGCCGCCCGGCGATGGAACCAGCTCATGTGCGGCAGATCGCGCTCTACTTTCCGGCGTTTGGCGATCAACTCCGCGGTAATCGACACGGCAATCTCTTCCGGCGTAATGGCGCCAATATCCAGCCCGACTGGCGCGTGGACTCGGTCAAATAAATGCGCCGGCAGACCTTCCTGCTGTAGTTCTTTGAAGATGGTGATGGTCTTTCGCTTCGACCCAATCATGCCGACGTAGCGCGCGGGAGTCTGCACTGCCCACCGCAGCATTCGCATATCGTCGCGGTGCCCGCGCGTGACGATCACGATGTAGGAAGACTCGCCGGGCGCGAGCTGGGCCGCGGCCTTGTCGAAATCTTCGGCGATCACCCGCTGCGCCTCGGGGAAGCGTTCTCGGTTCGCGTAGGCTTCACGGTCATCCACCACAGTGACGTCGAATCCGGCGATACGTGCGACCTGGTAAAGGCTTGCTGCTACGTGACCTGCGCCGAAAATATAAAGGTCTGCTGGAGGCAAAATGGGCTCCACGAAAATCTCAAGCGTTCCGCCGCAAACCAGACCGGTGTCGTATTTCGGATCCTGATTTAGATCAAATGTCAGGGTGCGCGGCTTCTCCGATTCCATCACTTCGCGCGCCGCCTGCCACACCTCGGCCTCAACGCAGCCGCCGCCGATTGTGCCGACCATCGAGCCATCGTCCCGCACCAGCATCTTGGCGGTCTTGAACGAAGGAATCGATCCGCGCACGTTGACGATGGTCGCCACTGCTCCGCGGCGTCCGTCTTTTCGCAGGCGGACGATCTCCTCGTACAGATCCATAGCGTTGATTATGGTTCGGCGAGCAGTTAAGGTCAAACGCCGGCATCAGGGAAAGTCAATCCCCATCCGATCCGTGCCGTCACAATCCAGGGAGTCCGCGATCCAGGCATCTCCCTGTGATCTCTGTGCCCTCTGTGGTGAGGAATTTGACGGGTAGTTTGTGCTAGCTTGTAGGGTTCAAACTTGCTGTCTGAAGTTGCAGGAGCACTCCATGAAAGCCGTTCGCATGCATCAGTTCGGTGGACCCGAAGTTCTAACCTACGAAGACGTTCCCGAGCCCAAACCGCGTAAAGATCAAGTCCTCATCCGCGTGCGTGCCTGCTCTCTGAACCACCTCGACATCTTTGTGCGCAAAGGACTGCCCGGCGTTAACCTGCCACACATTCTCGGCAGCGACATCGCCGGCGAGATTGTGGAAGTGGGCGAGTACATCACCGATCTCAAGCCCGGACAGCGCGTGCTGGTCGCGCCCATGCATTTCTGCAATCACTGCGCGAAGTGTGTTGCCGGGTTGCACAATCAGTGCCGCCAGTTCACCGTGCTCGGCAACGCGGTGGATGGCGGCAACTGTGAGTTGATTGCGGTGCCCGCGGTGAACGTCATCCCGATCCCGGACTGGCTTGACTTCAATGAGGCCGCCAGCGTTCCGCTGGTTTTCGTTACCGCGTGGCACATGCTTACGGGACGAGCCGTGATTCGCCCCGGACAAACCGTGCTGGTGCTGGGCGCGAACTCAGGGGTGGGCATTGCGGCCATCCAGATCGCGAAACTGTTCCACGCGCGCGTGATCGCTACCGCCGGTGATGAGCGCAAAATGGAGCGCGCCCGCGAAATAGGCGCCGATTTCGTGATCAACCATTATCAGCAGAAGATTTCGCAGGAAGTCCGCAAGATCACCAACTTCGAGGGTGTCGACATCGTCGTCGAGCACGTTGGACTGGCTACGTGGGAAGAGAGCGTGCGGTCGCTCAAGACCGGCGGCACGCTTGTCACCTGCGGCGCTACCACGGGACCGAAAGTCGAACTCGATCTGCGGTTTTTGTTCTCGCGCCAGTTTGCATTGCTGGGGTCGTACATGGGCACGATGAGCGAACTCCACGAAGTTCTCGGCCACGTCTTCGCCGGACGCCTCAAGGCCGTCATCGACCATATTTTCCCGTTGAAAGACATCCGCATTGCCCACGAGTACATGGAGAAGAGCCAGATGTTCGGCAAGATCGTGCTGAACCCGTAGAGCAAGAATGTTGGGTTCTCCTCGGCGCGAGGTGCCAAGCCTTTATAACAAAGAGTGACAACCTTTGTTATCGACGCTAAAGTAAGAAAATCAGGAGCATAACCATGAACGTCTCTCTTACCACCGAGCTTGAGAAATTCGTGAACGCCAAAGTGGAATCGGGCCGCTACAACTCCGCCAGCGAAGTGGTCAGGGAAGCGCTCCGGCTGCTGGAAGAGCATGACCATGCGCGCTCTGTCCAGCTTGCCGGCTTCAACCATGAGCTGGGCCGTCGTCTGGACACTCTTGACCGTGGCCAGCATGTCTCCCCGGCGGATGCCCGCGCCCGGCTCAAGCGTAAATCCGAGCAACGCCGGCGAGCCAAGGCGTGACGCTGTATATTCTGAGCGAGGATGCCGACTGCGACTCTGACAAGCCCAGGATTACGCCTTAAAGTGTTTGAAATCTGCCCCGCAATACCTCAATGAGTCTGTCCAATCTCGCGTCATCTGTCATCTGGCCGGATGTGAACTTGATCAGGCCGAGAATGTAGCTCGAACCAATTATGTCTGGCTCTCTCTCTGTATTAAGAAAGCGGATAATCGCCAGCACACCGATTACCCTGGGATCGACCCGTTGCGCCTGATATTTCAATATCCTGCTACGAAATTGTTCCGCGACCGACTTCGCGAAATCGATGGGAGAGATCGCCAACGCAGCTGGCTGTATCCGACTATCCAAGTCGAACACTTTCTCCAGGGCCACGGCCACTATTCCGCGATCAGATGAATGACTAAGTTTGGCCCTAAGCTGCGTGTATGCCTTCTCGATGTTGTGTTCGAGTCTGTTGCTCTGAGATGGCCGTTTACACTCAACCAAGTAGGCGTGGTTTTCGAACTGGAATTTAACATCATCGAAGGCAAGAAGCTGAAGTCCCGCGGACGATAGATTGGCTGCTAGTTCGAGCTCTACAAATTTGTTTCGCGGATCGCTAGAAGTCGGTTCCTCCTTAGAAGGTGCAAGAGGTCCCTTAAGAATGTCTTTGAGGGCGTGACGTGGCAGCAGATTGGACGGAAGCTTCGACAACTCGGTCGCGATCAGACCAAAGCCTGTGCCGTCGCTTAACGCATAGTACGAATCTTCGGGTGTGGCGCCCGCTCCAAGCGACTCGCTCCCGGCCACTGTGGGATTTAAAAGACCATCGATGTAGGCAATTATTCGTTCGAGCCGCGTATCGGCAGTCGGAATACCAATCGCTTCGAGCCAGTCACGAGCCCGCAGAGTATCAACGTAGATTTGACCCAGGCTCCGAAAGTGCATTTCAGTACTCGTGCGTTGGCAAAATGGCCCGCTCTACTCCCACGAACTCGATTTGGAACGTACAGGTGCCAACAGGTAGAATAACAACACCATGGCTCCAGAACTCAGCTTCGGCCCCTACGTTGATATTGAAAACGGCAAGAAGGTAGTCAAGGAACTCATCTACGGAGACGGCGTGCCCGAGGGCATCGTCATGACCACGCTCGACTCGACTGTCAACTGGATGCGCAAGAATTCGATTTGGCCCATGACGTTCGGGCTGGCCTGTTGCGCGATTGAGATGATGTCGATGGGCGCGTCGCGCTTCGATATCGCGCGCTTCGGCGCCGAAGTGTTCCGGCCGTCGCCGCGGCAGTCCGACCTAATGATCATCGCTGGCCGCGTCTCCCAGAAAATGGCGCCCGTGATTCGCCAACTCTGGGAGCAGATGCCGGAACCGAAGTGGGTGATCTCGATGGGTGCGTGCGCGACTTCCGGTGGCGTCTTCAATAATTACGCGCTGGTGCAGAGTGTGAATCAGGTCATCCCGGTCGATATTTATGTCCCCGGATGTCCCCCGCGTCCCGAGCAGCTGATTTATGCGATTACGCTGTTGCAGGAAAAAATCATGATGGAACGCGGCACGATCAAGAAAGCGTTGAATCTGGTCCCGAGTAGCGAGTAGTGGAGCGACGGGAGGAAGGATCGCCCGATCCTCTTTTCACTGTTTCATTCTCGTCGCCATTTGCCGTTCCGGTGGCGTCATCTGGTTCCAGACCGCGCTCAAGTCTTTCTCCAAAATCTGATTATTCGGATCCGCTCGGAGAGCAAGCGCAAACCATAGATACGATGTCGGCAGATCGCGTGGCACACAGTGGCCGGTGGCATACATGGTTCCGAACGCGCTCCGCGCCCTGGCGTTAGATTTGGCCGAAGCGGCTTTAAGATTTTTCACGGCCTCGTCACAGTTTTCGGGCACGGCTCGCCCGTAGAGATAGGCCTCGCCTTTGCGGAAGGCCGCGTCCCCGGTGTCAGCCAATGCGGGCGCGCGGGAGCTCGAAGCCTTGGCCGAGGTCACGCTGGGCTCGCGTTTCGCCGCACGCTTGTCGGTAAGCGCGGTCCTCGCCGGAGTCACTGGCGCCGAACTCACCGGCTTCGCTTCTGCCACCGGCTTTGCTTCTGCATTCGCGGTATTTTTCGCAGCGTCGGGACCAGCGGTCCGGTTCTCGGCTTGGCCCTCCGGAACACGGTCGCCTGGTACTGCTGCTGGCGGAACCGCCGCCTGCGACGAGCCTGCATCGAGCGCTGGATCCGCCGCCGGGGCCGCCGCTTTCGTCGATGGCTTTTCGGTGGAAGCTTCGCCGGTGCTCGAAGTCGCGACCTCCGGCTTCCGACTCTCGCCAGCGCCGAGGTAGTTTGTGTACGTCCACCATCCTGCTCCGCCCAATGCTGCCAGTAAGGCCACCATCAGCAGGATCCGCCGTCCGCCGCCCTTAGGCCGCTCGGGCTCAAAAAAAGAATCGAGGCCGGAGAAAGCGGTTTCTCGCAGCAAGTCCATGCTGGGCAGATTCGGGCTCGTCAGATTCGATCTCGACTGATTTGCGTCAGGCTGATTCAATCCCAGCATTGAGGGCCCGCTGATCGGCAGTACGGGTTTGGTCCCGTTCTCCATGACGGGAGGCCGCAGTGGTTCCGGCGCGTTCGCCATCTTTGCTGGGACCGGCGGTGGGACCGCTGATTGTAAGCTCGGCACTGGTGCGCCTGCCGGCCGCCGAGCTTCGAGCAAGGTGCCGCACATTCCGCAAAAGCGGAAATTGTCCGAATTATCCTCACCGCACGTCGGGCACATCACGATGGTTCTCCAGATATCTTTATCGTATAGTTTAACTCCTGCCGGCAATTCCATTGCATTCGTTTGTTCCTATTAGAATGCCACTGCCCGGTTTCAATCCAATGCCGAAAGCCTCTAAAGCAAAGCCCGCGCCCGCCGCGAAAGCGAGCAACAAGAGAAAGTAACCGATATTCGGAGGACCATATCAATTCACACATGAATGCAAGGCTCGGAAAAGAACTTCTCTACCTTTCCTGCTCCGATGTTGCCTCTGCCGGACTCGGCATGGCGGAGATCATTACCAAGCTGGAGAGTATGTTTCGCGAGAAGGGCGAAGGGCGCGTTGAGATGCCGCCTAAAATCGGTATCCACACCATGCCTGACGCGTTTATTCACGCCATGCCGGCTTCAATTCCGGTGCAGAAGGCAGCCGGCATGAAGTGGGTCGGCGGATATCCGGACAACAGCAAGCGCGGGTTGCCGTACATCACGGGCCTGCTCATCCTCAATAATCCTGAAACCGGCGTCCCCGTCGCGCTCATGGATTGCACGTGGATCACCGCGCAGCGGACCGGCGCTGCCACGGCGGTTGCCGCAAAATATCTGGCGCGGTCGGAGTCGAGCACAGTCGGGATCCTCGGTTGTGGAATACAAGGGCGCAGCAATCTGGAAGCGCTGCAAGTTCTATTCCCGCTGAAAAAAATTTATGCCTATGATAAGCACGCGGATCGCGCCGTTGGTTACGCGCAGGAAATGAGTCGGAAACTGGGAATCGAGGTGGTTCCGGTCAGCGACCCGAAGCAGGCGGTGGTTTCGAGCGATATTGTCGTAACAGCGGGCCCGATTCTGCGCACGCCGCACGCCACCATTCAGCGCGGCTGGCTTAGGGAAGGCGCGTTTGCGTCGCTGGTCGACTTCGATTCGTACTGGCATTCCGGCGCCCTGCACGAAGCCGATAAGTTCTGTACCGACGACGTGCCGCAGCTTCATCATTATTGTGATCTCGGATATTTTCAGGACATTCCCGCCATCCACGCGGACCTGGGAGAGCTTGTCACCGGACGCAAACCTGGCCGGGAGAGGCCGGAAGAGCGCACGATGGCCTGCAATTTAGGGCTCGCGCTCGACGACATCGCCGTGGCGCCGTTGATCTACCAGCGTGCTTTGGAGAAGGGAATTGGGGTTTGGCTGCCGCTTTAATTACGCGACTTTCGTCGCTGGAGCGAAAACTGCTCGTCGCCCCGAGGGTGACCTTAGTTTTCTTACCTGGTTGCGACGATTGTCGCGCGCGGCGGGGCGGAAGTCTGTGACGCAGGTCACGGATCGAGGCGATGGAGGAAGTGACCCCCCCCCGCCCAAGCGAGCTTGGACGGGGCACCATCGAGCGTCTAGGCGTTCGCTCTCGGATGGGGGGACCCGTGCCGCACGGCTACGTACCTGGTTTCGCAACAGCTTATGACCAACGTAACCGCGCTCTCAGTTGTCATCTGCTATACTGTTGTTAACGCTTTTGCTACGGTTTGCTCGTTAAGCGGGGATCCTGTTGGATCCGTAACACCTCCGCATATCCTGTCCGCCGTTTGGTTCCAGCGCCAATTTCAATGCGAGCGGGCATTGCGAACTCTCGATAACGAATTTGAGAATCTGACTAAGCCCCTCCAGAAAGAAAACAATCGAATGACAACGTTTACAGAACTGCCCCTGTCTGCTGCCTTGCAGCAGAAGTTGGCGGCAGCTCAATTTATTACTCTTACCCCCATCCAGGCGCGAGCCATTTCTCCTGCCCTCGAAGGCAAGGACGTAATCGGCACCGCCCAGACGGGCACCGGCAAGACTCTGGCGTTCCTGATTCCAATCATCGAGATGCTGCGCGTTACTCCATCCAAGAACGTCAGCGCGTTGGTGCTGTTGCCCACGCGTGAATTGGCCATGCAAGTTCACGAGCAGTACGAACAACTGCGCGACAAGAACATGCCCAAGGCGGCGCTGGTGATCGGCGGCGTAGCGGAGAAGGCGCAGATCAACAGTCTTCGGTCGGGCTGCGAATTTGTAATCGCTACTCCAGGGCGTTTGCAGGATTTCATCACCCGGAAATTTGCGGACCTGCGTCATGTGAAGATACTCGTGCTCGACGAAGCCGATCGCATGCTGGATATGGGTTTCCTGCCGTCGATCCGGCGCATCCTCCAGGTTCTGCCGCAGAAACGGCAGACGCTGTGTTACTCCGCCACCATGGAGCAGTCGGTGGCCGCGCTGGTGAACGACTATATGCGCGAGCCGGTGCGGATTGCGCTGGGGTCAACTCTGAAGCCTGCGGAAAGCGTGCAACTCCAAGCCTATGAGGTGCGCCCGTCTGAAAAACTGGATGTCCTTCGGCAGTTGCTCTATGCGGAAAAGGGACAGACCTTGATCTTTACGCGCACCAAGCGAGGCTCGCAAAGGCTGGCCAAGGAACTGGAGCGGGATGGTTTCTCCGCGGCCATGATTCACGGCGATCGTACGCAGTCCCAGCGCAATGCCGCGTTGAGCGGATTCCAGGAAGGGCGCTACCAGGTGCTGGTCGCGACCGATATCGCATCGCGCGGCTTGCACTGCGATGACGTGGCGCACGTGATCAACTACGATTTGCCGAAGATGGCGGAAGACTTCATTCACCGCGTCGGGCGCACCGGGCGGGCAGGCTTGCAGGGACGGGCCTCGACGCTGGTCACAGGCGTCGAGGTTCTGGAACTGCGCAATATCGAGCGCACCTTGAAGCTGCGCATCGAACGCAAGCAGATCAATGCCTCGGCCAATGAGCAGCCCAAGCGGTTTGTGGAAAATACCTTGGCATCGCGGACATTGACCGCATTGCCGGGTGAGGTCTTCGTCTAGAAATCTGTCTAGAGATTTGTGTAGAAATTGGACCGGGTTCGCCGGAGCCTCGCGCTCCGGCGAATCTTCCCAAGACGTTTAGCGATCGATTGCCTTGGTGCCCTGTGGGATGGAGAGTTCGATAGAACTGGGTTCGTCGTCGCCGTCAATGCGGAACAGCGCGGCTTGGGCTTCGGCGAGTTCACGCATCTCACGCATTTCTTCCGCCTCGTCCACTACTCCACCTTCCGGCTTTTCGTCCTTCCGTTGGGTCTTGCGCTCGTTCTTGTCCCGCTGTTTCTGTTGGCGGGCTTGTTCCTTCTGACGTTTGGTAAAAGTCGATCGGCCTCGTGGCATTCACAATCCCCCGTATTTATATTTTCATTTATTATGGCCGGCTACATGAAGGTTCTGTAGGGTGCGCCCAGCTTTTGTCCCTGGAATGAACCAGAAGATTGCTGCATTCCTCGCGTGTTTCTAGTCTTGATCTATAGTATAACCTCCAACCGAGCGGTGACGCACACCGACCGCGGCGGCCCCATCGGGAATGCCCAGCCAAGTGCTGTGAGATACTCTCTGCGATCTGCCGCACGACCTGTCCGCTTCCGACAAGCACACGAGTTTGACACTGTTTGCGGCCCCGCCTATACTGCGCCTCCGGAGAGATTGCCATGTGGAAACGTTCGCCGGCGGTTTTGCTGATTGCCGCCTTCGCCTTCGCCACTCTGAGCCTTGCGGAAACCCACCGGAAAATTCACCAGCCCAAACTGACTGCGCAAAACAGCGGCACTACGCAGGGGCTGATTGCGGTCAGTCCGGTGGACTCGCGCGTGGTTTGGGCGGCCGGGCGCGGGGGCACGTTTCTGGTCACGACCGATGGGGGAGAGACTTGGAAAGCCGCCGTGGTGCCGGGAGCCGAGGCACTGCAATTCCGCGATGTGCAGGGTGTAAGCGACAAGATCGCCTATCTGCAATCCCTTGGGGATAACCCTACTGACTTTCGCATCTACAAAACGGTCGATGGCGGCGCGACTTGGACGATGCAGTTCCAGAACCAGAACCCGAGTGCGTTCTACGATTGTTTCGCGTTCTGGACGCCGAAGCGCGCCATCTCGCACAGCGACTCGGTGAACGGAGTGTTTCCGGACCTCCGTACCACCGATGGAATGACATGGCAGGACATCAGCGGCAATATGCCGCCGGCACTGCCCGGTGAAGCGTCGTTCGCGTCGAGCGGCACTTGCGTCGCAACGCAGGGCGAGAACAACGCCTGGATTGCGACTGGCGGCTCAACTAAGGCGCGAATCCTGGCCACCAGAGACCAGGGCAACACGTGGAACGGGTATGACACTCCGCTAGTGAGCTCGCCCAGCGCAGGCGCGTTCACGGTTGATTTTCGCGACCCATGGCATGGCATCGTGGGTGGCGGCGACTTGGACCCAAGCGATCCAAATAACGCGGCGACGGCCACGTCGAACGATGGCGGTCAAACTTGGAAGCTTACCAGCGCGCCTCCAGTGACAGGAGCCATTTTCGGCCTGAGCTACGCGCGCCAAATTGGCAACGGCCGCGATCAAGGAAGACACGACGACGGCGACCGCGCCGTCGTCATCACGGCCAATGCGGGAGGAGCGGCCTGGACTCCCGATGAGGGAAACACATGGTTCACTCTGCCCGGTGTGACCGGCTACTGGGCGGTGGCTTTTGCGAGTCCAAAAGCTGGATGGCTGGTGGGTGCCGGAGGTACGATTCTGAAGATCAGTTTTTAACACCGCTTGGGATTAAGAGGTGTCACCAATTTATTAGGACGAGTGGGGCGTGGGTAGATTTGCGAAACCTTAATTACAAAAATTACAAAGGGCACGAAGTCCCGCGAAGGAAACCCCCACGAAGGAAATGGCTAAGAGTAAGAGTCTTCCTGACGCTGAATGTCTTTCGTGGTGCGTTGGGTTGTTTCTTCTATTCTGAAACTGCCCATTGTTGAGTACAAGTGTTGAGTACAAGTGTTTGCCACGTTCGACAGCAACGTGTTACCATCGAAGACGTTACGAAAACGAGATGAGACAGGAGTGCAACAGGTAAGTGCTAGCCAGAGAGCAAAAACAAACCGTCGTTGACACGTATCGCACGCACGCTACCGATACTGGCAGTCCCGAAGTTCAAATCGCGCTGTTGAGTGAGCGCATTGGTCAGTTGACGGAACACTTCAAAGCGCACCAGAAAGACCACGGCTCGCGCCGCGGACTTCTCATGATGGTGAGCAGGCGTCGTGGTCTGCTCGACTACCTTAAGAAGTACGACTCGGAACGGTACAAAACCGTGATTTCCAAGCTCGGCATCCGCAAATAACAGCGCGACCGGTTCCGTGTGGAGCCGGTTCCAGACTCCGAGAGCCTTAGGAAAGTGCGTACCCAACCAACTCCTGGCATCCGCCTGTCAGCGCGAACGCCGTGCCCGCGCGCATGCCCTTCTGCCTATACAAAGGATGATCTATGAAGCCTGAAGTCACAAAAATTTCCGTCGAACTCGCAGGCGGGAAACACATTTCCTTCGAAACCGGAAAACTTGCCAAGCAGGCCGGCGGTTCAGCCGTCGTGCGGTTCGGCGACAACGTTGTACTCGCCGCCGCCACCTCTAATCCCGAGCCGCGCACGGGCATCGACTTTTTTCCGCTCACGGTTGACTACCGCGAATACACCTATGCCGGCGGACGCATCCCCGGCGGTTTTATCAAGCGCGAAGGGCGCATGAGCGAGCGCGAGGTTCTCACCTGCCGTCAGATTGACCGGCCGGTTCGTCCGATGTTCGCCGAGGGCTTCAAGTGCGAGACCCAGGTCATTGCCTTCGTGCTCTCCGCCGACACCGATAACGATCCCGATGTCTGCGGCATTAACGCCGCTTCCGCTGCCCTGACCCTTTCCGATATTCCTTTTCTTGGCCCGATCGGCGCCGTGCGGGTTGGCATGGTGGACGGTCACTTCGTGGTCAACCCCACATACGCCGAAATGCGTGACGGCCTGCTCAACATCATGGTTGTAGGCACCGCCGATGCGATCGTCATGATCGAGTCCGGCGCGAAGGAAGTAAAAGAAGAGACGGTGCTGGACGCGATTGAATTCGGGCACACCGAAATCAAAAAGATCTGTGCTGCCATCAACGAACTGCGCAGCAAGGTTGGCAAGCCGAAGCGCAAAGTGACGCCGCCGGAGTTCGACGAGACTTACTTCAAAGGTCTGGAATCGCAGATTGGTCTTCGTTTGTCGGACGCTCTTGATACCGCGAAGCATCCCAAGGCTGAGAGCTATGAGTTGGTTCGCACATTAGAGAAGGATCTGCTCGCCGCTCTGCCTGTAGATGATGCAGCAGCCAAAGCAAAGCTGAAACAGTATTACGAAACGCTGCGCGAGCGGATTTTCCGTGGCCAGGTGATCGACAAGAACCGCCGTCCCGATGGACGCGCTTTTGACCAGATCCGCGAGATCTGGATCGAAGCGGGTGTTCTGCCGCGGGCGCACGGCAGCGCAGTGTTTACCCGGGGTGAAACCCAGGCATTAGTTACCACCACGCTCGGCACCAGCGACGACATGCAGCGTCTGGAGGGCTTTGAAGGCGAAGCCAAGAAGCGCTTCATGCTGCACTACAACTTTCCGCCCTTCTCCGTCGGAGAAGTCGGATTCATGCGTGGCGCGGGACGGCGGGAAATCGGACACGGCGCACTGGCGGAGCGGGCTGTTTCGGCTGTGCTTCCGTCTCTGGACGATTGGCCTTACGCCATGCGCGTCGTCTCCGACATTCTGGAGTCGAACGGATCTTCGTCGATGGCCACGATTTGCGGCGCGTCGCTTTCGCTGATGGATGCGGGCGTGCCGTTGAAAGCTCCAGTGGCTGGGGTTGCGATGGGATTGGTGAAGGAAGGTGATAAGTACGCGATCCTGACCGACATCGCGGGCGCGGAAGATCATTACGGCGACATGGATTTCAAGGTTGCCGGAACCAAAGACGGCATCACTGCGCTGCAGATGGACATTAAAGTTGCGGGAATCACTTCGCAGATCATGCGCGAGGCACTGGCGCAGGCGCAGCGTGGGCGGTTGTTCATTCTGGGAAAGATGGACGAGATTTTGACCGCCGGACGGGAGAAGGTTTCGACTTACGCGCCTCGCATCTACACCCTCCAGATTCCGGTGGACAAGATTCGCGACGTGATCGGGCCCGGCGGCAAGATGATTCGCAGCATCATCGAGCAGACCGGCGTGAAGATCGACGTGGAGGATTCGGGCAAGGTCAACGTGGCTTCGAACGATGAAGTTTCGGCGAATAAGGCTTTGCAGATTATCCGCGATCTGACGGCGTCGGCTGAGGTGGGGAAAACTTATCTTGGTAAGGTGAGCCGGTTGGCGGATTTCGGGGCGTTCGTCGAGATTCTGCCAGGCTTGGACGGGTTGCTGCACATCAGTGAAGTCGCCGAACACAGAATCAAGGATGTCCGCGATGAACTGAAAGAGGGCGACCAGGTGCTGGTGAAAGTACTGGCCGTCGAGGGCAACCGGATCAAGCTTTCCCGGAAGGCAATTCTGAAAGAGCAGCGCGCCAAGATGGGCGGGGCTCCGCCTCCAGATGAGGATGAAGGGGCAGACGCGGTGCCGGTAACGTCGCAGGGTGCACCCACGGCAGTGATCGAAGGCGGCGCGAAATTCGATGCGGATGATGAGCCGAACTTCAACCGGGTGGATGGAGTAGTTGCGTCGGTAGAGGCGAGTGTCGCGCGTCCGGAAGGTACGCGTGAAGGACGTCCCGCGGGCGGTGGCGCTGGTGATCGTAATCGCCGGCGGCGCGGCGGACGCGGTCCGGGTGGCGGCAGTCCCGGAGGTCACGGTGGCGGCCACTCTGGCGGCGGCGGTGGACGCGGAAGAAGGTAAGGTCCGTTTCTAGCAGAAAGTTGACAGCAACCTGAGGGGCCGCAGCGATGCGGCCCTTTGTATTTGGGATTGCTTCGTCGTCGCGTGCGGGGGAATGTGCAAAGGCACGCGGACTCCGCAAGCTTTTCAGAAGATTCCCTGTCACGATTGGGTTGGGGTTGGGGCTCGCTTCGGGAAGATGTTGCCGACGCGGCGGATTTCGGCGCCCACGGCTTTTAGTTTTTCTTCGATGTTCTCGTAGCCGCGGTCCAGGTGATAGACGCGGTCGATGATGGTCTCGCCATCGGCGACCAGGGCGGCAAGCACGAGCGAGGCGGAGGCGCGCAGGTCCGAAGCGAGGACGGCTGCGGCGCTGAGCGGAGTTCCGCCGCAAACGATGGCGCGGCGGCCTTCGATCTTGATGTTGGCGCCCATGCGCACCAGTTCCTGCGCGTGCATGAAGCGGTTCTCGAAAATATTTTCCGTGATGATCGAGGTGCCCGCGGCCTGCGTGGTAAGCGCCATGTATTGCGCCTGCATGTCGGTGGGAAAGCCGGGATATTCCTCGGTATCCATGTCGGCGGCTTGCAGCGGCTGATCGCCCATGACGCGGACGGAGTCGGTCTTCACCACAGTCTTCACGCCGGTTTCCACGAGCTTCTGCAGGATGGCGGTGAGGTGCGCGGGATCGCATCCGGCAACGTTGAGGTCTCCGCCGGTGAGGGCTGCGGCGACGATGAAGGTTCCCGCTTCGACGCGGTCGGGGATGATGCGGTGCCGGGCGCCGTGGAGTTTGGTGACGCCTTTTACTCGAATGGTGGATGTGCCGGCGCCTTCGATATTGGCGCCCATGGCGTTGAGCAGCGCGGCGAGGTCTGCCACTTCCGGTTCACGGGCGCAGTTCTGCATGATGGTCTCGCCATCGGCAAGCGTGGCGGCCATCAGCAGGTCTTCGGTGCCGGTGACGGTAATTCTGTCGAAAACAATTTCGGCGCCACGAAGGCGGTCGGTCACGGCCTCGACGTAGCCGTGCTCCTGCGTGATCTTGGCGCCGAGGCGCTCCAGACCCTTGATGTGGAGATCGATGGGGCGGGCACCGATGGCGCATCCGCCGGGCAGCGAGACGCGGGCGCGGCCACAGCGGGCTACGAGCGGTCCCAAGACGAGCGTGGAGGCCCGCATGGTCTTGACCAGTTCATAGGACGCTTCGGGAGCGGCGAGCGTGCGCGCGCAGATGGTCGTGCGGTGCTGGGCGCGTCCGTAGCCCAGTTCGACTTCGGCGCCCATGGCGGCGAGGAGTTTGCGCGTGGTCTCGATGTCGCGCACCTGCGGGATGTTTTCGAGAATCACCGGTTCGTCGGTGAGCAGGGCTGCGGCCATGCAAGGGAGGGCGGCGTTCTTTGCGCCACTGATTCGGACTGTGCCGAGCAGGGGGTTGCCACCGCGGATTACCAGCTTATCCATAGCTTGAGTCGTTCCTCAAAAATCAGGGTGCCGCTTTCATTCTAACTACGATTGGCGGACGGCGGCGGCCGGAAATGCAGAGCGGAGTTTAGTTTGTAAACGGCGAAAAAAACGAACCACAGTGGACACAGGGGGAAGCGCGCCGCCGGGGTTACGTGGGCTTTGCGATCGCGATTGCTTTGCGGACTTGGCCTTGCGATTCTCTCAGGGCATCTACAGCGAGAGCGCGGCTGATCTCCGCCTTGGCCATCACCAGGGCCACGGGGACGCGGCCTCCGGCGGCGGCGAGAATTTTGCGCGCGGCTGCGTTATTGAGGCCAGCGGCTTCTTCCAGGATGCTTACTCCGCGTTCGACCAACTTCGCGTTCTTCGGGTGGAGGTTGACCATCAGGTTGCCGTAGACGTAGCCGAGACGGGTCATCGCCCCGGTTGTGAGCATGTTCAGGATCATCTTCTGCGCGGTGCCGGCTTTCATGCGCGTGGAGCCAGTTACAACTTCCGCACCGACGTCGGCGACGATGGCTAGGTGCGCGGCTTTGCCGAGCGGGGATTTTGGGTTGCAGACGACGGCAACGGTTTCTGCGCCGTGAGCGCGCGCATATTCGATGGCGGCGATGGTGAAGGGAGTGCGTCCGCTAGCCGCGATGCCTACGACGACATCTTTTTTTGTGGGCTTCTTCTCCGCGATTGCTTTGCGGCCTAGCTCGCGGGAGTCTTCGTCGGCTTCCACGGCTGCGCCCAGCGCTTTTGGGCCGCCGGCGATTATGAATTGAACCATGCGCGGGTCGACGTCAAAGGTGGGCGGACATTCCACGGCGTCGAGGGCGGCGATGCGTCCGCTGGTGCCGGTGCCTACGTAGATGAGGCGGCCGCCTTGGGAGAGGGCGGCGGCGATCCGATCGATTGCTTGCGCGATTTTCCGGAGGGAGCGCTTGACTGCGGCGGCGACCTTGGCATCTTCACGGTTAATGATGCGGGCGATTTCGAGTGCGGACTTGCGATCGAGATCGGCGGAGGCGGAGTTTGTTTTCTCGGTGCCGAGGCGGCGGAGTTCTGCGCTCGTTGTTTTGCGCTTCGAAGCCTTGCGACTAGGGGCTTTGCGTTTCAAGCTTGCTTCCCCAGGGCTTCAATCACCGCGTCGTAAAACGCCGGGCGTATCTGCTTGATTGCCTGGTTCTGGCAGTCGGGCCAGGTACGGTTGGTTAGCAAAGCTATTGAAAGTTGGCGCTCCGGGTCGATCCACAGGGATGTGCCGGTGTAACCGAGGTGTCCGAAGGAACGCTCCGAAAAATATTTTCCGGATTGCGAGGGCGTCGATGGCGTGTCCCAGCCCAGCGCTCGGGAAGTACCTTCGGGGGCGGATCCCCGGCGCGAAAAAAGTTCGACGGTCGTTGAGCGGAGGATGGGATGTCCGCCGTTGAGCATGGCGTGGGCGAAGATGGCTAGATCTTCGGCGGTCGAGAACAGGCCGGCGTGTCCGGCAATGCCGCCGAGAACGCTCGCGTTTTCGTCCTGCACCACGCCTTGAATGATGCGGTGCCGGAAGGTGCGATCGTCGGCGGTGGGCGGGATGGAGTCCTTCATTGCGGGCGTGGGATTGAAGGTTGTGTGCGTCATGCCGAGCGGGCCGAAGAATTCGCGCTGACAGAACGTAGCCAGAGATTCATCGGCGAGGCGTTCGAGGACGATGCCGAGAATGATGAAGCCGATGTCGCTGTATTCGGCACGCGCACCGGGGGCGGCGGTGAGCGGCGTGGTGAAGACGGCTTGCACAAGGTCTTCCCGAGTCTGGGCGCGCAGAAAAAGCTTCTTGTAGGCGGGCAGGCCGGAGCTGTGTGCGAGCAGCATGCGCAGAGTGATTACGCGGCGGCGAGCGTCATCGTTGGCTAGTCCCACGGCGAATTCGGGGACGATGGCGGTGACGGGAGCTTCGAGATCGAGCAGACCGCGTTCGTAGAGGATCATGGCCATGGCGTTGGTGGCGAGGACTTTGGTGAGCGAAGCGAGATCGAAGATGCTCGCGCTACTGACTTCGGGCGACGCCGGATCGTAGGTGAAGCGGCCGAGGGCTTTGTGGGCTACGAGCTCTCCGCGGAAGGTAACCGCGAGCGAGCAGGCGGGGAAGGCGCGGGCGGCTATGGCGTTTTCCAGAATGCCGAAGGCGCTGCGAAAGCGATCCTCCTGCGCGACGAGATTGCGCACCAGGAAGGAAAAGCCAGACTCTCGATTGGGTAGGGTCAGGTTCAAGGGTGTTTTGTCAACTGATGGGGTTATAGCAAACGCGGCGGATGGAGGCAAACGGGGAGTTACTTCGAGAGGGTCGTTTGTAACGTTCAGCCTTGAGCAGTGTCTCCGGGGTGATGTAGAGTCACAGCAGACGTGAAATACTTACCGAAATATCTGCTGTTACTGGCGCTGTTGTCTTCCGTCGTCGCGTTCTCCGAGACTTCGCTTGATTCCCGCCTCGCCGCTCTCGATCCCATCGTCAATGACGCCATCGCCCAACAGCAGATTCCAGGAGCTGTGCTCGTCGTTGGCCATGACGGGCAGGTGGTGTATCGCAAGGCTTATGGCAGCCGGGCGATTGAACCTCGGCGGGAGGCGATGACGCTGGATACGGTGTTTGATTGTGCGTCGCTTACCAAAGTCCTCGCGACTACGACGGCGATCATGCAGCTTTGGGAGCAGGGAAAGTTTCGCATGAGCGATCCGGTCGCGAAGTACCTTCCCGAGTTTGGGCAGAATGGGAAGCAGGATATTACAATCCGGCAGTTACTGGTGCACTACTCGGGGCTGCCGGAAGATCTCGAACTGGGGAAGAAGTGGAAAGGCAAGGACACCGCGTATCGCATGGCGTTTGAAGTCACGCCCGACCGGGCCCCAGGTTCGGCGTTCGTTTACAGCGACATCAACTTCGTGGTGCTGGGAGCGCTGGTGGAGCGGCTTTCGGGCGAATCGCTTGATGAGTATGCGGCGAAGCATGTTTTTGGCCCGCTCGCCATGAAAGAGACCCGGTTCGTTCCTCCGCGGTCGTGGGAGCCTCGCATTGCTCCAACCGAAGAGGATGAGAACCATCACATACTGCGCCGCGTGGTGCATGATCCTACGGCTCGCCGGATGGGCGGAGTGGCGGGGCATGCGGGGTTATTTTCTACCGCCGACGATCTGGCGCTTTTTGCGCAGGCCCTGCTGGATGGCGGGCGCGGCGTGCTGACTCCGGCAACGATTGCGAAGATGACTGCGCCACAGCAGCCGGTGAATGGGACGTCACTGCGCGGATTTGGCTGGGATATTGATTCTCCTTTTTCAACCAACCGCGGGGAACTGCTGCCCGTAGGCGGTTACGGACACACGGGATTCACCGGCACGTCGCTGTGGATCGATCCGGCGACGAAGACATACATCGTGCTGCTGACAAACGCGGTGCACATGAACGTCGTTCATGCGAACCTGCCGGCGAAGGAGAAGGGAAGCGCGGTGTCGCTGCGGACGAAGGTGGCGACGGCGGTGGCGGCGGCGCTGGCGCTCGATCCGTCCCAGGCGGAGAAGATGCGGGTGGCAACCATCACAGGCTACAACGAAATGCAGAGCGCGGCGCGCAAGCTGGCGGTGCGGAATGGGTCGGTGAAGACGGGAATTGACGTGCTCAAGGAGACGAAGTTCGCGGCGCTGCATCCAGCCAGGGGCGGGGCTCCGCGAAGCATTGCAGTGCTGACGAATCAGACTGGACTGGACTCGCAAGGGCGGCGGACGATTGACCTGCTGGCGAACGTGCCGGGGATCTCGCTGGATGCGATTTTCAGTCCCGAGCATGGAGTGACGGGGACGCTGGATACGACGGACATCAAGAATACGAAGGATGCGGCGACCGGAGTCGCGATCTACAGCGTGTACGGGGCGAGCGATGCGGCACGGCGGCCGCCGATGGACGTGCTGAAGCGACTGGATGCGGTGGTGATTGATCTGGCGGATGCGGGCGCGCGGTTTTACACGTACGAAACCACGGTCGGATATTTCCTGGAAGCGGCCGCCAAGGCGGGAATTGAAGTGGTCATTCTGGATCGGCCGAATCCGATTACGGGGTCGTTTGTGCAGGGGCCGGTTTCGGACGAGGGACGGGAAAATTTCACGAATTACTTTCCTGAGCCGCCGCGCCACGGGATGACGGTGGGCGAGCTCGCAAAAATGTTCAATGCCGAGCGGCACATCGGGGCGCGGCTCGATGTGGTTGCGATGGAGGGTTGGCAGCCCGGAGATTGGTTTGATTCGACCGGCTTGGGATGGGTGAATCCTTCGCCCAATTTGCGGAGATTGACGGAGGCAACGCTTTATCCGGGAGTGGCGCTGATTGAAGGGACGAATGTCTCGGTAGGGCGGGGTACCGATACGCCATTCGAAGTGGTGGGCGCACCGTGGATCAAGAGCGGGGAATTTGCGGCTTATTTAAACGGGCGCGGTATTCAGAGTGTGCGGTTCGTGCCGATTGTTTTTACTCCGTCTTCGAGTAACTTTGCGCAAGAACGGTGTGAAGGTGTGAACCTGATTGTTCTGGATCGGAATACTCTGGACTCGCCGGAATTGGGGATTGAGCTGGCGTCGGCGCTGCACAGGTTGTATCCAAACGACTTCAAGCTGGAGCGGATGGCGGATCTGCTGGTGAATCAGGCGGCGTTCGAGGCGATCGAGGCGGGAGAGGATCCGAGACGGATTGCCGAGGACTGGCGGGAGCGGCTGGAGGGATTTGTGCGCCTGCGGGAAAAGTATTTACTCTACAAATAGCGGACGCATAACCTTCAACCCACGCACCAGGACATGGTCGATACCCCATGGTCCGCAACCGATGGTCCCGCGAAAACTATCAGCTACAATGACCCGGTGTATGCAGGCAGGCCATGACCGATAATCTACTGCTCTTTCCGAGTTCGTTTTACCGTTGCGCCGGCCCCAATTGCGGGGTGCTAAAAGGGGCGAGTGACCGCTGGTGGGTGATGGTGGAGCTCGTTTGGCGATTACGAGGTGCCGGTGATGCATCTGGCGCCGTGGAACGAAAAACTGGTAGTGCAGGAAGGCGCGGTGCATGCTTGCGGCGATGGATGTGCGCAAAAACTGCAGTCGCAGTTCATGGGCAATGTGATCGAGAACCGGATTCGGAGAAGTAGCGGGTAGGCGGACAGCTGTCCCTACGCAAGCCCTATCGCTGGTTCTCAGCTCTAACGTTTCTGAGCTAACTCAGCAGTCCCTTGGGTGCATCTGAGATTGCAAGCGTGTTGCTAAATTATCTTGAAGAGGCAGGCTTTGATGAAGATGCGTGCTGCTTGTGTGTCGGTTGTGCTATTGGCGGGGGTCGCGGCGGCACAGACGTCGGTGGCTCCGGCTGCGCCTTCGGTGGAGTCTGGGAAAGCTATGCTGACCATTCCAGCGGGAACGAGGGTTCCACTGTCGCTGAAGCAGGCGATTTCGACAAAGACAGCTAAGGACGGCGACCCCGTATACGCCGAAACTGCCTTTCCGTTTGTGGTCAACGATCGGGTCGTGATTCCGGCGGGGACTTACATCCAGGGGAAGATCGAGCGCGTGAAGCGCGGTGGGCACGTAAAGGGGCGCGCCGAACTGCTGATCCACTTCACCTCCATGATTTATCCCAGCGGCTATACGGTGATGCTCGGCGGCTCGGTGGAGAACACGCCCGGGGCGGAGAAGACGACGATGAAAGATTCGGAAGGAACGATTCGCCAGGACAGCGACGTGGGTAAAAAGGTCGGGACCGTTGCCAAAGGGGCAGGCACCGGGGCGGTGATCGGTGCGGTGACTAACGGGGGTAAGGGAGCCGGCATCGGAGCGGGAATTGGCGGAGTGGCTGGGCTGGCGATCGGAATGCTCTCGCGGGGTGCCGACGTCAGGCTGGGGCCGGGGACGTCAATCGAAATGGAGATCCAGCGGGAAGTGACGGTGGATGCGACACGGATTTCCTCACGACGTGAGGTTATTGTTCGCAATAGCGACTCGCCGGTTCGCGGCTGAATAGCTTGCTTGCCGCGATCGTTTCTCTTCCATCGTTCGCGGACAAGAGTGTCCGCGCCACACGAGCTACTTCCATGCAAACATAGCGTGCGCGGTGACGGTCACGTTCTAGGGCGAGAACTCCTCGGTCGGGGCGGGGCCTTGCGCTGCCATCGCCATCGCACGGCGCTGCATGGGCGCGAGCACGCGGATGTTCTCGAAGGTATCGACGGAAGCATAGGAGAGTTCGCCGAGTGTGCGTCCGCTGGCATTGGCAAGTGCCCGCCAGACGTGAAACAGGCACATTCTGGCGGGCACCGGTTCGTTCACCCCAGCACGGAGAAACGCGACCGTGCTGGGGACCGTTTGGATTAACTTCACTGTTCGGTTGGATGTGGCAATCAGGGTAAAACGATGCCCGGCGCTTGCCGGGAAAGGCGGCGCTGTAGCTTCAGCCACCGCTGCCTGGAGCTAAATTTTCAGGAAAGACGGGCTCGGCCCATTCGGGTTCTGCTCATTGATATCTTTCCGCAGGTCTTCCCAGATATCGTCGGGCATTTCGAGAAATACCTTCACGATCTCAGGATCGAACTGGCGACCCGACCAGAGTTTGATTTCCTCGCGCACAGCCTGCATGCTCTGAGCCTTACGGTAATCGCGGTCAGACCTCATGGCATCGAGTGTGTCGGCAATCGCGAAAATTCGCGCCCCTAGCGGGATCTCCTCACCCTTCAGGCCGCGCGGATATCCCAGTCCGTCATAGCGCTCCTGGTGGGCATAAATGATTTCGGAAGCCTCCGCCAGAAAGGGGATGCGCGAGATGATCTTGTAGCCGCGGTAAGAATGCTCCTTCATGATGGCCATTTCGTCGTCCGTAAGCTTGCCGGGCTTGTGCAGGATGTCGTCGCGAATGGCCATCTTGCCGATGTCGTGCAGGTAGGCTCCGCGGGCGATGACGCTGATCTCTTCTTTGGGCAGGCCCATTTTGCGCGCAATGGCGATGGTGAATGCGGTGACGCGTCGGGAGTGGTGTTGGGTCTCGGCGTCCTTGAGGGTTAGCGCATCGCCCAAGACTTCGAGGGTGATGTCGTAGGACTTCTCCAGGTTGGAAAGCGCCGTTTTCCATTGCTGGGTACGGGCGGCAACGAGTGCCTCGAGGTTGGTGCGATAGGCATCGTTTTCGCGTTTGAGGCGGCGATTCTCCAGCGCACGGCGAACCGTGGCGAGTAGTTGCTCCCTCTCGAAGGGCTTGAGCAGGTAGTCGTACGCTCCATTGCGCAGGGCCTGCAGAGCGACCTGTATGTCGTGGACCGCAGTGACCATGACGATGGGCATGTCAGGGTAACGTTCCTTGGCACGTTCCAAAAGGGCGATCCCATCCATTTCGGCCATCATCAGGTCGGAGAGGACGAGATCGAATTCCTCACCCGATTCCAGAATCGAGAGGGCTTCAATGCCACTGGCGGCCTGGCGTGTCTGAAAATGGGCTCCGCCAAGCATTGCGGAAACAATCTCGCGGATTGTTTCTTCGTCGTCTACTACGAGGATGCGGTCATTAGGCATGGGCGCTGGGTGACTCTATCGCTCATTCTAGGCCACGCCTTTACATTCCGAAAGTAACCAACTGGACACGGAAATCCGGTAACGATGGGGGGTGCGCGTGATATTTAAAAGCTTAGGTGTTCGTGCGCTTATCTATGGATCCTGCCGGACTATTTGGGAATTCGGTTGGCATGTTGACCGTCCCCTGGTTGACGGCACGGGAAACCGCTGCCCTGATCGTGGTGGCGGTCAGTCTGCTTTTCTTCCGGGTTTTTCGGGAGCGATCTCTGCTGGCGTGGGGAGCGGGCTGGGTCGCCTATGGGGCGTTTCTGTGGGTATCGGGCGCGGGTGAGTTGCACCCGGCGTCGAAGGTGATGGCCGCATTCGCGCAGGCGGATTTTGTGTTGGCGATGGGGTTGTTTGCGGCGACGGCGCTGATGTCGGCGCAGGCGCGGCGAGCGCTGACGGCGTTGGTGGCGGTTGCGTGGGTGCTGGTGGTCTGCGCCGCCATGCGGCCCCTGTATTTTCCCGATTCCAAAAGCCTCGAACATGGGTTGGATCTAGCATGCCGGCTGATTGCGGCCGGGGCAGCCGTCGAACTGGTGCGATATCGCTTCGGACGGATTGGCCTGGGGCCTCTCCTGTTCGGCGCCGGCCTGCTGACCTTGAATCTGCACTGGCCTCCATTGACCAGTCGCATCCCCACTGAAGGTTACCTGTTGGCGGAAGTGTTGTTCGGTTCGAGCATCCTGCTGGTGGTGTTGGACGACTCGTGGCTGCGCCTGCGCCGGCTGGCGGTGCTGAATGAGTTGACGGTCACCATTGCGCGCGGCCAGAATCATGCTCCGATGATGCAGACTGCGCTGGAGAAACTGAAGACCGTAGTGGGGGCAAGGGCAGCGTGGTTCCAGTTGATGGAAGGTGACAATCTGGTACCCACGCAGCATGCAGGCCTCTCACTGGAATTCCTGCGAGCGATCGGGCAAATCGGAACCGATGAAGCACAGGCCCGCGTCCTGCAGGAAAACCGGGCGGCGGTGATGAAACTCTCGGAGATGTCGGAACCGGAGCGGCAACAACTGGAGAAGCACGGCATTCATCACGTGGTGCGGTTGCCGTTTCTGGGCAAGAAGGCGGTGATCGGGATGCTGTCGCTCGGTTGCTCAGGCAGCCGGCGCCACACCCGGGAAGAACTGGAATTTCTGGAAACGGCGGCGCAGACGCTGGGTATTGCGGTGGAGAATCTGCGGTTGCTGGAGCAGGTGCTGCGCTCGCAGCGGCAGTGGATGAATACCTTCGATTCCATCCAGGATCTGATTCTGGCGCACGACGCGGACTTCCGCATCCTCAAGACCAATCAAGCCCTGCTGCAGCGGCTGGGACAGGCGCCGGCCGATGTACTGGGCAATCTGTGTGAAGAAGTTCTGCCGCAAACACGCAACTGGAGCGGATGCCCGTATTGCGAGCGCGGCTCGGGGCTGACGGAGGGCATGGATCCGTGTTTCGGCGGGCAGTCGGTGGTTTCGACCTCATCGTATGCGGAGCAGGGCAGCCAGCAGAAAGGCACCATCCATGTGGTGCACGATACGACCGCACGTCAGGTGGCGGAAGAAAAGTACCGCATGCTGTTTGAGCAGGTGCAGGAAGGCGTGTTCGTAGCCACGCTAAATGGCGAGTTGCTCGACTGCAACGACGCCTTTGTCACCATGCTTGGTTACGGCAGCCGGGACGAGTTGATGGCGCTCGACATGGGCAGCGTGCTGCACGCGGTTCCCGAGGAGCGAGAGGCTTTTCGCAAGGAAATCGAGGCGCACAACTACGTGCGCAACTTCGAAATTACGGTGCGGCGCAAGGATGGCACGCCGCTGGTGGTGGCGCAGAGCTGCTTTGCAACGCGCGATTCCGGCGGACACATTGAACGCTATCAAGGTTTCGTTCTCGACATAACAGAGAAGAAGCGCTCGGAAGACGAAATGCGGCGGCGGAATCGCGAACTGAACGCGCTCAACGCGATGGCAGTCATTGCGACGCAGTCGTTCGACCTGGATGAAATTCTGAACCTGACGCTGCGCCAGGTGATCTCGCTGTTTGGCGCGGAGACCGGTTCGGTGTATCTGGCTGCGGAACCGGATGGCACCTACCGGCGGCGCGCGGGTTGGGGCCCGCGCAGCGAGGCACGCGTGCGCATGGCCGAAGTTATCTTTCCGGAAGGCCTGGGCGATCTGGTGATGCGCTCGCGAGCGGAAGTGGTGACCCAGGATTTCATGCCGCACCTGCCACCGGCCGTGGTGGAGTTTGTGTGTGCCGACCGGTTGCCTTACTGGATATGGGTTGTGCTCTGGAGCAAAGACAAACCCATCGGCATCATGGGTATTGCCAGCAAGGAAGACCGGCACTATTCCAGTAACGATGAGAATCTGCTGGTCGCCATCAGCCGCCAACTGGCGACGACGATTGAAAAGGTGCAGCTCTACGAGGAGACTTGCCGGGCCTACGAAGATTTGCGGCGGACGCAGGAGCAATTGCTGCAAAGCGAAAAAATGTCGGCCGTTGGCCAATTGATTTCTGGTGTGGCGCACGAATTGAATAATCCGCTGACCGCGATCCTCGGTTACGCGCAGTTGCTGGAAGGTGCGGGTCTTGATCACCGTTCGGCCGACTATGTCCGCAAATTGTTCAAGCAGGCCCAGCGAACCCACCGGGTAGTGCAGAATCTGCTTTCTTTCGCGCGCCAGAGCAAGCCGCAGAAGCAGGAAGTGGACTTATGCAAGGTGCTGGAAGAGTCACTCACACTGCGCGAATACGATTTGAAGGTCAACAACGTTTCGTTGGAACGCGAAATCCCCGAGGACCTGCCCTCGGTAGTAGCCGATCCGCATCAGTTGGAGCAGGTCTTCCTGAACATTATCAACAACGCGCTCGATGCCATGGTGGAGGGTGAGGGCAGCGGTGTATTGAAAGTACGCGTGTTCAAGAAAGACGCTTTCGTGTGTGTCGAATTCGATGACAGCGGTCCGGGAATCAAGGACCCGACCCGGATTTTCGATCCCTTCTATACCACCAAGTCGGTGGGCAAGGGAACCGGCCTTGGGTTGAGCATCTGCTATGGGATCGTCAAGGAACATGGCGGGGAAATCGTGGCGCGTAATCGGGAAGAGGGCGGGGCGACGATTGAAGTTCGCTTGCTGGCGAGCGAGAAATCGGCGTTGCCGGAGACGGTGATGCCCACGCGGCGCGAGTCGCTGCTGGTTGGGCGAGTGTTGTTGGTCGAAGACGAAGAAGCGGTACTGGAATTTGAGCGGGACGTATTGGTCGGTGCGGGAGCCGAAGTTACTACCTCGATGAGCGTGGAGGACACGCAGCTTCAGCTCCGTAAGGGCTCTTTTGACGTGATCGTGATGAATGGCCGTATGCCGGGCGGGTGCAGCGCACGGGAAATGTACGAGTGGATCGCGAAAAACTGTCCCGGCCTGGAGAAAGGCCTGCTGCTGACGTTTTCCACCGTGACCGACCCGCAGACGCGAAGCTTCCTCCAGGAACACGGCGTGCCATCGCTGGCAAAGCCGTTCGAGGTGGCGGACCTGATCTCACATGTGCGTAAGCTGAGCCAGAGGGAAGGGAACCCTGCCATAAAGACGAAAGACAAAGACAAAAGCGCCGAGGAAAAAGCGTTTATGGCGGGTGCGGGATCATAGCCGCCGCCCAATCCGCCTAAAGTTGTCCTTTCAATTCTCGCATCGTTTCTGCAATCAGTTTTTCGTTGCGCTGGTACCAGCGCCAGTGGCCCTCTCTGTTGGCTTCCACCAGATCGGCCTTTTCCAGAATTCGCATGTGATGCGAAACGGTGGGCTGCGCCAACTTTACGCGCTGCTCGATATCGGCGGCGCAGAGCCCGGTTTCCTTCGCGATGGAGCATCCGCCTTTTTCTTTGAGTGCGCGCAGAATGCGGCGGCGCGTGGGGTCGGCAATGGCGTGCAGGAAGCGATCGAGATTGGGCGCGGTGTGAGCCATGATGAGGAAGGGTAACAGAGAGAATTGGCAATTGTGTAATTTGTAATTTGGTAATTTTAAACCCGGGGCCGGTGCGGTTTCGATTGCCAGATTACCCGATTACAAAATCCCCTTTATTTTTTTACAATCGGATTGTAGCCATCGCTGATGAGGTAGGCGCGTATGGCCTCGGCGTCTTTCAGGTCGGCGTAGGGTCCGATCTGAACGTGATAGAACTTGTCGGCGGGAGCATTGCCAGCGGCGAAGGCTGGATACTGCTTCTTCTTCAGAGCCTCGACCAGCGCTTCAGCGTCTTCCTGACGGCTGACCGCGGCGACCTGTACGTAGTAACCGCCGATCGAGGGTGCTGCGGTTGCGGCGTCTGTGGCCGTTTTTGGCGGCGCTTCAACGGTTGAGGCCGCTGGCTGCGCCTTCGAATCCTGAGGCGGAGGCGTGAACGCGGCGTCGGTATTTTTTTCGCCTACGGCCTTGTAAAAGCTAAAGTCGCCCGACTGCGGCGTTGGCTGGGGAACGCCGTTCTTTGCGGCCGAGGGCCGAACGATAGTCGCCGGTGTTCCGGCAGGAGCGCTCAGCGAGCCACCCGCGCCGCCGACGGTGGTGGTTCTTCTGCCCAAAGAAAAACCGGTGGCAAAGAAGAAAGCACAGACCAAAACAAAGCCGAAAAAAATGGCCAGCATGCGGCCGGTGCCAAGCGTGATTTCCGTATCCTGCTGCGCCGTAGGCATGGAAAGTGGCGATGACCTCTATTTCCCCGCTGGCGCTGGTGGTGTCGGTGGCGCCGGAACGGACGCGAGCCAGCGCTGAATGCCGGAAAAGAAATCGATCGGCACGGGGAACACAACGGTCGTGTTTTTCTCGACGCCGATTTCAGTGAGTGTCTGCAGATAGCGCAACTGAATGCTGGCCGGTTCGGTGGACAACAGGTGCGCGGCATCCACCAGGCGTTGCGCGGCAGAGAACTCGCCTTCGGCGTGGATGATCTTCGAGCGCTTTTCCCGTTCCGCCTCGGCTTGCTTGGCCATGGCTCGCAGCATCGACTCGGGCATATCCACCTGCTTAACTTCGACGTTGGTGACCTTCACGCCCCAGGGCGCGGTGTGCGTATCGAGGATGCTCTGCAGCCGCAGGTTGATTTTGTCGCGGTGAGCCAGCAATTCGTCGAGCTCCTGTTCGCCAAGCACCGAGCGCAGCGTGGTCTGGGCAAACTGTGAAGTTTGGTAGATGTAATTGGAGACTTCCACCACCGCCTTGTTGGGATCGATCACGCGCAGAAAAATGACCGCGTTCACTTTAAGGGTGACATTGTCGCGGGTGATGATGTCCTGCGGCGGAACCTCGAGCGCTTCCTGGCGGAGCGAAACGCGCACCATGCGGTCGATTGGGGTGAAGACCAGAATGATGCCCGGTCCCTTAGCGTGCCCTTGCAGGCGTCCCAGCCGGAAGATGACGCCGCGCTCATATTCGGCCAGGATCTTGATGGAACTCAGCAGGTAGATGACGAAGATGACGATGGCAACGGTGACTACCGGGAATCCGAGCTCCATATATGCCTCCAGGCAATTCGTTCTTTAGAGTACGAGCGGATTGTAGCGCACGCGAGCGGTTCCGGGCTGTGAGGAACGAGCCAGCGGAGTTGTTGAGGAAGATTCGGGCGCGCGGCGACAAGAGTTTAGTGACAAAAGCTCAGCGATACACATCCTTGTGATGTCCGACGCTGACCACCAACACCGTGATGCGCTCATCCTGTATGTCGCAGATCAGCTGATAGTCGCCCACGCGATACCGCCACAAGCCGCCTTTGTCGCCGTGGAGCGGCTTGCCCCATTGTCGAGGGTTGTCCGCCGCCTGCACCCGCCCCCGTAGAAATCGGACGATAGGCCCCTGCGCCGAGCGGTCTAGTCTCTGTATTTGTTTCTCGGCGCTGTGGTTGATTTCAACCCGCGAGCCTCTGCCCGGCGACGTTTTACTCGGAGAAACCAAGCCGCCGCTCCAACTCTTCCAGTGACCTGTTCCTCGTCTCCCCAGTAGGACGGCGGGATGACGGCCGTACAGACTGCATAGTAAGGTATGAGCGAAGGCACGCGCGGCCAACTCTACCTCGCCGTACGACTTGCATATATCGAAGACTATGCTCAGCGGAGCAATTCCATGCCGTTTATCGGCGACGACATTTTGACGACCTTTGACGAAGGGCGAACAGGCTAGGGGCTGACAGCCCTCGCGGATCTCAGTCCGGGTATCCAGCCTATCTTGTTTACTCATCATCAACACGTCGTGGATTTAACGAAGGAGACGCTCGGTCAGGATGTGGATGTTGTGGAATTAGAACCGATATGAACTCATGTGAGGTTCCCCTCCCCTCCCTTCTTTTTCAACAACTTACCCCCATAAAATCCCCCATTTCCCCGCTTAACCGCATTTTTCTTCCCTTCATTGCCTTCTTCGTGCCTAAATTTCACGGATTCAATAGCATCAATCTGACCCATTCCACGGATCGAACCTTCCAGGTTTTTTCGTGGACAAGTCTATTTACGCTGGTTCCCGTTCGCGGGACTGCGGGGACAGTTCTAACTCCCAAGCTGAGGAAAGCGAGAGCAGAATGCACAAGCCGATTAAATATGTTGAGAAGGCCGTGACCGTTGCCGCCACAGGCGCATGGGCAGTTTTCGAGCGCCTCAACCGCGTTGCTCCGAATACGTCGCCAACTCCCAAGTGGTCCGACAAGCCGCTGCTCAAGTCCTGGGAAAAGTCGAAGCCGCCGCTTGGCTGGCCGCGCTCCACCGATTCGCTTTGTCCCAAGTGCGTCCCCGAAATCCGTCAGCAGATTCTCGACGGCCACCTTCCGGTTGACGTTCTCATGGACGAAAAAGTAGGAGAGATCAAGGCCCAGATCATCGAACGCGACGGAAAGATTTGGATGGTCAAGGACTGCGTCAAGCACGGCCACTTCGAAGACTTGATGTCGATCGACACCGAATTCTCGCAACACCTCGAAGACGTTTTCCCGGGCCGCGACATCAAGGCTCACAACGACGAGAAGCTGCACCACCACGGCTCTTCCACCGTGAAGTATGGTCGCGGCTCGGTGCTCACCGTCGATCTCACCAACCGCTGCAATATGATGTGCGATCCCTGCTTCATGGACGCGAACCAGGTCGGCTACGTTCACGAACTTACCTGGGAAGAAATCCAGACCGTGCTCGACAACGCCATCACCATCAAGCCCCGTCGTCAGATGTCGGTCCAGTTCTCCGGTGGCGAGCCAACCCTCTCCCCGTATTTCCTGGACGCAGTTCGTTACGCTCGCAAAGTTGGATACAACAGCGTGCAAGCCGCAACCAATGGCATCGAATTCGCCAAGAGTTTTGAATTCTGCGAGCAAGCAGTAGAAGCCGGAATGCGTTACGCCTACCTCCAGTTCGACGGAATAGGGAACGCCGCCAACGATCACCGAGCCGTAGGCAATCTGTTCGATGTGAAATTGAAAGCCATCGACAACCTGCATCGCGCCGGCTGCGAAATCGTCCCCGTGGTTACCATCATCAACGGCATCAACAACGAGCAGGTAGGACGCATCATCCAGTTCGCATTAGACAATCCCAAAAAGATCGGCTTCCTAAGCTTCCAACCAGTCTCCTTCACCGGAAGAGACGAAGCCATAACCGACGAACGTCGCGAAGCGCAGCGTTACACACTAGCCCACCTTGCCCACGACGTAAAAAATCAAACCGGCTTCGGAGTCCCCGCCCGAGACTGGTACCCAATCAGCTTCATGAGCACCTTTTCAGACTGGGCCGACGTAATGCACTCCCAAGACAACAACAACGACTGGGGCCAACTCTCCTGCGGATGTCATCCGAACTGTGGGACTGGGATGGCTCTTATGATAGATAAGGAGACTAAGGAGGCGGTGCCGGTTACTGCTTTCCTTAAGGGCGATCAGCTGGCTAAGGATATTGCGAAGGTCAATGATGCGGCTCGTTCGAAGTTTTGGACTGTGTTTGGGATGGCTTTGGCTTTGATGAAGAACTACGACTCGTTTCAGTCGCCTAAGCATTTCAAGATGACGGATCTGCTTAAGAAGTTCGATAAGAACTTTAATGCTACGGGCAAGAACTATGGCAAGGTTGGTCCGGATCGTACGATTGACGACGTTATGAAGCGGCGGCAGGACCGGTGGAATTTCCTGTTCATAGCCGGGATGTGGTTTCAGGATTTGTTCAACTACGACTTCCGGCGGACCGAGCAGTGCATCATTCCTTACGCTACGCAGGAAGGCGAGATCAGCTTCTGCGCTTACAACACGGGCGTGGGCTGGCGCAACATTATTGAGAAGATGCACATGACTTCCACGCTCACCAAGTGGTACGAAGAGCACGGACGGCACGAGATTTTCGCGGGCGGCAAGAAAGTCAACATGGAAGACAAAGAGCACGCGCTCTACCTGCGGGAAGAGATCGTTACGCACGAAGTGCAGCACGATCTCGACAAGCTGGGCATTGCGAAGACGGCGCGCGAAGAAAAGAAACGCGCGCGCGACAGCAAGGCCGAAAGCAACAAGGTCAAGAACGACGCGGCTTACGACGCACGCATGGCGCAGCTCTATCGGGAAGTGGTGCTGAAAGAGAAGCCGGCAACGTCGGAAGGTGGATTCATTCCGCTGGGCGCGATTACTTCGGCGATCGCTCCGGCAAATGGGAATGGCGCGGCGAAGAAAAGTGAAGAAGTTGGCGAGCCGGTGGCGGGAGACTAGAGTTCGGCTCCTGGCTGTTCGCTCTTCGCTTAAGAAATAAAGAAAGGCTGCTCGAAAAGAGCGGCCTTTTGTTTTGACTCAACCAAGGTGTGCGAACCCGGGCAATGTGGTAAGAAAGTTACGAAGCCGAGACCCAATTGCGGCGCTCGATAAAGGTTGGCGGTTCGTAGGTGCGTCCTTTGGCCAAACGATTTTCCTCTCGGCGGGTGAACCACAATAAGATGGGGCCGAGCGATGCTGCGGCGAGGCGGGCGATGATGGGGAATTCCATCTCGACCTCGCGGCGCAGTTTGTGAATGCGGTCGCTTACGCTGCAATTGACTTTCCTGAATTCTTTCTCCATTACCCAAAGTGCGGCATTGTAAGCGCTGCTGAGCTTCTTTACTTCTCTTGTAAAGCGCTCGCGGACGCGGGGATCGGGATGGTCCTTGTAGCGTTGCCAGCCTTTGAGCATGGTCTGGCACATGCGATAGAGACTTGGTCCATTACTCTCGAAATCGCGCCAGAAGGCCCAATCCAGAAACCTCTTGGAATCGTCGCGGGAGATGGAGGCGTGCCGGAAGTTGAATTTGTACTGGCCGTGGATATCGGCGGGGTCAATGTCCTTGAGCAGACGACCCTGATCGGACATTTCCTGGTAAAGCGGCGTACCCGGAACCGGGGTGTAGAGCATGAACTGGTGGAAGTCGGTCTGGTAGGCGACCGCCGATTCGATTTCCTCGATGATGTTATCGGGGGTATGGTGCTCGAGTCCGACGATGGTCGAACCCTGTACGCGTATCCCGTGTTCGCGAAGCTCGCGCGTAAGTTGCCCAATGTCCTCACCCTGCAACTTACTATAACCAGACTTGGGAGATTCCAAACCCATCCAGACCCAGGAAACGCCGAGTTCGACCAGTTCGAGCATGGTGTATTTGCGAATGGCATTGGCGGAAGCAAAGACGGAAAGCTCCCAGCTCTTGCCGGCCTGCTTCATGCGTTCCAGCAGTTGCATGGCGCGCTTGCGGTGCAGCAGGAAGTTTTCGTCCATCACAAAGAAGGAATGTACTTTGAGTTCTGCTTCGATTCCGCACATCACGTCAAATAGTTCATCGCCGGTTTCGTAAAAGTTGACAAACTTTCCTTTGCCGCCAAAAAAAGCGGACGTGGTGCAGAAGTTGCACCCCATGGGGCAGCCCACGGACGGAATGATGGTGGCTGCCGTGCCGCCCTTGCGCTGCGGAAGGCGAATTCCCATGATGCGCGTTTCTATACCGGAAACAATGGCGGGATGGCGGATGGGCGCGCGCTCGTCTTCTCCGAGGTAGCGGCGCATCCAGGAAATACCTTCTCCGCGCACGATGTGGTCAGCGTCAATCATAGTTTCCACGCGGGGAATGGCAGTGACGTGTCCGCCCACCACGATCACGGAATGCGGAGATAGTTCGCGCACCATGCGACACATCTCGCGAACCTTGCCCACGTTCACGATAATCGAAGAGATACCCACGACGTCGTAATGCTGCGTGGTTAATTCACGAGCAAAGGCTTCGCGGGTGGGGAAATCGAGCACGCAGCAGGGCGCCGAAACATTTTCCTGAATCATCATGATGCCCCAAGAGCGATGGAACATGCGCAGCGAGAAGCTGCCTTGGGCACGCGTGACCTGGTTGTGATAAAGCTCCATCGGATTGATGGCGCGGCTGCCAAATTCGTCGTCTTGCGCATAAGGCCCGAAAACAGAGCAAAGCAGGATGCGCGCGTTACTACCTTTGGGATGAAGTTTCTGCGGTTGAGTTTCCTTAGACCCCTGTGTGATCGATGCCATGGCTGGAGGATAGTGGTCGGCAGAGTTATTCACCGTGACCGGGGTTACATTACAAAAATATTACGTACGAGGCTAGCGAAGCACAGGCAGCACGTTGGGCACGGTCATATATAGATGCAGATCGTTATTCGGCGGGCATGAACTTCAGGCTCACGGGTGGGGGACGTGGAGCGTTTGGCCGGTGAGAGTTAGTCTTCCGGAGTTAGGGTCGATCCGAAAAACTACGCTGTTGCCGGTGTGTTGATTGGCTACGAACAGAAGCTTGCCGGGGGATCGATTTCGAAGTTGCGCGGCGTCTTGCCTTGGGTGGGGAAGTGATCCACTAAAGTTAGAGCGCCGGTGTGGCTGTCGGTATGGTTTGGAGATCAATCGAGAAGGCGCTGACCGCTCCGCTGTTGCCACCTTTATAGTTCGGGACTTCGTTCACCGTATAGAGGAAGCGGAGGGTCGGGTCGATGGCGAGGAACGAGGGGTTGGTGGTTTCTGCCGCTCCACCTGGCGGAGTTAGTTCCGAGGACGCGGTATTGAAGCGGTAGGCGTAAATGCCCCTGTTATCCTTTCCCGTGTAAGTGCCGGCGAAAAAGAGGTATTTGTGCTTTTGGGAATCCCTGGCGGCGCTCCCCAGACTCTGGATGAACGCGAAGGCCTGGCTCACCCGCCGGTCATTCCCCAGAGAAAGGGTCGGGAAACGTCGGGAAAGTCCCCTTCCCCCCTCCCCCGTCCACCATTGCCACCATGCATCTAGACGCTGTTCTTGCGACTCACGCGGCAACTTGCAGTCCAATTTCGGCGCGGTCTTAGAAATCTCTTCACTGACGGAATTCAGCGTGTCTTGTAAACTGCAGCGGACAACGTCTCTTTGGTGGTCTGCCAACTTGAACATGACTGGAATTGCGTCCCTACCTACGATCAGGAGTGCCCAATTGAGACCTTGAAGATCTTCTCGGTAGTAGCTGGAGGGGGTGTACATCGAATCTAACACTTCCAGTATTCGTGCCTTGCCGGTGGTGTCAGTGTGCGAATAAGACTCCGCTAGTATTATGGCCAATGTATATTTAAGGGGCCCCTCGCGCGCGATCTGCTTCCTGAGCGTTGCAAGGTCTTCAGGCTTGGGCTTATCTGACTTGTGCTCCGTTTCCTGCCGGGAAATCTCCTCGAGCCTGTCCGCGAGAACGGGGACGCACACTGTGACGTTTTTCACAAAGTAGTCTCTAAGTTCCCGGCTTTGGGCCTTTAGCCGCGAATCCCAGCCCTTGACCAGTCCTTGCTCCGCAAGCTTTTCTAGCTTGAGATAATTCTCATTGGGGCCATCATCGGGAATGCGTGGCACGTCCTGAGCACATGCTATAACCGACACCAAAAAGATAAATCCGATGATGTGCAAACGGCTGGTCATCGCGACCTCCTGTCTTCTATTCGGGAGAGGAATTGTTCTCCTGAGATCTCGAATTGCGAGCTAGTCCTTATCTTGCAATGGGTTCCCACGTTAATGTGGCCCACCCGCCTTGTCTTTACCAACCAGATGTTGGCCACCCGCCCGCTCAAGTGCCGTTCAGCTTAAACGAGCCGAAGAACTTCTGAATGTTCTTACTGTCCCGATTCCGTTCGTTCGTGCTCATAACCTCGAGTACATATAGCCGATCCTTGGCCAAGATCAGACGCATGTCAAGGAATCTGTCATCCCGGGCGCGAGCCTCAATCTCCCGACCTAGGTGTCCGTCAACCGTAATCTGCTTCTCGGCAATTAGGCTTCCCTGGACGTTCCTGATGCTGTTATCTCGAGCGGAGTCCAAGGAGTCTACAGCAAGTTTGTCCCGTAAGTTTCGGCCATCTGAGTAAGCGAGGGCGTAATACTTCCCATCTGCTGTGCTTGTTCCAACCGTATGCGAGATTGCCCGGAACTCCGTTGAAAGTTAGCGGCTCCCGACTGTCATAGGTTACGCAACCTTCACGTCCTCGGCAACGCCCTTCTTAGAAACCGCGTGGGCCAGGGCAGTCAGCAGCGCGGGGATCTCCCGGTAGCCCTGC
>JANXZM010000033.1 GCA_025355505.1 Acidobacteriaceae bacterium | reverse complement strand
GCTCGTTACTTTTCCGATCGAGACTTTCCGGTCGAGTGATCGAGCTTCCCGAAGGAATTGTCCCTTGATTATAGACGGTTTGATGCCTGGATCGGGGAGCAAGCATTCAGGGGAAAAGTCGCGGGTAACTTATTAGTTATTACCCTAACAGTAAATATAATCTTCTAAGTTACCCGCGACTTTTCCCCTGAATGCTTGCTCCCCGATCCAGGCATCAAACCGTCTATAATCAAGGGACAATTCCTTCGGGAAGCTCGATCACTCGACCGGAAAGTCTCGATCGGAAAAGTAACGAGCAAAAAAGCGAAAATCAAACTATGTCGACGAAGTTAAAGATCACCGTCATTGCCAGTTCGCTGGCCATTCTGCTGTTCACCATCATTGGCGGTTTTGTCAACGTTCGCGCTTCTTCGAATGAGGGCGCGTATCGCCAGCTATCGGTTTACAGCGAAGTGCTCTCCCGCATCCGCCTCGAATACGTCGAAGAGCCCAACATCACCGGAGTCACCGAGGGCGCGCTGCACGGCTTGCTGGAGTCGCTCGACGCCAATTCCAGCTACCTGTCGGCTGCCGAATACAAGCGCTACAAGACCATGAAGACCGGCGGCAAGGCGGATATCGGCGCCACCGTCTCCAAGCGCTTTGGATACGCTGCCGTGGTCGCGGTGATTCCTGGAGGCCCGGCCGAAAAAGCCGGCGTCGACAACTCCGACATCATCGAGTCCATCGAGGGCAAGAGCACCCACGACATGTCGCTGGCTGAGATTCACGGCCTCCTGTCCGGCGAGATCGGATCCACCCTCACCGTAGCGGTCGTCCGGCCACGGAAAGCCGAACCACAAAAAATTGTGATCACCCGCGACATGGTCACCATCCCGCCCGTGAGCGGCAAAATGCTCGCGGATAACGTCGGCTACATCAAGGTGGACGTGATCGCCGAAGGCAAGGCGCAGGAGATCGCCGGCAAGATTCGAGACCTGCAAAAACAGGGAGCGAAGAAGTTCATACTCGATCTGCGCAACTCCGCCAGCGGCTCGGAGTCTGAGGGCGTCGCCATCGCCAATCTTTTCCTTGACCACGGCACCATCACCTATCTGCAAGGTCAGAAGTATCCGCGTCAAGCATTCAACGCCGATCCCGCCAAGGACATCACCAAGCTTCCCGTTGCAGTGCTGGTAAATCGAGGCACCGCAGGCCCCGCCGAAATCGTCGCGGCGGCGATTCTTGAAAACGCTCGTGGCGACGTGGTCGGAGACAAAACCTTCGGCGACGGCTCGGTGCAAAAATTGATCGAGATGCAGGATAACTCCGCCCTCATTCTTTCGGTCGCAAAGTATTACTCGCCGAGTGGAAAAGCAATTCAGGATGTGGCCGTCACACCAAACGTCCTCATCGCCGACACCGCCGACGACGACGGTGGATTGCCCGACGAAGACCAGGCCCCAACTCCCGGCGAAAAACCCAGCGACAAAGACAGAGACAAAGACAAGAAAGACGAGAAACCGAAGAACACCACAGACGAGCAACTCAACAAAGCCTTGGAAGTATTGAAGAACCGGGAATCGAAGGGATAGTAAAACACCTTTCAAAGTTTCAGGGTTTACGATCGCTCGCCTCGGCGGGCGATTGTTTTTTACTCACAAGACTTGAGCGCAACACCTGATGCTTCCAGATACATTGAAACCTGCCCCTTTGCGGTACCATTGCAACGTTGAAACCCTGAAACCTTGAAACCTGCTCTTGATCATCTTCCGACGATGGAAATTGGCGGACGAAAGTTGGTCGGACTCGTCCTGTTCGGATTGCTCGTCCTGCTCTCCGTCGCGGTGGGCGCGGCTTCCGGACTGCTTTTGGTGTATTCGACCAACCTGCCGCAGGTCGAAGAGCTCGAACGTTACCGTCCCAGCTCCGTCACCGAACTCTATGACGGACAGGGCAGAGTCATCGGCACCTTTGCCCTGCAGCGCCGCGTCATCGCCACCTATGACGACTATCCCGAAGTTCTCCGCAATGCTTTGGTTTCGATCGAAGACAAGGATTTCTATCGACACTCAGGCATCAACATCTGGCGCATCGTTGGCGCGGCTTATCGCGATATCGAATCTGGCGGAAAAGTGCAAGGCGCATCCACGCTCACCATGCAACTCGCCCGCAATCTGTTTCTCTCTCCCGACCGCTCGTTTTATCGCAAGGTGCAGGAAGCACTACTCGCCATCCAAATCGAGCGCCGCTTCACCAAGCCGCAGATCTTCACGCTCTACGCCAACCAGATATTCCTCGGTCACGGCACATACGGATACGAAGCCGCATCGGAATTCTATTTCAGCAAACCCGCCAAGCAACTCAAACTGGAGCAAGCCGCCCTGCTCGCGGGTCTTCCCAAGGCGCCGCAATATTATTCGCCGGTCAACCACCCGGAACGCGCCCTCAAGCGGCGCAACCTCGTCCTCAATGCCATGCTTGAGGACGGCAAGATCACCGCGGCCCAAGCGGCGGAGGCAAAAAGCAAGCCGATCCTGCTCGCCCTGCAGAAAGATCCGAATTCGCTGGCTCCGCACTTTGTCGAAGAAATCCGCCGCTACCTCGAAGCAAAATATGGCAGCGATCAGGTTCACGCCGGCGGACTGCGGGTTTACACATCGCTCGATATGGATCTGCAGAAGTCCGCTCGCCAGGCGCTGCTCGACGGCCTCGCCGCTTACGAGCGCCGTCATGGTTGGCGCGGCAAACTCCTGAACGTCATTGCCCAGGGTCAAAAACTCGACAAATACGCCGACCCGGATTGGGATGAGGACCCGGAATTAAACGGATACATGCACGCGCTCATCGCACAAGTGTCGTCGGGCGCCGCCGAAGTCCGCTTCGGCCAGCGCACCGCAACCCTCTCTCAGGCCGATGTGGCCTGGACCAAGCTTAAGCTCAAACTTCCCGACATTCTCCACGCCGGCGACGTCGTCTATATCAAAGTGCTCTCGCTTGATGCGGGTGGAAAATCGCGCGTCAGTCTGGAACAGGATTCAGGCGCCGAAGGCGCGCTCGTCGCCATCGATAACGCGACCGGAGAGATCAAGGCCATGGTCGGCGGCCGCGACTTCAATCTGTCGAAATTCAACCGCGCCACCCAGGCTCTGCGCCAGGTCGGATCGTCTTTCAAGCCGTTCGTCTATACCGCCGTGATCGATCAGGGCGGCAGCCCAGAGGACACCATTCTGGACGCGCCAGTAACTTTTCAAACTGCCTCCGGCCCATATTCGCCGCACAACTACGACGACAAATTTGAGGGCGCCATCACCCTGCGGCGCGCTCTCGCCCAGTCCAGAAATATTCCCGCGCTCAAGCTTGCCGACCGCATCGGCATTAAGACCGTGATCGACTACGCGCACCGCTTCGGCATTACGTCAAACATTCCCGCGTATCTTCCGGTCGCGCTGGGCTCGGCGGAAATTACGCCGCTCGAACAGACCTCAGCCTTCAGCGTCTTCCCCAACGACGGCGTCCGCATCGCTCCCCGCTACATCACCAAGGTAACCGACTACGAAGGCCGCACCCTGGAAGAAGATTTCTCCGACATCAAAGATGTCATCAGCTCGCGCACCGCGCGCATCATGACATCCATGCTGCGCGAGGTTGTGCTCCACGGCACCGCCATCGCCGCCGCCAAAATGCCTTATCCGCTGGCCGGCAAGACGGGAACGACCAACGATTTCACCGACGCCTGGTTCGTGGGGTTTTCTCCGTCGCTCACCTGCGGCGTCTGGATCGGCTACGACGAAAAAAAATCGCTCGGCGAAAATGAAAGCGGAGGTCACGCTGCCCTTCCCGTCTGGATGCAGTTCATGAACGCCGCTCTGGCTGGAAAGGATCCCGGCGAATTCCAGCCCGCGCCAGCTCAGGGGAACTCAGCCGTCGTGCGGAAAATCGACACTCCGGACCTCGCGCCCGGCGATGGCGAAACCCACTAACATCAACGCGTCCCTGTAAAGACGCGGCTTGCCGCTTCTCTCCTCGCCCTAGCGCGAACACGCCGCTAGCCCCGCCTCCACAGGTCGTCACCAGATCACCTTCCGTATCAACCGGCCAATCCGAACGATTCGATAAAGCGGAAATAACGCTTCCGGCAATCGCACTGTCGAAACATCTCCCGCGCCCGGCGTCCAAACCAACCGCCAGAGATATCGCATGCGGTCGCTTCGTCGCTCACGCAGTTTCAGGATCAGGCGGAAGTATTCCGTAGACTCGAAATCATAGGCCGCGCCGCTGGCCAGACGTTCGGCGAATTCGCTGCCGAGCGCCGCCACCTTTGGATCGTCCGCAATCATTTCCTCCGCGGGTTTGGGAAGTTCCGCCCCAAGCACGTTCTTCACCAGCCAGAAACTTACGCCGAGAATACGAGCGATTCCCAGCCTGCGCGCCTGGGAAAAAACCCGCGAGTAGTCGATGGCCTCGGCTTGCATAGTCTCCGCAATATCCGAAAGCCAAATCAGCCGCGTCCAAAGATGCTTGGCGGCGTGCAGACACAGCACCAACACCGAATCTTCGCCAGACAGGCAAGGCACTTCGCAACCGCCCACAACTGTCTGGCCGGCGCGCGCCAGCAGATCCTCCACGCCCAGATCCACGCCATAAAAATAAGGCAGCAACGCCCACTGCAGTTCGACCAGGTTCTTCCCAGCCGCGCCGTCAAACGAGCGCTCGTAGCCTGTCCGCAGCCACAATCGCTCAACCGCCGGGTTAAGGTCCGCGCAAGGGCGATATCCGATTTCAGCCAGAGCCTGCTTCGCTCGCTCGAAGTCCGCGGGAGAAATCAGAAAGTCAATATCCGAAAAGCTTCGCAGCCCCAGATCGCCGTATAGCGATTCCGCCAGCAGCGGCCCTTTGTACGGGACCACCCGCAACTGCCTGCTCTCGAAGTGCCGCATGATGCGCGCCAGTTCAGCGGTGAACCACAAGCTGCGCCGCAGGTTTGCTTCATACCCGGATCGCAGCAAGCGCTCGACTTCCGGTGGAAGCCCGCAAGCATGTGCAATCAGGTTGCGCGTCGCCAGCGGAAGAACTCCATGGTGCTCCGCCAGCCGAAGAACTTCGTTCCAGTCGAGCGCTAAGAGGTTCCCATTCGCAATGCGCTCGATCCGCTCCAGAGTCAGTTCTGCCCCAGCCAGCGCACCCAGTAGGGCAAATTCATTCTTTCGCTGCGGCGCGGTGCTCGACACGGGAGGCGGAGTAAAGAGTTCGGTCATGAAAATTTAGCATCTGACGGCGCGTCAATGTTAGAGCATGTACGGCGTGCCGGCCGCCCACCGCTCGAAAACCGCGAGACGCCGGGCACTTTGCTCCGACTCCGCCAGGAAAAATGACATGCGACCCCAAGCCCGTATCAAAGACCCGGAAGTATTAGGATCGCGAATCGCCACTATAATACAGAGTCTCCGGCGCGCGTCCGAACTTCAGTTCGCAGTCTTGTCGTTGGCACTCTTGTTCGTATTTTCATGAACCAAGTCGTCTTCGAATCCGTTCGCAAGATATTTCGCCATCGCCCGGCTCTGTTTAATTGGCTTGGACGGGAGCGGGGCGGCGAGACCATTGCCTTAAAAGACGTTTCTTTTTCGGCAGGACCCGCAGAGGTCCTGGTGCTGCTCGGCCCGAACGGCAGCGGAAAAACCACGACCCTCAAGCTGATCTCCACCATATTCCTGCCCGATGCTGGATCGGTACTCGTGGGCGGCTTCGATGCCCGGCGCGATGCCGGTGCAGTCCGGCGGCAAGTCGGCATTGCGGTCGCCGCCGAACGCTCGTTCTTCCCTCGTCTGTCCGCTCGTGAGAACCTCGATTTCTTTGCCGCTCTCGACGAGGTCGCCCGCGGCGAGCGTGCTCAGCGGATCCAGGAAATTCTCCGCGATACCGGCCTCGAAGAGCACGCCGACACGCTGGTCATGAAATTCTCCAGCGGCATGTATCAGCGACTGGGGATCGCGCGCGCGATCGTCAAGCGTCCCAGCGTGCTATTGCTCGACGAGCCGACGCGCAGTCTCGACGCCGCCACCACGGCACACTTCTGGACGACGGTCCGTGCCCTGGCAGCGCGGCAGACCACAGTTCTGCTCGCTACCCACAACTTCGCTGAGGCGGCCGCGGTCGCGGATCGCCTGCTCCTGCTGCATCGCGGCGAATTGCTCGCCGATCGCTTGCTGGACGACGGCGAAAGCGCTGAGGCGCTGCGTTCCTTTTATTTCCGCATGACCGGCGAGATCGATGAGGCCGTGCTCAAGCTCTAAAGATTCGTCGTTTGCAATTTGTGTTTCGGAATTTATCGCGCACTGTGTTCAGGCTTTAATTTACCAATTAGAAATTACAAATTCGTTCCATATGACTTCGACTCTGGACAAGCTCCACGCCATTCTGCGGCGCGATCTGCTCACCGCAATCCGCCACCGCAGCGGCTTCGTCGTGACCCTGGTCGGAGTGTTTACCGAATTGGCCGCTTTTTATTTTCTGTCCCGCGCCATCGGACCGAGCTTTCGACCCGGTGGCCTCGAGTACTTTCCTTTTCTTCTCGTGGGCACCGGCGTCTACACGTTTTTCGTAATGAGCGCCCAAGCCTTCCTCGGCGCGGTGCAGGAAGCGCAGCAGACCGGCACGCTGGAAGTGCTCATGACCACTTCCACCTCCCCGCCTGAGCTCGTCATCCTCAGTTCTATTTCTGCCTTTGCCGGAAACCTGGTCAATCTGCTGGTTTATCTTTTCGCGGGTGTGGCAGTTTTCCGGGCAGCGATCCACGCCAACTTTCTGTCGTGCTTGGCGGTATTGATTTTTTCTCTGGCGATCGCCCTGGCGCTGGGGATCGCCGCGGCCACGCTTCAGGTTGCGTTCCAGAAAGGTTCGGCGCTGCTGTGGCTGCTCGGTTCCGGACTCTGGTTCCTGAGCGGAACCATGTTTCCGATCCAGAGCTTGCCCCGCCCGCTCGGCCTTCTCGCGCGCGCGGTTCCTCTCACTTACGCCATCGACGGAATGCGCAAGGCGTTGCTTGACGGGCAATCGGTGATGGCGATGGCTCCCACACTGGCCGTCCTGGCCGGGTTTGGCGCGGTCCTGCTGCCACTCGCGGTCGCCGGCCTGTCGCTAAGTTTGCGGCGAGCGCGGCGGAATGGAACTTTATCATTTTACTAAGGATGTTGATTCGCCGTCTTCGGATTGCGACTAAGGAACGTCTGAACAAGTTCTGATTGCAACCGCTCGGCGCCGGAAGTAAAGGCGTCCAGCGGTTTTATACAGCTCAGAAAGATACAACGACCCGCCGCATCTGCTCCGTGGGAGCGATGCGGCGGTTTCGGGACACAC
>JANXZM010000028.1 GCA_025355505.1 Acidobacteriaceae bacterium | reverse complement strand
GTCGGCGCCACAACGCGGCCATGCGGGGAGACACCTTCAGTGTGGCGGCGATCTGCTTGTTCTGCAACCCGTCGGCCGCCAGCAGCACGATGCGGCTCCGGGCCACGACCCGCGCCGCTGTCGAACGTCCGCGCGCCTGCTGCTCCAGCTTCCGCCGGACATCTTCTTGCAAAAAAATGGGCTGAGCTACGCGCATATCGAGGTCTCCTCATCATAAGATGACCCTCGATACATAAACGACTCTAATAATGAGACACTACACTAGAAGTGTGCCGCATCAAGGAAGCCCTGTACGGTGACACGAGGAGTGGCTCGACTGCTCGACTTACGGCCGATCAGTCGGCTGAATCACGGTGCAGCCAGATTTTACTTATCTCTAACAAGTTGTGTGCGAATCGTGTGCCTGATTCCTTCGGCTGTTATCCCACTCCTGCGTTTCGTGGTAAATGATTGCATGTCTCTCGACGAGACCTGGTGTCCAGTCGATCATGCGCTTCAATCGTGGGAGAGAATCCGAGCAGACAGCTATTAGCTCACCGGCCACCGACTGCGGAGTATTTCAAAATTCTCCGACTTCATGCCATGGCCTCCGTTAAAGCCGCTTCAAATGCCTTGAGATTAGCAACAATCACCGGTATTTCGTGATGGTTGTCAAGGGCATTCGCGACGTCAAGACGCAACCTTTTGCGAAAGTAATACAGAAGTGCCTTGCGCACCGAAACCGTAATGCGTCCGTTGCTCATCATATAGTCTTGCGCAATCACTCTTTGTTGCTCTTTGCTAAGCATCGGGTTTGGAACGAGAACAACATCAAAGAAGTTATTCCAGTAAATATCATCGTCAGGCTGCGCGCCCGGCTCGTCATCCTCTTTAGCGTCGAGACAGCGTGATAAGAGAAAATCTTTAAACTTTCGGTCAATGTGGCAATAGGCGCGAACATGCCAGCGCAAACCATCATTTCCAAAAGCATGGGGGGTAATCCATCGCCACATCGGCTCTGGTCGTTTGGCATTCATCGACTGATAGCGAACTTTAAGTGCGCGATGCTTCCGAATGGCTTCAAGGATCAATCGCAGCACGTCGGAATCGACGCGCCGATGCGGGACAGGCGTGGAGTCTACCGTGGGCACGGTGGATAGCCAGGTCTCCTGCGGCATCACCGTACTGTCAGCAACGGTCCTCAGCTGCATCAAATAGCGATCAGCATCAGGCTTCAAAAAGACATTGCGAAATTCTTCCGACGCGCAGTATCGTTTTTCGCTTTTGTCGTAGACGAGATTACCTGGGGCCTTTTCTTCGTACAAACTTAAGTCTTTGGACGCTTGCGGGACGGAAACACTAAACTGCTCCATGATATCGGCGCGATTGATCCCACCTTCCCAATAGAGGCGAAATTCAATGAACTCCAGTCGCTGCTCGACGCCCCAACGCAATTAGATACCTCCTTTAAAGACGTACACTTCGCATATACTCAATATGCATACACTAAGTAGATGGGTATAGTTTATATATGGTATGGTTTGTTGTCAACATATTTCGCGAGTTCCAGTTGGAAATTTGCGGGCGACCAAGGGATTGCGGTGATTAGAGGGTATATTCTCCGCATGATATGCGGTGAATACTTGCCTCTTGCGGCGATTACGGGCTATAATCTCCGCAGGAGGTGCGGAGAATGTATATCCATGAGCTTCAGGACTGGCCCCGGTTTGACTGGAACCGGGAGCGGCTCGCCGAGCCCCTCGCGGCCGTCCGCCACCGGCAGGGCCGGCTGATCGGCCACATGGAAGCCCTCGGATTCAATCTCCGCCAGGAGGCCGTGCTGCAAACCCTCACCGAGGATGTCCTCAAGAGCAGTGAAATCGAGGGTGAAAAGCTGGATGCCGAACAGGTCCGGTCGTCGATTGCCCGCCGCCTCGGTATGGATATCGGCGCTCTCAAGCCTGCCGACCGCAATGTCGAGGGCGTCGTTGAAATGATGCTCGATGCCACACGCCACTACGATCAGGCCCTCACTTCTGAGAGGCTCTTTTCGTGGCATGCGTCCCTGTTTCCCACGGGCCGCAGCGGCATGACCAAAATCAGAGCAGGAGCATGGCGTGACGACAGCACCGGTCCGATGGAGGTTGTCTCCGGCCCGATGGGCAAGGAACGCGTCCATTTCCAGGCACCGCCGGCGAAACGGCTCGATGGAGATATGCGGTCATTTCTTGAATGGTTCAATGCCAACGCCGACATTGATCCGGTCCTGAAAGCAGGACTGGCCCATCTCTGGTTCGTCACCATCCACCCGTTCGATGATGGTAACGGCCGCATCGCGCGCGCCATCGCGGACATGGTTCTGGCACGCTCGGAAAACTCTCCTCAACGTTTTTACAGCATGTCGGCACAAATCCGGCAGGAACGCACGGCTTACTACGACATCCTCGAGGAAACGCAAAAAGGGACATTGGACCTCACGCCTTGGATGGAATGGTTCCTCGGTTGTCTGGGTCGCGCCATTGACGGTGCACAGACTACGCTCGGCACTGTCCTCGCGAAGGCGCGCTTTTGGGAAGCTATTGCCGGCATCACGATCAACGAGCGCCAGCGTCTCGTGATAAATCGTCTGCTCAATGGCTTCGAAGGCAAACTGACGACATCGAAATACGTAAAGCTCGCGAAGTGTTCTCCGGACACGGCCCTCCGGGACATTCTGCCTCTTGTTGAGCACGGCATACTTGTCCGCAACCCGGCAGGAGGGCGAAGCACCAGCTACTCACTCAACGAAAAGCTGAAGTTATGAGACGTGGCTGGGTGATCCCCAGCCCACCTACCGGTGCACCGGGCATCCTCCGCGCCTTGAACACCGAGAAACTGAAGCGAAAGTCTCTCAACCCTCTATGCCAAAATTCTTGTACGCCTCGTTTGCGTAGATTCCCAGTCCCTTCCCCTTCGGAGGGCTACATCAGCCGCGGGAGGAAGAAAGACGACGCGCGCAGCAACCAGTACCGGGTGAATATGACCCTGCCATTGCGTCACCCGATCGAAAGGCATCGGTCAGTGGCCGCACTGGTAGAACTGGGCATGTCCGGCGGCAAGGACCGTTAAGTGGTGCTAGGGAGGCGCTGCCCGAGCGGGTTCACTCGCCCCGTCGATTCGAATTCCTGAGCGTTCTTGGGGTTTCGGCCGGAGGAGGTACCTTGCAATAATTGCCGCGAGTCTGGGAATCTACACCATAAACGTGCTCCAGTAATTCAGTCAGCTCTCGGTTTCTTTCCTCCAGTCGCTTGATCCGCAATCGCAATATCGCCACGATATTTTGGCGGGAAAGACGCTCGCGATCTTGCAAGGCTGACTATGGAGGAACCGATGGGCTCTGTAGCTTGCGCGATCGCATGATGCGAACTCGAAACTCCTCCTGGCCGTACAACCATGCCGTCGAGACCGGTGCCTCGGCGGCCACCGCGGGGAATGCCTGTCTGGCGTTCTCGATGATTGCTGATGTCTATTGCGCCGTCCGCGCTCAAGGCGACCGAGGCTACCCGTATGTCGATTTTGAAGCAGGTGCCATCGTCCAACGACTGTCTCTCGACGCCGAAAACAATCGGGATAGCTTGGCAAAAAGTGTGAACAAGGTAATCCTGGTGGGGAACGTTGGACAGGATCCTGAGGTCAAGTACACCGCCAGTGGGGTTCCTGTCGCCAAACTCAGCCTCGCCACCAACGAGCGCTTCAAAGACAAAAACGACGCATGGCAAGACAGGACAGAATGGCACAGCGTTGTGGCCTGGCAGCGTTTGGCGGAGATCGTGGGCGAGTACGTGCACAAAGGCTCGAAGCTCTACATCGAAGGCAAACTGCAGACATCGACTTGGGAAGACAAGCAGAGTGGGGAAAGGAAATACCGGACGGAGATCGTTGCCCGGGACATTGTCTTGCTAGGGCGTGTTAACACTAAATAGGATTTTGTGGTATTCTCTTTTTATGGAGATTACGGAGGCGCAGTACGGTCGCATCGAGTCCAGTCTTCCGCGGCAGCGCGGCAACGTGAGCCTGACCAACCTCGCGGTGCTGAACGCGATTCTGTATGTGGCCGAGCAAGGCTGCAAATGGCGGGGACTTCCCAAGCGTTTTGGCAACTGGCACACCATTTACACCCGGATGAACCGCTGGTCCAAGAACGGCGTATTGGATCGCATCTTTGAGCAATTGCAGCGCGAGCAGATCGTGCGCATCAAGATCACGGCCGTCAAACTGGACTCCACCATCGTCAAAGTGCATCCCGATGGCACCGGCGCGCTAAAAAAAACGGCCCCCAGGCCATCGGCAAGTCCCGCGGCGGATGGACCACCAAAATTCATCTGGTTGCCGCGAATGCTCGAACCGCGATAAGTTTCGCGCTCTCGCCCGGCCAAGCCTCCGACGCGAAGCAGGGCCGCATCCTGCTGGGCGGCATCGGACCGCTGCCCGCGCCCCCTGCATCTGATCATGGATCGCGCCTACGAAGACAACGAAACCCGCCAATTGGCGCTGGATTTCGGCTTTATTCCGGTGGTTCCTCCCAAAAGCAATCGCTTGGAACCGTGGCAATACGATAAGGCTCTTTACCGCAAGCGCAACGAAGTGGAACGGCTCTTTCGCCGACTCAAGGGCTTCCGCCGCATCTTCTCCCGCTTCAACAAACTCGACGTCCTCTTCCTTGGATTTCTCAACTTCGCCCTGATCGTCGAAGCTCTACGTAGTGTTAACACACCCTAGGGAAAGTCTAATTAATCCCCGGGTACCTCCGTGCACCCCTGTGTACCCTGTGGTTCAGGGTCTTCGTTGGCACTTAATCAGAGTTTCCTTAGGTCTCAGTTCTGAGGAAATCCAAATCCCCACTGGCTGCGATATCAACGAAAGTGTTCGGAGGCGCCCGGATCGCCGTGTCTTTCCCATACTCCGAAGTTTTCCTGCGACCTAACGCCTGACAACTGTGACCTGATCTACCAGCTCGAGTACACGGTGCCATCGCTGGCAGTCTGGTTGGAACCACTGTGGACGGCGACGATGCCACTGGCGTCGGTTTGGTCCAGCGTCATGATCGAGCCGTCTCCCGGCTCAGGTACCCAGGTATCGACGCTGCCCGTAATGTCCTCCGGAACGCTTTTCAGGTAACCCGCCTGCTTCAGATCCCCGAGCGACTGCGGCGGTTTTTGCTTGTCTTGTGTGTACTGGAAGATCGTCTGATTCAGCGTTTCCAGGTTCCTGCGTAGAACTTCCTCGCGTTTCCGCGTAACGCTGTGGTTGTAGATGGGCATGGCCACCGACAACAGGATCAGAATGATGCTGATCACCACCATCATCTCGATCAACGTAAATCCGCGATTGCGTCCTGTCGCCCTTCTGTTCATCTACCGACCTAGTGCGTCCAGTCCGAATATTTAGTGGCGCCGTCGCTCGAGATCACATCAGAACCGCTCTGAACACCCCCGAGGCCCTGTTGGTTCGGATCCCACGCATTTTGCGAATCTTCCTGCACCGGCTTCCAGGTGTCGGTGCGGCCGGTGATGTCATCCGGAATGAACTTGATGTACCCGGGTACCAGATCTTCAAGCCTTTGTGGCGCTTGCTTCTTGTCCAGCGAATAGTTTTCAATAGCTTCGTTGAGCGTCTTCAGATCCTGATGAAGTCTGGCTTCCTTGGCGCGAACGATGCTCTGGTTGTACATGGGCATCGCAATCGAAAGCAGGATTAGGATCAGGCTGATCACCACCATCATCTCGATCAGCGTGAAACCCCGATTGCCGGCTTTGGGATGGCGGACTTTGCGATTGCCAGCTTTGGACCTAAGTTTCATCTACCAGTCCTTGTACTTCGTGCCGTCCAAAGCGGTTTGGTCCGACTTGCTGTAAACATCGAAAATGTTCTGCCCACCCCAGGAATCCGAGTCCTTGTCATCCTGCATGGAACGCATTCCCCATTCCTGCTTGGTCATCGGATCGATGGGGATCTTACGCAGAAACTTCAGTTTCTTGCCGGCAACATCCACGCCGGTGACCAGCGTGTCGAGATCCGGAGGATATCCCTCACTCCCCACCTTGATTTGAAACGCCCCCCGATCCGCGGCGTCTTTGTAGCGATCGGTCGCGTCGCGCATCATCCAGAGGTCTTGCCGCAGCTCGTGCTCGCGCTCCCGTGTAACGGCGTTTTTTGCTATAGGTACCGCCATCCCCACCAGGATGACCAGGATGGTTGTCGCAACGATCAACTCGATCAACGTAAACCCGCGTTGCTGGCGGACCACCACCGTCCTAGCCCTCCACATATTTACCGGCTGGTTCATAAATCAGTTCTCCGCCGTGGCTACTGAATCGTAATCGCCGCCTGCGCCCCGCTCATCGCAATCGGCTGCATCGCAGGATCCCGCGCTCCGCCCCGAGTGATGGTCAAAGCAGACTGGCCCGGCCCTTTCGCCATGAATGTGAGCGTCACCACCGCGCCCTGTCCTGAGACGCCCCCGGCGCCCGGAGGCCGCGTGGCCGTGATTTGCAGTGTCCCGGTCGCAGGATCGTCGCGATGCACTAACGCCACCGCTTGCCCATCCTGTGACAAAAATCCGCCGTTCGAAACGTTCACCATCTGCAACTGATTCGGATCGTAGTTGAGTTGCACCGGCACGGAGTACACGTTCTGTCCGCCCGAAAGCATGACATTCACCGTGAAGGTCGTGCCCTTGGCCTGGCTGATCGTAGGCGGATCAAACAGGAACGTGCCTGCGCCACTACCCGCCTGATTGGGCGGAGTCAGATTCTGCGGCGTTGCCGTCTGCGGCATCGCCACCTGGGCCTGCGGAGGAGCCGCTACTGGCGCAACCTGCGAAGCCGGTGCGGAAGCCTGGCTTGGCGCAACCGTACTCGCTGGCGCCGCCGCCGGCCTGCTCGATCGCCTCAGTTCCAAAGCATTCGCCGTGCCCACGTCGATCATATCCACATTGCCCCGCGGCCCCTCAGGCCCACGGATAATGTGCGGGATCAGGACGAACACGATTTCGTTTTCCGAATGCTCGCTGTGGCTCTCCGAAAACAGATATTTAAGGATCGGGATCGAAGCCATACCCGGAATACCTTTCAGAGCCTTCGTCTGCGTATCCTCCAGCATCCCGCCCAGCAGGTTTACTTCCCCATCCTTCAACCGAATTTCGTTTTCGATCTTGCGCTGCCCAATGATCGGCTGACTGATGCCACCGATATCCTGGTGCCCGGTAACCGCCGAGACGTCCATCGTCATCTTCAACGAAATTTCACGCCCCGCATGCACTCGCGGCGTAATGTCGATATTCACGCCCACATCCAGATATTGAAACTGAGTGTTCACCAGCGGGTTGATACCCACTCCGCCAATGCCCGGCTGGAATGATCCCGTAGCCACCGGCACCCGGTCGCCAATCTTCAAGGTGGCCTTCTGCCCGTCCAGCGCGCGAATCTGCGGATTCTGGATGATCTTCGTGTTGCTGTCGCTCATTAGCGCCGTCGCCGTCGCCGCTGGAATCGTCACCTGGAAGTCGGTGGCATTCAGGTTCGCGAGTGTATTCAGATTGATCCCGGCCGTCGATGACGACGTAGTACCCGTGGTTCCGGTCCCAGTGCCCGTAGTGTTGACGTTGTTCTGCAACTGCACCGTAACGCTGGTCGGAGGATTGATGCCAAGCGTGTGCGCCTTGCTGCGGCTCACCTGCATCACCGCCACTTCGATCAGCACCTCAGGTTTCGCCTTGTCCAGATCGTCCACCAACTTCTGCGCCAGTGCCACCTGATCCGGCGTGCCACGCACCACGATCGCTCCCTGCGAGGGCAACTGCTGAATTCGGCTCACTTCGAGGATGGTCCGCATCGCGTTCACTACATCCTGTAATTCCGTAGGCTGAGAAAGATTGGAAAGATAAAAAGTTTTGATAACGTTTTGTTCCAGCTCTTTCCGCTTCGCGGGATTGTCTTGCGCCACAAAAATCGTGTTCGGCGTCACCGGACGCCAAAAGGTTTTCGTCTCAAACGATATGATTTCCAGCGCGTCTTCCAGTGTCACCCCGTTCAGCTCGATGCGCACCTGCCGCGGTGTGTAATCGGGATCGAAAAGCACGTTGATCCCGGCCAGCTTGCCCACTGTCTCGTAAATCACATTGGTTTTTTCCGTGAGCTTCAGCGTGATGGGCACGTTCGAGATCGGTGCCAGTTCCACCGGGCCCTGCGCCGATTCCAACCGTCTGCGCAACGCCGTCGTACCCGCCGCTGATGCCTGCGGTTGCGGATTCTCCGCCTCCTTAATCATCTGCTGCGTGCGCTTCAGCTCCTGCTGCGCGATAAATGAAGAAGGATCCGTCTCCAATCCCTTCTGGAATTCCACCAGCGCCTCGTCGAGCTTGCCCGCGTCGCGCATAATCTGCCCGCGATGCACATGCGCCGAAGCCGCCAGAAACCGATTTCGCTCGAATGCGGTGCGATACCTCAAGTCCTTCGGTTTCAGATTGTAGGCTTGCTTGAAATAGTCGAACGCCTGCTCGTAGTTCTGCCGCGCCTCGGCATCTTGCCCCTTGTCGTACAGCGCCTTGGCGGAATCAATCGTCTTCGCGAAATCAGGAAGTCGCAGGCAGAGCAACACCAGTACAAACAGAGCCGGACGGATCAGTCGTCTCATCAAACAGTCCTCATGAAAATCTCTCTCGCCGGCGACGGCTCATCCAACAATGATTCATCCAGCCAGGATTTATCGAACCACCCGAATAAACCAGCAGACCGGGCATCCCAGTGGCCATCGCGCGCTAAAAGTGCCGGAAAATCGGATTATAGCATCGCAGCATCTTGCTCCCGAAGTGCTTGCCAGCTCTATGTTTACACTCATTAGTTCCTGTCCTTCCAGTTGCCCCTTGCCCGTAGCCTCCCTTGCCCTGCTGCAAGGTATCGGCACCTGCCAACCGGGTACCGGCACCTGCCAACTGGCGACTGCCTTTCGTGATACTTTCTTTTCAGTACCATGGCCAAGCAGACGACCCACCAGACCCAGCCCAATCGAGAGAAAAATCCCCGCCGCCAGCCCACCGCCTCCGGAGAAAAAGACGCCTCTGTAAACAGGAACGCTAGTCATAACTACTTCTTGCTCGAAAAATTCGAGGCCGGTGTCGTTCTCACCGGAACCGAAGTGAAGTCCGTCCGGGCCGGCACCACCAATCTCAAGGACTCCTACGGCCTTATCAAAGACGGCGAACTCTGGCTCCTCAACTGCCACATCGGCCCCTATGACCACGGCAACTCTGCCAATCATTCCGCCCTCCGCACCCGCAAACTTCTGATTCACCAGGAAGAAATTCGCAAGCTCATCGGCAAGACCCAGCAAAAGGGACTCACCCTCATCCCCACCCGCATGTATTTCAAGAATGGCAAAATCAAAGTCGAACTCGCCCTCGCCAAAGGCAAGCAAATGTGGGATAAGCGCGAGACCGAGCGCCGTCGCACCGCCGACAAGGAAGCCCGCGAAGCCGTCAACCGCGCAAGAAAATAAGTATGGAGATCGGTGGAGGGACGGGCGTCCTCCCCCGTCCAGGCCGAGCGCAGCCCGGCTGCCGCCTGTAGTCACGTCAACTCTGGATGCGCCACTGGCATTGGATCCCACGGCTGAAATCTGGTCCTCAGCAGCAATGATGTGCAAACAATTGCACCGGCCTTGCTGACACCTGCAAATACTGCCTTTTCCAGCCTCATCAAGATGGAATCTGGCGTGCATTCTTTACGTTAAGACCCGCGTAAAACACTTCATTTTGAAAAAAATCGGATATACTACGTCAATTCGCACCCTTCCCCGCCGCGCCATCATTCCGTACATGATTCAGCATAGGACTCGCACTATGGCATCCCGCTTCTCAACAGCGATCGACTGCGCCGCAACCTTGTTACTCCTTATCTCGGTCTCCGCGTTCGCCCAACCACAAAAAACGGTCCGCGTCATCCCCGAATCAAAGCACGACGTCTCCGCCCCACTCGCCGAACTCGATCGCAGGACTCCCGCCCAGCCCCACCGCTTCTCGCCCCGCTTGCTGAAAATCCTCCCCACCGGCCCCGCCATCAACGTGCCGCAGTACCCCGTGCCCGACCAGGCATTGCAGCAGGCTTCTCTGCCTCCGGTGGCCGCCAACCTCGGCCTGCATATCGACGGCTTGGGTCAGGGACAGTATGGATTTCTTCTTGAATTTTCCCCGCCCGATACCAACGGAGCGGTCGGCGCCACGCAATACGTGCAGTGGGTCAACGCCGAGTTTGCCGTCTTCGACAAAGCCACCGGCGCTCTCCTTGCCGGGCCAACCCAGGGAAATGCCCTCTGGGCCGGCTTCGGCGGCGGCTGTGAAACCAACAATGACGGCGATCCCATCGTGCAATATGACAAGATCGCTCAACGGTGGATCCTCACCCAGTTCTCCTTTACCACTCTTCCCTACACCCAGTGCGTAGCCGTCTCCACCACCAGCGATGCCACCGGCACCTACAACCGCTACGCCTTTTCTTTTGGCAACACAGATTTCGCCGACTACCCAAAATTGAGCGTCTGGCCCGATGCCTATTACATGTCGTTCAACCTTTTTTTGAACGGCGCCAGCTTCGTAGGCGCCGATGCCTGCGCCCTCGACCGCAACGCCATGCTCGCCGGCAATCCCGCCCAGATCGTCTGCTTCCAACAGCCGTCCTCGGTCGCCAGCCTGTTGCCTTCCGACATGGACGGAACCATTCCGCCAGCCGCCGGAGAACCCGCCTTCTTCATGAACTTCGGCAAGAACACGATCCAGCTCTGGACGTTCCACGCCGACTTCACCACGCCCGCCAACTCCACCTTCACCGGCCCCACCATTCTTCCGGTCGCGTCCTTCACCCAGCGCTGCTTCCATTCCTGCATCCCACAACCCGGGACCACGCAACTCCTCGATGGCCTCGGCGACCGTCCCATGTACCGCCTCGCCTATCGCCAGTTTTCCAACGGAGTCGAATCCCTGGTCTTCAACCATTCCATTTCCACCGGCGTTCGCTGGTATGAAGTTCGCACTCCGAACGCAACCCCCACCGTCTTCCAGCAGGGAACCTTCGGCCCCGACTCCACCACCCGCTGGATGGGCAGCATCGCCATGGACCAGTCCGGCGATATGGCTCTCGGCTACAACGTCTCCAGCAGCTCCGTCTACCCCTCCATTTACTTTACGGGACGTGTCGCGGCCGATACGCCCGGCAGCATGGAGGGCGAACAGCTGATCGTAAGTGGACTCGGCTCCCAGACCGGAGGCCTGAACCGCTGGGGCGACTACAGTGCCATGACCGTCGATCCCACCGACGACTGCACCTTCTGGTACACCCAGGAGTACATCCAGTCCAACGGCAGCTTCAACTGGAACACGCGTATCGCCAATTTCATCTTCCCCAACTGCGGCCCTAACAGCGGTGCGACCGCAGTACTGTCGGCCACCAAGCTAACTTTCCCCAAGACACCCATTGCTCAAACCACCAGCCGCTCCGTTACCCTGACCAACACCGGAACCGCCACGCTGAATATTTCCAATGTCGCCATCACTGGCGATTTCGCCGTTCAGTCCAATACCTGCGGCGCCCAAGTCCTCGCCGGCAACAATTGCGCCATCACCGTGGGATTTACGCCGACCGCAAAAAATTCCCGCACCGGCATATTGCAGTTGACCGACAATGCCCCCAACAATCCCCAGAAAGTAACTCTGACCGGAACCGGCATGTCCATTGCACTCTCGCCCACCGCTCTGAACTTCGGCCCCGAACCCGTGGGCCAGACGACCGCGCCACAGTCGGTGACCATCTCGAACGTGAGCACCGCCTCCGTCACCATCACCGGTATCACCATCGCAACCTTACCCACCGACTACACCATCTCCAATAACACCTGCGGCAGTTCGCTCGCCGCGGGAACCAACTGCTCGCTCAACCTTTCCTTCAATCCCACCAGGCAGGGCACCCGCAACGCCAAGCTCAACGTAGCCAACAACGGCGGCGGCAGCACCGCAACCGCCACCCTTACCGGCACCGGACAGTGACCTGGAACCGGGCAGACGCGTAGGGACAGCCGGCTGCCCCACCCATTCGCGTTCTTTGTTCTTTGCCAATGTGCTGGATTCCACGGGCGAATCCCGCCTGGGGAAACTCTGATTAAGTCCCCGGGTACCTCCGTGCACCCCTGTGTACCCTGTGGTTCAGGGTCTTCGTTGGCACTTAATCAGAGTTTCCTTAGGATTTTCGTCGCTGAGTTGCGCTTTCCCCCTTCCACCGTGGATACTGATGCCAGTCCATCATGAATACAAACCTCTCCTCCTCCGCCCCGTCTCAACTCGAAACCGATTGCCTGGTCGCAGTTGTCCTCGACCGTTGTGAAAAAGACCAAAGCGAAAAGGATAAGCCCGCACCATCGATCGAGTGCGCCGATTCCGCCGTCCGCGAAGCCGCCAGGGAAGTGATCTCGAGCGGCGAAGTCACCGGCAAGACGTTCGAAACCACGCTGCTGCACCGCCCCACAGGCTTGCAGGCAAAACGCTTGCTCCTGGTCGGCGGCGGCAAGGCCAAGAATTTTTCCGCTGCGGAATTACGCAAACTAGCCGGCGCTGCCGTGCGCACCCTGAAAGGGAAAAACATCCGCAGCTTTGCCTTCGCTCTGCCCCAGAACGGAGTCGCCGCCCCGGACGCCGTACGCGCCATCATTGAAGGCGCCTTCGTAGGCAACTTCGATCCCGGCTACTACAAGAGCGATCGCAATGACAAGGACAAAGACCAGAAGATCGACGCCGTCACCATCGTCGTGCCCGGCGATCCCAAGACATTGGAAGGCGCCATGCACGCCGGACGCATCGTCGCCGAGTCGCAGAACTTCGCCCGCGACCTGACCAACGAACCTTCCAATCGCATGACGCCAACCATAATGGCCGAACGCGCCCAGAAAATGGCGTCGGACGTCGGCCTGAAGTGCGAAGTCCACGGCGCCGACAAGATCAGACAACTCAAGATGGGCGCATTCTGGGGAGTCGCTCAGGGATCCGAGGAACCTCCCGCTCTGATCGTGCTGCGCTATGAACCCCAGGGCGCGGCAAAAAATGTTCACCTGGGTCTGGTCGGCAAAGGCGTTACCTTCGACACCGGCGGCATCTCCATCAAGCCCGCCGACGGCATGGAGAAAATGAAGTACGACATGGCCGGCGCCGCCACCATGATCGGCGTAATGCGCGCCATCGCGCTCCTCAAGCCCAAAGTGAAGGTCACAGCCATCATCTGCGCCACCGAAAACATGCCCTCCGGCAAAGCGCAAAAACCAGGCGACGTGCAGATCGCCATGTCCGGCAAGTCCATCGAAATTATCAACACCGACGCCGAAGGACGCCTGATCCTGGCCGACGGCCTCTGCTACGCCCGCCAATTAGGCTGCACCCATTTGGTAGACGCCGCCACCCTCACCGGCGCCGTAGTCGTAGCCCTCGGCTACGTCAACACTGGAATCTTCGCCAGCGACGATCAGATGTACGACCGCTTCGCCAACGCCAACCAACAAGCAGGCGAGAAGATGTGGCGCCTTCCCCTCGACGATGAATACAAAGAAACGCTCAAATCCAACATAGCCGACATGGTCAATGCCGGGAGCCGCTACGGTGGCGCCATCTTCGCCGCCATGTTCCTGAAAGAATTTGCCGAAGACACACCCTGGATCCACCTCGACATAGCCGGCACCGCCTGGATGGAAGAAAACAAACCCTGGATCGCAAAAGGCCCTTCCGGTATCGCCCTGCGCAGCCTGGTGGAATTCGTAAAGGGGTGGGAACAGTAAACCCAACTACCGTAGAGACGCGGCTTGCCGCGGCTGCCGGCGGAGGGATTTCTTGGACGGCTTGACCTCAGCCTTCCCTTCGATAAACTTTGTCTCGACCATCTGTTCTGCTGCGACCCGAGAAAAAACCCGTCGCGAAGACAAATCCGCCGGTCCTTGTTTCAATCCCGAGTACTTCATAAATTTTGGAATGGATTTTTTCTTCTTCGCCATTGCCCTGAATCCTTTGCCCCTCAGGCTCTATCATAGACTTGTCGGCGGTTTGAAAGAGTCGGCTGAATTGTCATCCCGAGCATAGCGAGGGATCTGCAGTTGGCCGAGTGTGGCAGAAAACTTAATTTGCCCAAATGGATCTCCCCCACAAAATCCGCAGCCTACCCGCCTCCCCCGGCGTCTATCTCTACAAAAACGCCCAAGGCGAAGTCATCTATGTAGGCAAGGCCAAGAACCTGCGCTCCCGCGTCTCTTCCTACTTCCACGAAGGCCGCTGGGAGGACGCCAAAACCGGCACGCTAGTCCGCGAGGCCGTCGACGTCGACTACATAGTCGTAGCCAATAACAAAGAAGCCCTCGCCCTCGAGAATCACCTGATCAAGCAGAAGAAGCCGCGCTTCAACATCCTGCTGCGCGACGACAAGACCTACCCCTACGTCAAGCTAACTCTAGCCGAGCCCTTCCCTAGAGTCTATGTAACTCGCCGCCTGCGCAAGGACGGCAGCGCCTACTACGGCCCCTACTTCCCTGCCAATCTCGCCTATCGCATAGTTGACCTCATTCATCGCCACTTCATGGTCCCATCCTGCAAAGTGGACTTAACCCGCAGCCATCCACGTCCCTGCCTTCAGTTTTATATCAAGCGCTGCCTCGGTCCGTGCGTGAAGGATCTGACCACGCCCGAGATTTACGCCGAAGCCGTCCGCGACGTAAAACTCTTTCTGGAAGGCCGCCAAACCGATCTGGTCAAATCTCTACGCCAGCGCATGTCCGAGACTGCCGAAGCTCAGCAGTTCGAGCGCGCCGCCCGCTATCGCGACCTCATCTCCACCGTCGAGCAGTTACAAGAGAAGCAGCGCATAGCCGCAGCCGAAGGCGACGACGCCGACGTCTTCGGTTTTCACTACGAGAACCAAATGCTGGCCGTGAACCTGTTTCACATGCGAGGCGGAAAAGTCCTCGACCGCCGAGAATTTTTCTGGGAGGAATTACCCAACTTAGCCGCGCCACAAACCGAACAAAATAGCGCTGCGCCGGGCGCCCCCGCCCCTCCCCCCGCCGAACCATTCCATCCCAACGAATTCTTCTCCGCCCTGCTCAAGCAGCTCTACCTGGCGCTGCCCTACGTCCCACGCAACATCTACGTCCCCGTCGACTTCGAAGACCGCGAAGAACTGGAAGAAGCTCTAAGCGAGCAACTAGCCGGCGAAGGCGGCCGAGCCACCCGAGTCCACATCACCGTCCCACAGCGCGGAGACAAGCGCGAGCTAATCGATCTATCCGGCACCAACGCCAAGCAGTCCTACGACCAGCGTTTCCGAGTCCTGAAGCCAAACGCCCGCGCCATTCAAGAAGCCTTTCAGGACGCGCTAGCCCTGCCCGAACTTCCCAAGCGCATAGAGTGTTTCGACATTTCTCATATTCAGGGAGCGGAAACGGTGGCCTCGATGGTCGTCTGGGAAGCCGGCAAGATGAAAAAATCCGACTACCGCAAGTTCATCATCAAAACCGTGGCAGGCGTGGACGATTTCGCTTCCATGCGCGAAGTAGTCACCCGCCGTTACAAGCGCCTGCAGCAAGAGAAACAAAACATGCCCAGCCTGGTCTTGATCGACGGCGGACTGGGCCAGCTCCACGCCGCCGCCCAAGCCCTCCAAGCCCTCGAAATCATCAACCAGCCCCTAGCCGCCATCGCTAAAAGAGAAGAGATCATCTACGTCCACGGACAGGAAGATGACCCCGTAGTTTTCGACCATCATTCTCCCGTCTTACATCTGGTGCAAATGATCCGAGACGAAGCCCACCGCTTTGCCCTAACCTTCCATCGCAAGCGCCGCCAAATCCGCGACCGCGCCACCGAGCTACGAGAAATTCCCGGCGTAGGAGAGTCCACCACCCGCCGTCTGCTGGAACATTTTGGAAGTCTGCAAGCCGTGAAGCACGCCGACGGAGCCGCGTTGTCGGCGGTAGTGACCAAATCCCAAGCCGAAGCCATTTTTAAATATTTTCGCGAGGCTAGTGCAGGGACTGGCCTCTGACCCCGGCTGCCCCACCTTTGCCGCGTTTGCAAAAGTGGGACTCGGCCCAGAACCACGAAACTCCTTGCTCGCGGTCCAATCCGAAAGCGCCCTTTCCGCTTTCGCCCATGGCCACCCGAAAGATCACAAGACGTGGGGCGCCCGCTAGCGAAACTCTGATCAAGTTGGTTCCCGGACAGTTTTGAAGGGGCATGGCTTTTAGCCAAAGCCATGCTGTTAGAACCCGCCGCACAACCGGCTTTAGCCGCCGACGGTCGCCCCTTCTGACCATCCAGTCTTGCCCACCTGACTGAATCGGATAATCCGCTAGTGGCTCATCAGGTCCACGAACATATTCTCAAACTTCGCCGCATCTACTTCCATCTGCACCGTCGCAGGATACAGCTGCGCAGGCGGAACGAGGTGTCCTTTCCATTTCTCCCGGTCCACCGCATCGGGTCCGCTGTAAGGCAGAAAAAATTCCGGAACGTCCGCTGGCGGCTTCCAAATTACGGTATGCCCGTACTTCGGCCCATGCGAAATGTCCACATCCAGATACATGATCTCTGACTTAGTAACTACCGACGGATCAATGATGGACGCCACCGTAAGTTCGTCCCACATCATCGACCACATCGTGGTTCCCGCTTGCGGCCCGCTTTCCAGATACAACCGCCGCACATGATCCGCCAGCCGACCACCCCCGCCCACCACGCGCTTCATCAATTTCTCGCTGGACCACACCTGCGCCCCCGCCTCGAATGGGCTCACTACGATTTTCTTCCACGGTTCGCGCAGCACGATCGACGCCGCTTCCGGATCCCACCACCAATTCAGTTCCGGTCCTCCCGCGCTGCTGCCGCCCATGATGTATATGGCTTTGGTGAGCGGCACAATTCCCGAATCCATGCGCACCGCCAGTGCGATGTTGGTCAGCGGCCCGGCGGCGTAGAGCACAACCTCGCCCGGATGAGCCCGTATGCTATCGATGATGAAATCCGCGGCCCGCCCCGCCCTGACTTTTACCTTGGGATACCCTCCCGGCGGTTCCCACGTCCGCCCCGGCATGGGAGCGTCGGGATTGAAGCTCCCATGCCACCCCACATACGACCCGTAAAGCGCCTCGCGAAGTTCCTGCTCGCGCCGTGTATTCACCAGCGGCTGCTCGGCCCCCTTGATCACGGGAACATCGGTTCGTCCAGCCTGCTCCGTGGCCCACAGTGCAAACACCGTGGCCGGAGTCACCCACTGGTCTCCGCTCACTGTCGTGATCCCCAGCAAATCGATTTGCGGAGCGCGCAGCAACATCAACAGCGACAAAAAATTTGTCCCCTGCGGACCGGCGCTGTCCTGGTCGGCGATCACCTTGATCTTCGCCTGCTGCCCGATTGCGCCACTAGCCGCCAGCACAAACATGGCGACCACAACAAGGATTGAAAGTCTCTTCATGCCCATCGCGCTCTCCCCCGTCCCGCAACAGATTGTACTGCCAGGCCATCAGGCCACCACCTGACCTGAATCCGAAACAAGATGGGTTAAGAAAACTCTGATCAAGTTGGTTCCCGAACAGCTTTGGGTACGGACCGGGCACATACTTTACAAAACAGACCGTGGACATGGTTTTCGGGTTCCGTACTCTGAGACACAGCCTGGCCTCGTTCCCAGTACGCACCAAGACTGTCCCAAAGTCCGTGCAAGCTCTGCTGCGGCATTCGGACGCAAAGACGACGCTCCAACTCTACGCGCATAGCATCGGTGCCGGCCTTATAGCCGCACAGGGTGAAATGCTCGAAGCCATCTTGCAGTCGAGCAACCTGGCAACCGCGGAAGCGACTTGATGGAATCACGGGCTGAAAACACGCTGGACGGTTTTTCTGAAACTGGCGGACTGCTTTGAAATGTGGTGGCCAGGGACGGAGTTGAACCGCCGACGCCAGCCTTTTCAGGGCTACGTTATGCTGTAGTCTCAACAACTTAAGTGATTCCAGGTGGCCGCCGAAGTCCTTGAGAACACGTGAGAGACATGCGAATCGTGGGTGGAAATCGTGGGTTCAAAACAGCGGACAAAAGCTCCCAATCTCCGCAGAATTCAGCGGTTTCACTTTCGACACCTTAATTACATTCGTTGGCGATTGGAGAATCAGACCAGTTGAAATCCGATACCAACCTTGGCAAGTGGGATTTGAATCCGCGTGAAAACGTAGTTTCATGTTAGATCGGGTGGAACAGCTGCGGGCCGACGTTGTTTGTGTATCTGCGCTGCCGCCTTTCGCGACCGCACAGGCCAAATCGTTGTGCAAGCAGCTGCGCCAGAGATTTCCAGACGCGAAAATTGTCTTAGGGCTGTGGGAGTTCCCGGGCGGTGTCGCAAGAGCTCAAGAGAGGGTCGGGCTCGGTTGCGCAGATATGATCGGAACCTCCCTGGCACAAATTGTGTCTCTGATGGCGCCGAGAATTCTTTCAGAGTACGCCCAGTAAAGCAGACCAATCGATAGCTTTGACCAAAGGGCCATTTGAACCTCGCCGACATCCGTGCGGGCCGCGACGCCCACATCCAAGGCACTGGCTGGCTCTAGCTGAATTAGTTGTTGTCCCGGCCGACTTCAAAACCTTGCCGACGCTCTTCCGGCTTGGCGCTGACGCCCTGCCACCCTTCCGCCTCCGTTTTGTCCCTTTCGCTGTTCCGCCTTGTTTCTTCCCTCTGCCGCTCAAGTGAAGAAAAAAAACCGGAAATGGCAGAAATGAAAAAACATGAAATTGGAAGAAGTCAACACACGAACCAAAGTGGCCGTTCTCCGTAAGCTCTTGAAAAGAGTTGGCGTCCCCCGACGGGATTTGAACAAGTTCGTGGATCATGAATGGATCAAGATGCAGTCTAATCTGGAAAATCAATGTGCCTTCTGCCGTGACAGGTACCGTTCTGTCGCTCATACAGATCTCATTTCACTTTGGTAGTAGCGATCACTGGCACTTCAGCACGATCGAGGCTTCGCCGCGCTGTCTCAATAAGCGTTGAGTCGAGAATATCGGACGCCCTCGATCGCCAAGGCGCTGGCTTGTTGTGGCTGCCAGTCTTGGAATCTTTCTATCCTTGGACTTTGGTAGGATTGACTTTCGGTACCTGCGAGAGAATTTGCGCATCAATGGCACGGCTATCGAGACGCGCGGTTAACGCCGACAGTTGCTGTTCCTTTTCCACTGCTGCCTCTTCGGTGCGCCGGCGTTCGATCAGGTCCGCGGCCTGTCTCGCCAGCACGTCAAATATCCGCAAATCGCGTTCCAACGGTGTGTGTTGTTCACGCCAGTGGGTTGAAATCATTCCAACGATCTGTCCGGTGCGAGAAAAAAGCGGAGTACTCTGTACCGCTCGAATAGCTGTTTGGCGAAGAATGCGCAGGTCTTCGGTTGCAGCCATGAAAGCGCATGTTTCTACGTCGGGCACGATCACGCGTTGGCGCGTCTGCAGGACAGCAGCGCAGCTGCTGCCCGAGTCGGCAGGCACCCATTCCCAGAATTGCGCAGCTTCGGGAGTAAACCCCCTGTACGAAAGCAGGAGAAGTTCCCCATTCTTGCCCCGTTCGGGGTAGAACATCTGCATGCTTGCAAAATCTGAGCGCATGATGGCAACTGCAGCGTCTGCCCGACGTGGACGGAGCCTATGCCCAACTGAAGGAAATGGGCATAAAGACAAGGGAGCCAAGAATCGCTCCGTATGGTATGAAGCAGTTGTATCTCACTGACCCCCGATGGTTACCTTCTCAGCTTCCAGTGGCAGTCTTAGGCACTCAAACGAGTTGGCTCACAGTCACCTTGCCGCGACAGGCCGAGCAAGAACGCTGTGCCGAAAACAGGCGATTCACAAACTTGCGCTATCTGTTCGCCGAACCCTGCGGTCAATTAGTGACGCGATTATTACGACACGAATCGTGGGACTCCAAATGTTTTAGACTTGCTCCGACCTGAACCACGTGGAGGGTACTGCGGTATGGGCAGGCGCCGCGAGCCGCGCAAAGATATCCAAGTGCCAGTACGCATTTTCGGCACTGACAGTAGTGGCCAGGTGTTCTCTGTGAAGGCAGTCACTGTCAACATTAGCCTGCAGGGAGTGGAGTTGAGCGGTGTAGAACCCCGGCTCGCTATCAACGAGATCATCGGTTTAAGCTATGGCCAAAACCGAGTCCACTGTCGTGTAAAGTGGCTAGGCCAACCCGGCACTCCAAAGGCGGGCTGTGTGGGTTTGCTCAACACTTCTCCGGAAAAGCCGCTCTGGGATTTTCCATTACCGTCTCCTATACCCGACAGTCATCAGCCACAAATTGCTCAGCAACGAAAGCACCCCCGAATGAAGTGTAGTAATTCGGTGGAGATTCACACTCAGGACGCAGCTTCGTTCCGTGCTAAGACCTCGGACCTCAGCGTCGGCGGAGATGTGCGACGTAGCATTCGGCGGCGGCAACATCATGTTTATCGAGGTCGACGGTGTGGACACCCTGCATGCGCGAATCGCACCGCTTGTCAAGGTGGTCATGTCGCTGCGGACCCAGTGGTTCGGGATGCGTGATTTCGCAATTCAAGACTTTGACGGGTACGTAATTACGTTCGCAGAAAGAGTCGCGGAACCGCCAAGAAAGGCCTAAGGATGGAGAGAATACCAAAGAGGGTCTGCCAAGTACGGCTCGTCTCAACTGTTGAAATATCGCCTCTCTGACAACGTCGGCGCTGTCAAACACTTTTTGAGCGTACTACTCCGTGCACTCCGAAGAGCGCGCCATTTCGCTCTCGTTGAATCTGTTGTTGTTGCTGTTGCTCTGCCAACCAAGGCTCGCTCGTAATCTGTTTTCAGGTCAGGACAATCAGTCCGACCCATGCATCTCTTCGATCACACGTTCGATCATGATTACTACTTCGAACTCCCCCGTGAAAGGGAGCGGGATACCCAATCAATTACTCGGCGTTCTGCTTCACACCATGACGATATCCGGGCTTTCCCGCGTGCGAACCGAACTTGCTCAACTGTGCGTAATCCCATTCCTTCCGCATCATCCAGTACAGACGAACCGCCAGCTTTCTCGCCATCGCCACTTTGGCGATTTTGCGTCCTCGCCGCAGCGCCATGTGACAGTACTTACTCCGCCATTCGGGAAGGCTCCGCGCGGTCACCTGCGCCGCTTCTACCAGCAGGAAACGCAACAGCGAGTTGTCTTGTTTCGTGATGTGTCCCAGTCGTCGCCGCTGTCCACTCGAATCTTCCAGCGGCACGAGTCCGAGATAGCTCGCGATCTGCTTGCCACACTGAAACCGCTCCGCTTGCCCGACGATCAACACGAAAGCCAACGCCGTCAGCGCACCGACTCCCGGATGCGTCTGCAAGCGCTTCGCCGCCGGACATCTTTCTACTTCCTGTTCGATGGCTGCAGTCAGCTCGGCTATCGTCGGAGTGAGTCGATCCAATAACTCCAACAGATCACGCCGCCGCCGGCTCGCCCACGGAGCTAACCGAAACGCCTCCAGTTGCTTGCGTCCAGCATCTCGCCACAATCGCTTCTTCGAGCGCAGCCCTTCATTCAGCGCCACGGCTTGCAGTTGATTCATGATCCGCGTGCGCGCCTGCACCATGCGATGCCGATGCCACAACAGTTGCCGCAGATCGCGATTCTCCCAGTTCGGCATCCAGATCTGCGGAAAATCATCTTTCAACAGCAGGCGCAGAATCAGCTGTGCATCCTGGCGATCCGTCTTCTGCTTGCGTACGCGTTTCGCGTTGATCGCCGCTGCATTCCCGATCCACAACTCACACTGCAACTCGGAGAGCAGTCGTTCAAACCAATGCGCATGACCGCTCGCCTCCATCCCCACGCGCACCTTTAATCCTTGTGCCGCGAGATCACGGTAGAACTTCTCCGCTTCCTCGCGATGCTCCAGTCGCCGCTCTTGCAGTTCCCCAGTCTCGGTATCTACAAAAGCAATTTGTTGGAAGCCCGGGTGATAATCACAACCTATAATCATCATGTTCGGCTCCTTTCTCCCGAGCGCTCTTGGTTGGTTTGCTAGCCACCAAAGTCTACTCGGCTACAGGAGCCGACATTGTCATGGAATCAATTACTCAGAACTTCGCTCCTGGATCGTAATGAGTGAAATCGCTGGTTACAACAGGTGCCCGGTCACCCAGCGCGATTGCTTGAATTTGCGTGGAAGGCGCGCTATGATGCGGCGGTACGACAACTCTGGCCGAGCCTGGAGAGAAAAGCAGAGCAGGAATATTTCACCGCCCAGCAACTGACCATTGGGTTGGATTTGGGAGATCGCAACAGCTGGTACTGCGTGCTGGATGAAAGCGGCCAGATCCAACTGGAGCAGCGAGTACTCACGAACCGGAAAGGGTTGCGCGAAGTCTTTGTCGGATGCCGCACAGCCGAGTGGTGCTGGAAACGGGGACACATTCGCCCTGGATCAGTCCCTGCTCAGTGAACTGGGACACGAAGTGATTGTGGCGCATGCGCGCGAGATCGAGGTCGTAACGTACGACGACATGCTCAACTATGCCCGTCGGCGGAGGCTCATGATGGGTCCAGCCGGCGACGCGTAGTATCAATCTCGCGCCATGCAACTGCACCTGTGCTTGCCTTCGAGGGCTAGATACCAATTTTGTTGACTAACCAGGTCAAGTGCGAGACTCTTGTGCGCTACAGTCGTGGCACATGGGGGCTGAGTGGAACCCACAATTTTAAGGCTGATGGGAGCTGCCGAACAGGGAGACGGGGCGGCTACGGAAGCGCTGTTCGAGACCTTGTATCGGGAGCTGCACCGAGTAGCGAAATGGGAACTGGCGCGTCAGGGGGGACCCGCCAGCGTTAGCCCAACCACCCTTCTGCACGAGGCCTATCTCGCCATGTCCTCGCGAGGCGATCCTTCCTTTCCTGACCAGGCGCGCTTCATGGGATATGCTGCGCGCGTGATGCGCCGGCTGATTATTGACCACGCGCGCGAACGGCAAGCCCGGAAGCGCGGAGGACTATTCGAGATCATTTCGCTCGATGGAAAGGATGCGGCGAACGCGGTCGACCCTCTCGAACTGACGGAGGTAAACCAGGCGCTCGACGAACTCGAGAGCGTGGAGCCCGCACTGGCCGAGATCGTCGACCTGAAGTTTTTCTGCGGTCTTTCTTTTGGCGAAATCGCTGCCTTGCGGCTCGTGTCCGAGCGAACCGTACAGCGCAACTGGGAACGAGCGCGTATCTACCTTCACCGCAAACTGCGAACGGATCTGTCGGAGTGAGGATTCCATGTCCACGTTGACTCCCGATCAGTGGCGAGATTTGACTCCCCATCTGAACCAGGCACTCGATATGGGAGTGGAGGAGCGCGCGGCGTGGCTTACTTCGCTACGCGGGCAGAATCCCAGTTTGGCCTCGCAGTTGGAATCGCTGCTCGCCGAGTACAGCGACCTGGCACGGCAGGGTTTTCTGGAGAAAGGTCCCACCGCGCTGGACGATGATCCGGGTCTCGCAGGACAGGTGATCGGGCCGTACACGCTGCTCTCTTCCATCGGTCACGGGGGAATGGGAACGGTGTGGCTGGCGGAGCGCACGGACGGGCGCTTCGAGCGTCGCGTGGCGGTCAAGTTCCTCAACATCGCACTGGTAGGCCGCGGAGGCGGCAACCGCTTCAAACGGGAGGGCAGCATTCTGGGACGGCTCGCGCATCCTCACATTGCCGAGTTGCTGGATGCGGGGGAGTCGGAAAGCGGGTCACCCTATTTGGTGCTGGAGTACGTCGACGGGAATCACATTGATCGCTATTGCGACGAGCACAGCCTGGATGTGGAAGCACGAATTCGGCTCTTTCTCGATGTTGCGGGCGCGGTCGCTCACGCGCATGCGAACCTGATCGTTCATCGGGACCTGAAGCCTTCCAACGTACTGGTGAGCAAGGATGGAGAAGTGAAGCTGCTCGATTTCGGTATCGCCAAACTGCTTGAGGGCGAAGGTCCGGATGGAGCTGCTACCGCGCTGACGGTGCAAGCCGGACGGGCCATGACGCCGGAGTATGCGGCTCCGGAGCAGGTCACGGGAGGATTGGTAACCACCTCAACAGATGTTTATTCCTTGGGCGTGCTTCTTTATCTGTTGCTTGCTGGACAACATCCCTCGGGGAAAGGAACGCATTCTCCCGCCGAACTTATGAAGGCGATCGTGGACACGGAAGCGCGGCGGTTGTCCGACATGGTGACGGCAGCCGACGGCGATGGGGAGACTGCGACGACCAATGCCAACCGACGCACCACTACGCCCGACAGGCTTCGCCGGCTGCTGCGTGGTGATCTCGATACGATTGTCGCCAAGGCGCTGAAGAAGGATCCGCGGGAACGCTACAGTTCGGTGACCGGACTCGCGGACGATCTGACGCGTTACCTCAAGCATGAGCCGATCAGGGCGCGTCCGGATACGGTGGCGTATCGCGCGAGAAAGTTTGTGCGAAGGAATCGAACGGCGGCGGTGTTGGCGGCGCTGGTGGTACTCGCTACCGTGGCCGGCGCTGCCGGCACGTGGGTGCAAGCTCGAACGGCGCGCTCGCAAAGGGATTTCGCCTTCCGGCAGTTGGAAAATTCTGAGGCTGTGAACGATCTCAATTCGTTTCTCCTTTCGGATGCGGCGCCCTCCGGCAAGCCCTTTACCGTGAATGAACTTCTCGAACGCGCTCATCAGATCGTGGAACGACAGCACGGCAATGACGCGAGCAAGGTGCAGTTGCTGATTTCCATCGGTGAACAGTACAACACACAGGACGAGGATGCCAAAGCGCGGCCGGTGATGGAGGAGGCGTACAAAATCTCACGAGGCCTGGCCGACCGATCCACGCGAGCCAAGGCGTCCTGTGCTTTGGGAAATCTTATAGGCCGCGCTGACGACCCAAATCGAGCTGAGGCGCTCATTCAGGAAGGACTCCGCGAGCTTCCCAACGAAGCTCAGTATGCTTTGGACCGGGTCTCGTGCCTTTTGCATGGCAGTGGAGTCGCGCGGAATGCTGGCGAAGTTCAGCAAGGAATCGCACGCGTACAGGAAGCGCAGCGAAGCTTGAGTCAGGCGCCCTTTGATCCTCAAATGCGCAAGCTGCGAGTGTTTATGGATCTAGCGGAAGCGTATCGCGAAGCCGGACAGCTGCCTGCTGCGATTGGCGCTTTCGAGCAGGCGTCAAAGCAATTGACGGAGCTTGGCCGCGACAATACCGAGACCGCCGGCACTCTGTACAACAACTGGGGTCTGGCGCTGATACAAATTGGAAGACCGCTGGAGGCGGAGTGGTTGCTGCGCCGGGCGATGTACATCAGTAGCGCGGATCAGTCGGAGAAGGGAGTTTCTCCGATGCTGCTGAGCAACTATGCGTCCAATCAGGACGACCTCGCTCATCTCGACGAGGCCGCCGGTTTCGCGGATCGTGCTTTGGCCGGCGCGCGGAAGGCTGGCGACGAAGTCGTGGTTACCCAGGTACTGCTGACGCGCGCGAGAATTTATCGCCATCAACATGACGCCTCTCGCGGACTGGCTACGCTGGATGAAGTCGAGCCGCGCTTGCGCAAAGATCTTCCTCCCGGCCACTTTGCCTTTGGGTCGCTGCTCTCGGAGCGGGCTCTACTGGAACTGGAACGTGGAGATGTGCCGGCGGCTACGCGACTTGTCAATGAAGCCGTGGACATCGTGGAAACGGCTACGAAGGCGGGCAAGGCAGGGCGCAATTTTCTGCCCACGTTATATCAGCGGCGAGCAACCGTGGAGCTTCAGGCGGGCAGCCTGGATGCTGCTGCGACAGATTCGTCCCTGGCATTGGACCTGCTTCGAAAGGACATCCCGCCGCCGACTCTTTCGGCCAAGTCCGGTCGCGGATATCTGCTGCTTGCTCGGATCCTCAAGGCCCAGGGCAAGGACGACGAAGCCCGCACGGCAGGGCGTTCCGCCGTCGAACACCTCCAAGGCCAGCTAGGCCCCGATCACCCCGATACAATCAGTGCCCGGCAACTCGCCGGACTCGTTTTGTCCGCGCAATAACCCCGTTTTTTCTTTTCTTGCTGTTTGTGTCGTGTTTTGTCGACGACCTCCGTTGTATACAAGCAGAGGCCGGTGGTAGCTGCGTTGGATCAGCGTACGTTGCCCGATCCCCGGCATGAATCGAAAGCGGATTCAAGCCGGTCACCACCAGTCCAAAACAGTGACTCCGGCGCGCGGCGGTAAGTAAGGCCAGAACGATCATGCGGAGTGTGCCAAATGATTTTTACGGAAATATCGCTAACAGTGGGGAAAGAAAGCTTGAACGCTCGTCAACGCTTGAACCTTCGGCAGGACAGTTGGTCGCGCCCCTCAACAACCATCTGGTTCGTACTGGCGCTGGTGCTCCTCAGCGCGGGAGTCGGGAGCGCGTTCGGCAACACCAATAAAATCATCAAGGAAAATCTGAAGCGCGGCACAACGGGCTGGCAGCTCATCGATCCCGCCGAAAACCGCCAGATTGAGGGGTACGCCTCGCTGACCAGCGTGCCGAATCATGGGTACATCGACCTGTTCGTGAGCACCGGCGATGCCAGTTACGCTCTCAGCATCTATCGCATGGGCTGGTACGGCGGGACCGGCGGCCGGCTGATGCTTGGGCCGAAGACATTGCCCGGAGTCCAGCAGCCGATGCCGTCTGGAGATCCGGCAAGCGACCTCATCGAGTGCCACTGGACCCAGCCGTTTCGGATTCAAGTCCCTTATTCCTGGCTAAGTGGCATCTATCTCGTGAAACTCCACGGCAACTCTTCGGGCAAAGAAAGCTACATCACCTTCACCGTGCGCGATTTGCGCCGGGCCAAGGTTGTCTTCCAACAATCCGTGGCTACTTATCAGGCTTACAACCCGTGGCCGGGGCTTGATCCTGTGTCAGGAGCGAATGCGGGCCAATCGCTTTACTCGTTCCAAACCAAGGACGGCGCACAGGTATCTGCAGTGTCGTTCAACCGGCCCTATACCCAGGACCAAGGCACCTCTCTGCCGTACCAGAACCTCTATGGAATAGGTGCTGGAGATTTTCTCTACAACGTTGGCCCCGTGGGGATGGAATACTCCATGGTCCGCTGGCTAGAGCACGAAGGATACGACGTTACCTACATTACGGATATCGACACCCACGAAGATATCAATCGACTGCTTCGCGCGAAGGCATTCCTGTCGGTCGGTCACGACGAATACTGGTCGCAGGAAATGAAGTCAAACGTCGTCACGGCGCGAGATCTCGGCTTGAGCCTCGGTTTCTTCGGGGCCAATTACATGTATTGGCCGGTCGAGTTTTATCCGGATTCGAACGGGCTGCCGAACCGTACCGTCTCGTTCCTTCCCATGGCGAACCGGTGCTCGGTAACGACCACTCAGCAATGTGGATCGGATGCCGACTGTTCCGAGGGCGAGAGCTGCAAGATCAAAGCGTGCTATTACTCATGTAATTTGGATTCGGACGGCATTAGTTTTTCGGAGCAGTCCATTGTCGGAGGTATGGACCAACCTGGGGTCCTCTTGCCGAGTATCGTCTGGGGCGCCGACATCTACGTCTCAAGCGACGCCCTGATCAACAACTGGGTCTTTGCCAATACCGGCCTCAAACAGGGCGACGTCATCCCCGGTCTCATCGGGATTGAGTATAACCAGACCCTCACCCCGGAATCGTGGGACGTCTCTCCTCCACCCGACCCGTTCCCCTACCCCTTGCCTGCCGGCCTGCAGATTCTCTTGCACAATCCGGCACCCAACTTTTCGGGTGCCGCAGGCGACCCGTCGATGAACATCGGTGGTTGGGACCTTCAGGATGACTTCGATGGTAAGGACTTCAACACCTGGTACAACTCGTGGGCCCTTTCTTTCCTTCTTGGTGCGCAACTGGACCATACATGCGACACAAACCCCATCCCTCCCTTGTACCTTCCGCTCCCGCCAGGGTATTGCCGGAACCCCTTCCCCTACTATCCCGATTTGCGCGAGGACTGGGCTATGACGGTCTATCAGGCCAGCAGCGGCGCCTGGGTCTTCAATGCGGCTACCAATCAGTGGAGCTGGGGTCTCGACGACTACTTCACCGGGCTCGACAATGGGGATGGCGTCAACAATGGACCGCAGTTGCGCGACCAGTGCGGGTACCCATTTTTTCATCCGGGGCTGGTGAGTTGCCGCAATCCCGCGGCGGAGCAGATCACCCGCAACGTGCTGAACGCTTTCATCAGCCGGCATTAAGGGGGAGGCCACTCATCGGCAACTTTGTCCCACGAGACCGAGGAGCTCGATCAGTGATTTTCAAGTTTATTGCCACCGTGATCGATCGAGGATTGTGGCGAGGCCTGCGAACGTGGTTCGGCTGCGAGGCCCACGCGGGGAGAGTACATACACTGGGGAAACGTTTTGTGAACCAAATACACGAATCATCGGGTGGAATTATGAACCGTCATCGAAGAATTCTCGAGATCGCAGTTGCAGGGGCGCTGTTGACCGGGCTTGCGGTCCAGGCGCAGATGATCGACAACACGCAGGCTCCGAACACGGCCAAGGCGGGGATCAACAAGTCGCTGCTCGGCGAAATCGGGGCCGGTCGGGGGGATGTGATGACGGCGGGATCGTCGGTTTACATCATCAATCGCGATCCGTTCCGGTCGATTCGACGCGGGCGGCAGTTGTTTCAGCGCAAGTTTACTCGTCTGCAGGGACAGGGCGCGAACGAGAAGGACGGCGTAGGCGACATCAACGGCGATATCGCCATCGGAGCTGGGCTGTCGGACAGCTGCGCGCTTTGTCATGGACGGCCGAGAGGGTCAGGGGGGGCAGGCGGAAACGTTGTCACCCGTCCGGACAGTCGAGATGCCGGCCACCTTTTTGGGTTAGGGCTGAAGGAAATGCTAGCCGATGAGATCACTTCCGACCTGCGGTCTATGCGCGATCTGGCGATCACAATGGCCCAGCAAATGAAACGGCCAGTGAGCCTGAAACTCGCCAGTAAAGGCGTGAAGTACGGAATCATTACCGCAAATGTAGACGGCTCCCTCGATACATCGAAAGTACAGGGTGTGGATGCCGATCTCCGGGTGAAACCGTTCTTTGCTGAGGGCAGCACGATGTCGATGCGCGAGTTCATCGTGGGCGCTCTGCACAATGAAATGGGTCTGGAAGCATCTGCGGATCCGGACCTGCTGACGGCCAGCGCGGGTGGGCGGGTGGTGACGCCGTCGGGAATGGTACTAGACGGTGCGAAAGATAAGGTCAGCGCGCCTCCTGCGCCCGATGCCGAGAATGGGAATGAAGTCGACCCTGCACTCGTCGATCATCTTGAGTTTTACCTGCTGAATTATTTCAAGCCGGGACATGGCGAACCTTCGCAAACGGCGGAGCATGGCCGCAAAGTGTTTGCGCGGTTGGGATGCGAGTCCTGTCATGTGGCCGATCTGACGATCAATCACGACCGGCGGGTAGCGGATCTAGACACCGTGTACGACCCGACCCGCGGCATCTTCAACACTCTGTTCGCTACCGCGGCGCCGCTGATTCACGTGGTGGACGACGGTACCGGGCTGCCAACACTGAAACTGCCGAATGGGAATCCGTTTGTCGTGACGGATATCTATGCCGATTTTAAGCGGCACGATCTGGGGCCTAACTTTTACGAGCGCAACTGGGATGGCACGTTGCAGAAGGAATTCCTGACGCGTCCGCTGTGGGGCGTAGGATCGACGGGGCCGTACGGGCACGACGGGCGCAGTATGACGTTGAACGATGTGATTCTACGGCACGGCGGAGAGTCGCAGGTGTCGCGCGACCGTTATGCCACGCTGCACGGCAGCGAGAAGATTGCGTTGCAGACGTTCCTGAATGCACTGATCTTGTTTCCACCGGACGATACCGCTTCGACTCTCGATCCGGGCGATCCGACCAAGACGGGGTTCCCACAGTTCGGTCACGGCAGCATCAAGCTGACTGTGCTGTTTGACGATCCAACGGACCCTGAGTAGGGCAAGCGGCGGGCGGGCTGCCTGTCGTCCCGCGGCCTGGGCTGAGACGGGTTGTTCAGTTGCGACATATCCATCAGAGCAGTTCACCGCGAGTGTGCCAGACAGCGGACGCTGAAGCGAGGGCTGCGCAGTTCTCCATGTGAGCATAACAAATCAATCGAAAGAGGACGGAGCAATAAAATTGAAGCTGAGTATTGCCTTGTTGCCATTGGCTGCGCTTGCATTCGGGAGTTCCGGCTTCTCCATTAACTGTCCGATTGTGCAACGCCTCGACTGAGAGCTTGCCATCCCATTTTCACCAATGCCCGTCGTTTCCGTTGTGGAAATGGCGGGCGCACGCCACTTCGCGTTTATTGAGTGAGTGTCGATGTGAGATTTGTTCGATTCCATGTGATGAACATATATTTGCCAATGGAGACGTGGAACGAACGTTAGAAAAACAGAGCTAGTACTAGTTTTACAATTGCAAGCAACCAGACCGCATGACCTGACCGATCTTTTGTACCAAGTGGAGTGTTAGTGTAACGCCTTGTTGAACATTTGTCCGCAGTAGCCGCCGGGGGTGTGGAGATGTGGGAAACGTTCTTTGTTTTCCACATCTCCATGCCCCTCTTGCTTCGGTAAGATGGCTTGCGGTGCCGGCGGCCTGTAGCCCAGCGCCGAGTGCGGCCGCTCCGTGTTGTATTCCACCCGCCACCTCTCCGTCAGAATCTGTGCCTCCTTCAGCGAGTAAAAAATCTCGCCGTTCAAAAACTCATCGCGCAACTTCCCGTTGAAGCTCTCACAGTACCCGTTCTCCCACGGACTCCCAGGCTCGATGTACAACGTCTTAGTCCCCAAATTCCCCAGCCACTTCCGCAACTCCTTGGCAATGAACTCCGGTCCATTGTCCGAGCGAATGTGCTCTGGGATCCCGCGCACCAACATCACATCCGCCAACGTCTCGATCACCTGCAAACTTCCCAAACGACGCGCCACCCGCAACCCCAAACACTCCCGCGTATACTCGTCGATCACCACCAGGACCCGCAGCGCCCGTCCATCGTGCGTCATCGCTTTCACAAAATCGTAGCTCCACACATGGTTCGCCCGCTCCGGGCGCAACCGTACACACGAACCATCTCCCAGCCACAGCCGTCCTCGCGCTCTCTGTTTCTGCGGTACTTTCAGCCCTTCGCGTCGCCAGATCCGCTGCACTCGATCCTTCCCCACCTGCCATCCCGCGCTCTGCAACAGCGCCGTGATGCGCCGGTAGCCGTATCGCCCGTACTTTCCCGCCAGGGCCAGGATGGCTTGTGTCAGCTGATCTTCGTCCGTGCGCCGCAGCGGCAGATAGCGTTGTGTCCCTCGCCATTGCCTCACCACTCGGCACGCCCGCCGCTCACTCACCACGTACTTCTGGCAGGCCTGCTCCACCGCGCACCGACGTCGCTCCGGGCTAACAAGTTTCCCTCCGCAATATCCTTCAGAATCTGTTTGTCCAGCGCCAGCTCCGCCACCAATCGCTTCAACTTGCCGTTCTCCTTCTCCAGTTCCTTCAGTCGCTTCGCCTGGTCCATCTTCAGACCGCCATACTCTGTCAAGGGCGGAGTAAAAGTAGACCACCGTGGCGGAGTAAAAGTGCACCAGAGGAGCAGGTAGAAGGGGGATTGTCGGGGAGGAGGGCGTCTGGAGCGGAGGCCTGCGCCGCCTGTCATGGGGGCGCGTTTCGGCCGGAGCGGAAGACGTCCTCCTCCCCGAGGCGGGTTCGCGCAGCGGGTAGCTGGCGGATCAGGCGTTCGGCGGTGAGCTTCGTTTGCGTTTGCTTTGCTTCAGGCGGTAGCTCTCGC
>JANXZM010000022.1 GCA_025355505.1 Acidobacteriaceae bacterium | reverse complement strand
ACTCCCCCTCCCGGCACCAGCGCTTGTAAGGGCGGGGGGTGGATTTGAACTATCGGCATTTATCGTGGCTCTGACCGCGGTGGCGTTTGTGATCGGCTTGTTGGGGATCCCATTTGGCGAAGAAACAAAGGGAAAAACGCTGCCAGCGTAAAACCGTCCCCACCGCTCGCTTCAGTGTGAGATGTCTTCGAGGGCCAGCCCGCGAGTCCGCGGCCCAAAAATTCCGATTGACAGCATCACAACCAGCATCGAGGCGGCAACAAAGGTGAAGACTCCCGCCACGCCAAAGTCGCGCAGGAAGAAACCAATCAGGAAGCTTGTGAAAATGGCGCTCAATCGGCTCCAGGAGTACACGAAGCCGACGGCCTGAGCCCGCACCCGCGTGGGGAAGAGCTCCGGTTGATACGCGTGGAAGGCCATCGACATCCAGTTATTGGAGCAAGTTAGTAAGACGCCAAACACAATCAGCAAAACGCCGTTGGTCTGGCGGGAGAACAATAGTCCAAAGACTGCAATGCAGAGGGCCGCGCCCACGATCTGCCACTTGCGCTCAAACTTATCGGCCACTCTGAGGGCGAGCAACGGGCCTACTGGGGCGGCGATGGCGATGATGAACGAGTACTGCAAGCTGCTGGTGGTGGTGACGCCGGCGGCAATCAAAAGGGTAGGTACCCAGGAAGCGAAGCCGTAGTAGCCCACTGTCTGGAAAAAGTTAAACACCATCAACATTGAGGTGCGGCTCAAGTAAGGCGGCTTGAAGATATCCAAGAAGTGGCCGTGGATTCCCTCGACGGGATGAGGATTTGCGGCGGGCAGAGGTGCGCCTAACTCCTGCGACACACGCGCCTCCATGGCAGCGGTAACGCGCTCAGCATCCGCTAAATGGCCGTGCGAGATCAGCCAACGGGGACTTTCGGGTATGCCGCGGCGGATGAACCATACAAAGATCGCACCCGTGGCGCCGATCAAGACAACCCAGCGCCAGCCTTCAAAACCAAAGGGGGTACGAGGTACAAGTATCCAGGCCAGCAGGGCAACCACGGGGACCACGCTGAACTGTATGACCTGGTTAACAGCGAAGGCGCGGCCGCGGAGATGTTTGGGAACGAGTTCGGTAATGTAAGTATCAATGGTCACTAACTCAACGCCGATGCCTACGCCGGCAATCATGCGCCAGGCGACAATGCTAATGGCTGTGTGTTGGAAGGCCATAATTACGGTGGCGGCTGTGTACCACAGCAGGGAGCAGGTGAAGACCATGCGCCGCCCGAACCAATCCGCCGCGAACCCGAAGAGCATGGTACCGATGAAGAGGCCTGCGAAGGTGGCGGCGACAAAACTGGCGAGGCCAATGAACCCGAAAAACGACGCGGAAGAGCTGGAGAACAGGCCGCTTCTTACCAGACCCGGACCAATATAGGCAGTAAAGAAGAGATCGTACACTTCAAAGCATCCGCCTAGGGAAAGCAGCAGCACAAGCTTCCAGATGTATCGCGTGGCTGGAAGCCGGTCGAGCCGGGCGCCGATCTCGGCAGCGATGGCCGGGTTACTGGCAGGTATCAACTTTACCCTCTGATGGAACCCGCGAGAGGCCACGTCACATTCGACCTACGGGATCGAGCAACTCTTATCCGCCGCAAAGCGCGGTCAGCGTGCGCATGTCGTCGAGGTCTTCCAAATGGCGCACCAGTTCAACGATCTTGTTGGCGCGGGCGACAGGCCATTGCGCGAAATCGGCGCAGCCATGAAACTTCTCTGCGACTTCGTTGTAACTCATGGGATTGGCGGGACTGCCTTTCCCAAAATCGGCGCGCCCTGCGATCACGCGCCCGCCTTTCAGGTGGATTTTCAGGATCGTCGTCATCTTATCGTATCCCGCTTTCTCAGCTTCGGGATCGGTGTAGAACCGGACGCGCTCGATCATCTGCTGCACGTCGGGCCGGTTGACGACGGCATCGGTGAACTCGCCAAGTCCCGCCTTACCCTCGATCAGCAGAATGGCGATGCAGAACTCCATACTGAATTTGGCTTGCAGGTTGTTCTTCGGGCGATGGTGAATCAGAGTATTGAGCATGTTGTGATTCGTACCCACTTCAACCATCTCCACCTCCGCAGCGTTGACCTTCTCGCTGCGGATTAGTCGCTGCATCTCGGTCATGCCGGGATGGGTCAGAGAGCCACAGGGGTACGGCTTGATGGAGACGCCCGGGTCGGCGATGGTCCAGGGCTGGCCGAGCTTGTGAAAGATGGCGGAGGGATCGTAGCTGCCGCCAAAAGCATGAAAGAAGCCGCGGTCCGCTTCCAGTATTTGCTCGGCTCCGGTCCAGCCCAGAGCTGCGAGGTCCGTGGAAAATACTCCGACCTCGGCTGCGTGCCCGGCATGAAATGACTTCATCATGGTTCCGAAGTTCTCGCGCAGACCGGCGGCTTGACTGGCTGCAATACCGAAGGCGCGAGAGATCTGAGATTCATCGAAGGCGCGAAGTTTGGCGCAGGCCGTAGTACCGCCAAACACTCCACAGGTTCCGGTGGAATGAAACCCATCCTCATAGTGGCGGGGGGAGATCGCTTCTGCAATCTTGCACTCGACTTCCACTCCCAAGTGATAGGCCACCAGAAAATCCTTAGCGCTGGTGGCGACGGCTTCGGTTAAAGCCAAGGCAGCAGGAAGCACGGGTGCCGTGGGATGGACAAGCAGTCCGTAGGTACGGTCCTTGCCCGCGGCTAACTGGGTGTCATCAAAATCCTCGACGTGGATCGCCAAGCCGTTGGTAAAGGCGGCAAAGCGCGGTGGAAGTTTAGTTTTGGTCCCCATCACTGTGGCGCCGCGGTTCGGAAGTCCGAGGCTGGTCATATACTCCCGGAAAATCTTTCCGTTCTGGGCTCGGGAACCGGCCAGGGCCAACCCTAAGCCGTCTAGAATGGACTTCTTGCCGAGATCAATCACGTCCGCCGGCAGATCGGTGAACCTTGTGTTCCGCACAAACTCGACGATGTACTTTGTCAGCCCTGGAGTCTGCGGGAATGGAATCGGGGCACAGGGCGGATTCTCGCTTGCGCCTAGCGTGGTGGGAGACAAGCCGACGGTCGTCATGACCGCGCCCAAACTGGCGGAAGACCGCAAGAAATCTCGTCTCTTCATGGCGCGAATGGTACCAACTTTCTTCTAGAATGGTGACGGCCACTCAATATAGTGCCGGGACGGCGTGATTGTTACTGCTGTCAATCCAATCTTGCCGGTGGAGAGCCGGGCGTCCCCGCTCGGCTGGACGGGCGAAATGTTCGTCCCTCCACTGTAAGAGTCATCACGCGGTCACGGTACTAGTTGCCGCATGACGAGTAGCTCTTTATTTCCTTCCCACAGCGATTACGACAAAGGAGTTCGGCAACGGTGCGGGCCGCCCTCGTGGATTTTCCGGACTTGGTTTCGGCGCCGGACCGAGGTCGGCGCTCACCGTCAGGAACAGGCCGGTGGCAGCGTCAAACCCGATGGTGCGTGCACCCTTCTTGGTCGGCACGTTCTCGATCAGCGCATATTTTCCGTCGCGTTTGCCGACGAAGCTCATGTTGCCTTCACCGTTGGAAGTAACTGCAACTTTTTCCTTGGGAGCGAAAGCCAGCCCGTCGCTGCCGTCGCCGGTCGGAATCGTAGCAATCAGCTTGCCGGTTTTCGAATCCACAATCGCCATGAGTTTGTTACCGCAGGCGGCAAAAAGATCGCCCCCGTCTCGATCCATGTCCAAGCCGCTGGGCTCGTCGCAGCCAGCCATCGGCCATTCGGCGACAACTTTGTTAGTGTTGGAATCAATCACCGCGATGAAGTTCTTGTCCTCAATGTTGACGTAAACGCGGCCTTTTCCATCGGCTACCGGGGCTTCGGGCTTGCCGCTCAGCGCGATTGCTGCGACAACTTTTCGCGATTTCGGGTCAATCACGGAAACACCCTTGCCGTGGCCGTTCATGATGAAAACGTGCCCGGAAGCAGGGTCGTAAACGATTGAATCGGGCCCTTCACCGGTTTTGATTTTTTCAGAGACCTTCAGCGTTTTCAGATCAAACACGCTGGATGTGTTCTCGCGGCCGTTGGTGGTGAAACCAATTCCGAGATCGGGTACGAGGGCGACACCGTGAGCGCCGGGTGTATCCGGAATTTCGCCGACCAGTTTGCCGGAGTCCAGATCAGCCACCATGAAGCGAGTGGCGCGGGCGATGTAAAGGCGGCGCGTCCGCGAATCGGCGTACACATAGTCCCATCCGCCGTCACCTCCCAGGAGCATGGTACGAACAATACCGTAGGTCGGTGCGGATTGGGCCGCCGCGGGTGCAGCCAAGAAGACACAGGTGCTGATGACACCAGCAAAAAGTGTCAGATACGGAATCAGGTTAGCGAATTTTGTTTTCATAAGCCTCCGGAAATACCAGCGGGCGTCTTGGCCCTCTGGTTTCGTGACGTACTATTGGCCATTCTGCGAACCGCTTACATAGGTGCTTTCTTCGAAGCCGCCGGTCGCGAAAAAATGTACGGCAGGAGTGATGATGAGCGAAAGCACCATGGAAATCACAACTCCACCGATCACCGCAATTGCCAGGGGCTGTAACATTTGCGAACCAGCGCCGAGCGCAAAGGATAACGGCAGCATCCCGGCAAGCGTGGCCAGTGCGGTCATGACGATCGGGCGCAATCTTCTGCGACTCGACTGCAATATCGCCTGTTCCGCCGAAAAGCCGAGATCCCGGAATTTCTGATCGGCATCAAGCAGCAGGATTCCATTCTTGGCCACAATGCCGATTACCATGATCATTCCCATGAAGGAAGAAATATTGAAAGTGGTTCGGGTGATCAGAAGAGCAAAGATGACACCGGAGGTGGAGAGCAGCGCCGAAGACAATATGGCGAGCGGAGCGGCGAAGGTTCCGAACTCGAAAAGGAGCACGCAGAAGACGAGCACGATGGCAAGGACGAGCACGAGGACCAGGTCACGGAAGGAGCGCTGCTGTTCTTTGTAGGTGCCGCCGTACTCGACGCGGATGGAGGGCGGTAGATGTAAATCCGCGATGGCGGTTTGGACTTTAGCGATGGCGGAGCCAAGATCGGTACCCTCCAGGCGGGCGGACACCGTGACTTGACGCTGCAGGTTATCGCGGCGGATCTCGGTCTGTCCGGGAATGGAGGTCACGCTGGCGAGTGCGCCGAGCGTGGCGGTTCTTCCGCTGCTGCTGGTCAGCAGAGTATTGCGGAGGGCTTCAAAGGAAGCGCGGCTGGCGGCGGGGAAACGGACGCGGAGGGTATAGGCGTGACCGTTGCTGACCACGGGAATAGGAGACCGCTCGCCCTCAACCATGGCGGCTGTGGTGATAGCAATTTCCTCTGGAGTGAATCCGGCGCGAGCGGCGACCGAAGGATTGATCTGAAACATGACGGCCGGGCCGCTGATGGTGTTGTCGATGCCGTTCAATACATCGACGACGCCCTTGATCTTAGCGATCGATTCGCCGACCTTGGGAGCCCAGTCGGCCAGCAACGCGGGTTCCTGAGAAAAAAGCTTGACCTCGATGGGCTGCGGTTCGCCGGTGAGATCGGAGATCATGTCCTGCAGGGTCTGAATGAATTCGACGTCGAGCGCAGGCTCCTTTTGCTTGATGTCGGCGCGAACTTCTTCGATGATTTTGTCAATGCCGCGGCTTCGTTTGTCTTTGAGTTTTACAGTGATGTCTCCGGTGTTGGCTTCGGTGACGGCGGCGAGACCCAACTGCAATCCGGTGCGCCGCGATGTGCCTTCCACCTCTGGAATTTCGCGCAGGATGTGTTCCACATGGGTGATCACGCGATTCGTCTCCGCGAGCGAACTGCCAGCGGGCATGATGTAGTCCACCACGAATCCGCCTTCATCCATTTCGGGGAGCAGGTCGGAACCCAGGAGGCGATAGCCGCCGTAGGAGAGAACGATCAAAGCCAGACTCAGCGCGGCGAGTGTTTTCGGATGCTGAAGAGCGCGGCGCAGCCACTTCTCGTGGAAGTTGATAACTTTGAGGAAGAAGCCGCCCACGGAAGCCTCTTCGGCGGCGAGCAGGCGGGTGATGGCTTCTTCTTCGGGCTCGACCCCAGCGCCAGGCGAGGCGGTGTCACTGTACTTGCCGTGCCGGATGAGGAATTGACTGAGCGTAGGCGTCCATGTCAAAGCCAGGGCGAGCGAAGCGAACAGCGAGACTGCCATGGTGACGGCGAGCGCGCGGAAGAACGTTCCAGTCACGCCGGTAATCGAGATCAATGGCAGGAACACGACGACGGGTGTGACGGTGGAGCCGATCAGTGGTTTTGTAATTTCGCCGAGCGCGCTGTGAATGGCTTGCAGGCGTGTCTGCCCGGCGTCGCGATGCAGAACGATGTTCTCGACCACCACGATGGCATCGTCGATGACCAAACCGACGGCGGCAGCGAGGCCACCGAGGGTCATCAGGTTGAAGCTCTGGCCAAGAAGTTTCAGGGCAATGAAGGTGACGGCGATGGTGACCGGAATCACCAGGCCCGCGACAATGGAAGTGCCCCAGTCGCGGAGAAAAACGACAAGAATGATGGAAGCGAGGACCAGTCCGATCAGAATCGCGTCGCGCACGCTGGCGATCGATTGACGGACGATGAGCGACTGATCATAGAAGGGCTGCATGGTGACGCCGTGGGGAAGGGTGGCGCGAATGCGATCGATTTCGGCGTGCACTTCGTCCGCCACCTGGACGGTGTTGCTGTCGGGCTGGCGGTTGACATTAATAAGGAGGGACGGCTTGCCGTTGGCTGTGACGATGGTGTAGACGGGCTTCACGGCGAGTGTGATGGCGGCCACGTCGCCGATGCGCACCGGGATACCCGCGGCAGTCGTTTTGATAACGACGTCGGCGATCTCTTGCGGAGTGCGCACCTGGCCGTTGATGAGACCGAGGATGAGCTGATGGTTTTCTTCGAGCAGTCCGGGCGAATCGATCAGGTTGGTGCGGCGAACGGATTCGAGAATGTCGGGCACGGTGACGCCCGCCACCAGCAGCTTGGCAGGATTGGGAATGATGTGAAACTCAGGCTCCTGCCCGCCCTGAACCAGCACCGTGGATACGCCATCCAGCCGGTTTAAACGCGGTTTGATCTCATAGGTCGCCACCTCCCACAGCTTCGTTGGTTCCACCGTATTGGAGGTAAGGCTGTATCCCATGATGGGGAAACTGGCGAAGGTCATGCGATGGACGTCGATCTTCGCGCTGGAGGGAAGTTCGGCTTGCACCCGCGACAGCGCGGCGTTCACGTACTGCAGCGTCTGGAACATGTCCGCGTTCCAGTCGAAGAAAAGATCGATTTCTGCCGAACCCCGGCTCGTAATGGAACGAACATTCTGCAGCCCGGGTACGCTGTTCACCGCTTCTTCGAGAGGGCGTGTAATCGTCACCGTCATCTGATCGATGGGCATGACACCGTTATCGACGGAGATCAGAATGCGGGGGAAATTGGTGGCGGGAAACACCGCGACCGGAATCGTAAAGGCGATAAAGGCACCGATGAGCGCGAGGATGGCGATCAGAAAGATCACCGACCGCGAATGACGCGCGAACCAGTACGGAGAGTTCCTGCTATTGGAGGTCACTTACTGTTTTTTCTCCTTGCTGGAATCCTTGGCGGAGGGCTTTTCACCGGCTGAGGGTTTGTCACTTCCCTTCTCTGTCTCTTTCTCTTTTGCTGCTTCGACGGAAACCTTGCTGTTATCCGGGAGACCGTAGGCGCCAGCGGCGACGACGTTCTGTCCTTCTTTCAGCCCTTCCAGAATCTGCACGTTGTCGTCCTGCCGTATTCCGACTTTGACGGCCAACTGGTGAGCGTGTTGATCGGAGCCAATGACCATGACGGTGGTAGTACCGTCGGTGGCAGTCAGGACCGCCGAGGCAGGGACGATCAAGGCGTCGGGCACAGTCTCAGACACCATGGAGAGTCGCACGCTGGTGCCCGGTTTCAGAACTTGATTTGGATTTTTCGCTTGTACCCAAACTTCGACAGTGGTGCTGTTGGGATCAAGGGCCGGACTGACGAGCGTCACCTTGCCCTCCGCCGGCTTGTCGAACCCCGCAACCTCGATGGTGGCTGGGTCTCCAACCTTGAGCAAGGCAGCGTCTTTTTGCGGGATATGAGCGCGTGCGGTCACGCGAGAAAGGTCCATGACCGTGAGCAGCGGCACTCCCGCACTGGGCGTCTCTCCCGGGTAAAGGGGCCGGTCCGTAACGACGCCGTCGATGGGGCTGCGAATTTCCGAATAGCTGTATTGAGCCTGCGCACCAAGATATTTGCCTTTAGCCGCCGACAACTGTCCCTCGAATCCCTTGGTCTCCTGCTGCTTGACCACGGCGTTGAGGGAGTCGAGATGCCTTTTAGCCAGCTCGTATTGAGCTCGCGCCTGGGTAAGGCTGACGCCAGCTTGATCCAGGTCCTTACGAGGCAAGGCCCCTTGCTTGAATAGATCTTGCCGACTGTCATAGACCTTCTGCTGCGCGTCGAACATCTCCTTGGCGGACTGCGCGTCAAACGTAGCCTTCTGTATTTCTTCCGGCAGGCCGGCTGCTGTACTGGTAACGTACGCCGCTTCCGCTTGCTCAAAGACGCCTTTATTTTCTTCCCTGGCTGCAGCCAGATCCGAGTTCTCGATAACGGCCAGCAATTGCCCCTTATGTACCTTGCTTCCCCGGTTGACGTAAAACTCTTTTATCGGCGCGCTGATCTTCGGAATGATGGCGGCTTGTTGCAGAGGAAACAGCACGGCATCCGCAGTGATGACGCGTTGGACGGTCGCCTTCTGGACGCTCGCCGCGGCTACGGGAACGGCCGCTTCTTCGGTTTTCTCTTTAGAGCAGCCGACGGACAACGTTGCGATAGCGATTGCAAAGAGAATCAAAATCGCAAGCCGGTAAATGTTTCGGCAATCGCGGGTACCTTCACGAATTGTCCTCGGGACCAAGAGTTTTTCAGTATTCATCGCTTTCAAAACTTTCCAGTCAGAGTCTGAATATTCGCCAGCGCGACCCGAAACCGCACCTGCCCATCGTCGTATGCCTTGCTGGCAGCAGTCAGCGTATTCTGTGCGTCCACCACTTCCAACACGGTAGCTTCGCCCGACTGGTAGCGCAGTGTGGTCAATCGCAAACTCTCGGACGCCAGTTGGACGGATTGGCTTAGCAAATCCAATTCGGCGCGCGCAGCCGAACCTTCGTCGTAAAAAGAACGCAGATTTGCCAGCAGCGTGCGCTGGACCGCGCTCAACTCGATCACCGCTTGCTTCTTCTGCAGGTTGGCCTGCTTCACCTTGCTGAAGTTCGCTCCCCAATTCCAGATTGGAAGCTGTAGCGTCGCCGCCGCCGAGCTGCCGAGGTTGTTGAAATGGTCGGGAGCAGGAGTCCTGGTGGCGAACTGGTTGGCGTCGATTCCATACCAGTAGTCCAGCGTTACCGCGGGCAGAACTCCTCCCCAGGCACCGGTAACTTCATGGCTGGCCTGCTGGAACGCGGCTTGCGCGGCACGGAGATCGGGATTATTCCGCGTGCCCGCTGCGTTGACCTCATCAAACGGCGGCAGGGGCTGCGGGGGGCCAAAATCATCGACCACCGCGAAGTTCTCGGTAAAATCCTTAAACAGCAAAACGGCGAGGTCGAGACGACTCTTGTTCATCCCTAACTCGGCTTCCCGCAAATCCCGCTGTTGCTGCCGATACTGGAGTTGGGCCTTGATGACGTCGGAGTGTGCTACCTCGCCGCCTTTTTCCAATTTGTCGCTGATTCCCAAAAATCGCTGCGCTTCTTCACTGGCGCTTTGCGCCGTAGCGTACTTATGCCGTGCCGCGAGATAACCGTAGTACGCCTGCGCCACCGTGACAGCCAGGCCGCGCAAAGCGATTTCAGACTTGGCCCTGGCCACCGCCTGCGCAGCGGATGCTCGCCCGTAGTCAGCGAACGTCTGCAGGGAAAGATTCTGATGCACATTGCCTTGTGCGATGTACTCGTGAACACCGTTATTGGCAATGAAAACCCCCGAGGAGATCGAGTTTGACTGCGTATACACATACTGCATGTTGTAGTTGACATTCGGAAGCAGCGCGGCACGGCTTTGCACAAGATTCTGGTGGGCGAGGCCAAGGACCGTGAGTGCCGCTTGCGTCTGAGGATTGTTCGCCGTGGCTCGCTGCAGGGCGTCAGAGAAAGTGATGTTCGGCGGCGAAGCGGCGGTGGAGTTCGGGGGAGGGCTTTGCTCCACCGCCGCAATCTGCACGCCCGGGACATGTTCGCTCGCTTGGGCGGCGGTACGCCCAGCCAGTAAAAAGAGAAGAGACTGGATCAAGAGGATCCCCACGATCGCGGCTCTTCGGACTCGCGCATAGCTGGTTCCCGGATTTCGAATACTTCTCAGCATTTGTGTCTTTCACTACCCCGTTACCGTCGGACTCATCACCTACCGTGACCCGGGAGCGGTTCAGTTGAGGCTCCCCTACTGGCTGCTGAAACCCGGAATCACGGACACAGATAGAGTTACTCGCGTCAGATTAAAGCGCTCTGAAACAAGGATAAAATTGTGTTCAGAGTCAGTACGTTCGAAGCGCTGGTTTGGCCAGTTCAATTTCAGGAACATCCAGGAGCGGCAGCTCCACTGTAAAACAACTGCCGTGGCCCTCCTGGCTGGAAACCTTGATTTCAGCGCCATGTGCGGTGCAGACGGCTTTCACAATGGCCAAGCCCAATCCGGCCCCTCCGGAGTTGCGCGAGCGTGCCTTATCCGCCCGGTAGAAGCGCTCGAAGACATGGGGAAGGGCGTGGGCCGAGATCCCAGCGCCATTGTCGGAGACCTCGAGGACAGCGGTACCCCCGTCTCGACGAACACTCACTTCGACCTCGCCGCCTTCTTGCGTGTACTTGATGGCATTGGCGACCAGGTTCACGATGACTTGCTGAAGGCGCGATCGATCGCCCTCGACATAGATATCGGGCGATACATTGCTGCGAAAGAAGATCGCCTTTTCCTCGGCCAATAATCTCATTTGCTCTGCCGTCGACGCCGCCAGATCGCCGAGATCCAGCCGCGCCTTGTCCATTTTTACCTCACCCGCATCCAGGCGTGAGATGGCCAACAGGTTCTCGACGATGTGAGACATCCGGTGAGTCTCTTCCAGTGCGCTGCCAATCTGATCGGTAAGCGAAGGGTTGAGGCGGTGGCTCTGAGCGATCCCCTCAAGCTCCAATTGAAGAATTGTCAAAGGCGTCCGCAGCTCGTGGGAAGCGTCCGCGGAAAAGCGGTTGATGTGCTGGAATGCCTGATCCAGCCGTTCAATCATGCGGTTGAGGGAAATAGAAAGCCGTTCGATTTCATCCCCGGTTCGGATGGCGGGCAGGCGCTCGCTGAGGTTGCTGGAGGTAATTCCCTCCGCCCTTTTCGTGATCTCGTCCACGGGCTGCAGCGATCGCCTCATCAGCCAGTAACCGCTCATCACGGCAAGAGAGATGATGAAGGGCATGTATACGGCAAACGTTAAGAGCAATCCGTGGAGGACGACCTCGACCTGGTGATAAGGCACTCCACTTTCAACCACGAATTTACTTCCATCTGGCGTCGTGAATTGCAGAGTATCGATCAGTAACTGACGTCCTCCACCTAAACCTATTTTTCGCGAACCATTTCTTTCTTCTCCGCTGGGTAAAGGAACCTGAGACGTATCGAACGCGCCGTCCTTGGGCGCGCCGGAAATGTACAAAACGCCAACGCCTTCCTGAATAACACGGATAAAGTGGCTGTTGACCTCGGGCGCATAAGCCTCGGTAATTTCATTCTCAAGCCAGTCTGTGCGCTTGAAAGGATGCTGTGAAAGCAGCTGCGTTCCGATCGTCCGGCACTCCGAGCCGAGCGTCCTTTGAAGATTCCAGTAGAGGTATCGCTCCAGGCCAAGGTAGACCGATACACCAAAAATCAGCAGAGCGCCCGCGAGCAGCCCCGCATACCAGGCGGTGATGCGAAAACGGAGTGATCGAGTATTCACGAGTGCGCTCCATTACCGATGCTGTAGCCAACGCCACGAACAGTACGAATCAGCTTCTGGTCGTAGGGGTCGTCCACTTTGCTTCGAAGGTGCCTTACATAAACGTCCACGATGTTGGTGATGCCGTCAAAGCTCTGATCCCACACATGTTCGATGATCATGGTTCGCGACAAAACCCTGCCGGCATTCGACATTAGGTATTCGAGCAAAGAATATTCTTTCGAGGTCAGATCGATCCGTTTGCCGGCTCGCCTTACTTGCTGAGAAAGACGATCGAGCTCCAAATCCCCCACGCGAACCACGCTGCTGCGGCTGACGGGGCCACGCCGGAGTAGCGCCTTGACTCGGACCAGGAGTTCGGCAAAGGCGAAGGGCTTAGTGAGGTAGTCGTCCGCGCCTGCCTCAAAATTACCCACCTTGTCAGCGACCGCGTCGCGGGCGGTGAGAATCAAAACGGGAACATTAACATTTTGACTGCGAAGACGGCGAAGCACTTGCGTGCCATCCATTTTCGGCAACATCAAGTCGAGGATCACAAGGTCGTAGCTGTAGGTGGTCGCAAGTTCGAGTCCGGACTGACCGTCCGCGATCACGTCGACCGCGAAACGCTCAGCCATTAACCCGCGCGCGACAAAACTCGATACCTTCGTTTCGTCTTCAACCAGCAAGATGCGCATTGGCTCTCCCGCAGCATAGTATATTGCGATTTCAAGATGAAGCCTAAACAAAGCCAGGATGAAAAGTTATTCAGAATTGGCATACTTCTATCTGGCTGGCGTCCATGTATTGAGACTCGTGCGGCGGCCTGAGAAGACAAGGCTGACCCTGACCAGCTCCAGTCTGAACAAAGTTTCATTTGGCCTTCACTGGGCCTTAATGTTGTCAGCCGATCATCGGTAGCCACCATGCTGAAGAGATATTTTTTCACTCTACTACTCTTGCTGATTGCCTGCGCTCTCGCCACCGCTCAAACACCGGCGCCGGACCATTGGATCGCAATTCGTGCCGGGCGTCTTTTTGACACGAAGTCCGGAAAACTGGCGGACAACCAGGTGGTGCTGATCCACGGGGACCGCATCACCGAGGTTGGCCCGGCCGAACAAGTGAAGGTGCCCGCAGGCGCCGAAGTTGTCGACCTGAGTCACGCCACCGTGCTTCCCGGTCTGATCGACGCGCACACACACGTCTTTGGAAACGGGCCGGACTTGGAAGCTCAAATCCTGCGCGATTCCTACCAGTACCGCACCTTGACCGCACTCGCGAACGCGCAAAAAGACATGATGGTGGGTTTCACGACACTTCGCGATCTCAAGACGCTGGGCGCCATGTACAGTGATGTGGATCTGCGCAATGCCATCGACCGCGGCATCGTGCAGGGTCCCCGCATGCAGGTTTCGACCCGAGGCATTCAGGCGACGGGGGGCTTCATCATGAACGGTTACTCGGAGGAGGTGCCGCTTCCGAGAGCGCTGCAGGTGGTGGACTCTCCCTGGGCGGCCCGCGAAGCCGTGCGCGATCAGATCGCGCATGGAGCAGATTGGATCAAGTTGTACGCGGCGTACCAGTTTCATTTCACCGATGACGGGAAAATGGTTGTCCCGCCCACCTTCACTGCCGACGAAGTAAATGCGATCGTGGACGAAGCTCATAGGAGAGGGCACAAAGTTTCTTGTCACGCCTTTGGTGGCGAGGGGCTGCACAACTGCATCAATGCGGGAGTGGAGTCGATCGAACATGGCGTGGATCTCGATGACGGCGAGATCAAGATGATGATCCAGAAAGGCATTTACCTGGTGCCGACTCTGTATCACTACCAACTTGATCGCGAGGAGAATGAGAAGAAATATGGTGGACACAGTGTTGCGGAAGTCTCGGAACGCAGTTTCCCCAAAGCCTTGGCTCAAGGGGTAAGAATTGCGTTCGGTTCGGGGGCCGGTCCTTTCCCTCATGGAACCCAAACGAAGGAATTCGAGTACATGGTGAAGTTCGGCATGACTCCGGTCCAGGCGATACTTGCGGCAACCACCGGAGCTGCGCAGCTCATGGGATGGCAGGATCGCGTAGGCTCGCTCGAAGCAGGTAAATTTGCAGATGTCATCGCCGTAACAGGAGATCCGACCACCGACATCACTGAACTTGAGCGCGTGAAGTTCGTGATGAAAGGTGGACAGATATACAAGAACGAGCTGAAATAAGGCGATTCGAGGAAACTTGAAGAATTACAAAATAGCAGTTATCGAAGGAGACGGCATCGGACGCGAAGTCGTCCCCGAAGGGATCCGCGTGCTTGAGGCGGCGGCACGCCGATTTGACCTCTCTTTTTCTTTGTCGTGGCAGCACTTCAACTGGAGCTGCGAGACCTATCTCCGCACCGGGCGCATGATGCCTGAGGACGGGCTGGAACAGTTACGCCCGTTTGATGCGATCTTTCTAGGGGCGGTGGGCTATCCGGGAGTTCCTGATCACGCCTCCCTTTGGGGTTTGCTGATTCCGATCCGCCGAGCGTTCAAACAGTATGTAAATCTGCGGCCTGTACGCCTCCTGGAAGGAATTAAGAGCCCACTCAGCGACCGCAAAGCGGGAGAAATCGATTTTTGTATCGTCCGCGAGAACAACGAAGGCGAGTACTCCGAAGTGGGCGGCCGTCTGCACCGAAACACAGATCTCGAAATGGCCATTCAGGAGACCGTGTTCACGCGGCAAGGTTGCGACCGGATCATGACCTACGCCTTCGAATTAGCCCAGACCCGCAAGAGTCATGTCACTTCAGCGACAAAATCGAATGGCATAGTCTTCACCATGCCTTTCTGGGATGAGCGTTTTGCCGCGATCTCAAAGAAGTATCCGCACGTTAAAACGGACCAATACCACATTGATATTTTGAGCGCACACTTCGTGAGCCATCCTGACTGGTTTGACGTGGTGGTGGGATCGAATCTTTTTGGGGACATTCTGTCCGACCTCGGCGCAGCCGTCGTGGGATCGATGGGGCTTGCTCCTTCCGCGAATCTAAACCCTGAGCGGGAGTACCCTTCAATGTTCGAGCCTGTACACGGCTCGGCGCCTGATATTGCCGGGAAAAAGATTGCCAACCCGGTCGCGCAAATCTGGTCGGGGGCGATGATGTTGGACCATCTGGGCGAGAAGAAAGCCGCGCGCGCAGTCGAGGACGCTATCTTCAGAGTGCTTGCTCGCCGCGATCCACTTACTCCGGACATCGGGGGCAAGGCTGGCACCGAGGAGATGGGAAAGGCCATCGCCGCGGAGATTTCGGCGCCTGCGAAAGCCTGATACTAGATTTGACGCGTATCGGTTGACTTGGATTGACGCCTCGTTGCCCTCCCCCACTAATTACGAGGTGCCAGAAGACGGACGCTCTGTCCAAGAATGACAGAGCGTCCGGTTCTACGTGGCTAGTCCTACGACCTTGCTATAAACCCAGCCTAAGAGCCTGTGGCGCGACTCCAAGTTCGAAAGCCAGCGCCTTGAAGGCGCGTTGATACTAATGCTCCTGCGGCATGCCCCGATACAAATCTCACGAAACCACAGGCTGTTAGGGCAGCACGTTGTAAACGCGTATTTCGGCAGCCTGCTTTTCGTGATGTGGAACCGCCAGGTAGAAGCGATTCAATTCGGGGACGAGAATTGCCGTTTTGGCGCGAAATGAGGTCGGAATGTGACCGATCTGCTCATAGTGGTCGGCATTGGTTTGCTGGAACACGTCGGTAAATAGCGTTCCTGCAAAGTAGATGCGCTTGCGCTGGGCATCGTAAGCCATGTCGTCGACCATTGCCGCAGCCGGCATGGAGGCCACAACCTTGCCGGAATCGGAATTCAGAACAATCAGTTTTCCAGGATCGCGAGGGCCGACAAAAAGCCGATGACCGTCCTCATCGAAGGCTATCGCGGTGGGTTTCTTGCTCTCTTGCGCAATCGACCAGGTCGCGATCAAGGTGCGCTTGTTGCGGTCAAACACCTCGACGGAGTTGTTACCCCGTATAACGACGAAGATGCGCGGTCCCGCTTTTTCTATGGCCATGCCTTCTACGTCATTGGAGTCAACTTTGATTTCGCCTACAGTTTTGGCGGTGGTAGTATCAACGACGCTGATGTAGGCGTTGGGGAGTTTGGCATCCTTGCCACCGTTCACGACATACAAGAACTTAGTCGAAGGGTCATAAGCACAGGCGTCCGCACCTTCCCTCAGCTTTACACTCCCAGCCGGCTTGTAAGAATCGGTCTCATAAATCTTGATTTCACCCAAGTCTCCATCGACGACGAAAAGCTTCCTCAAATCGGCCCGATAAAGTATCGAATGCGGCGCCTTGAGATCGCTAATGGTGTGGGTCAGCTTATTCGTCTTGAGATCAAAGACCAGGATTTTCGAGTTCTCTTCGGCGGTGGAGAACAGACGGTTGCCGGCAACGTCCACGGTAAAGTGGTCGAAATCGCCATCTTTGAGCTCCGGCAATGGCGTCGTTTGCACAAGTTCCAGCGTCGGTTTTTGTTGAGCCCAAACTCCCGTTACTAGCGCGAAGAACAAAGCAGACAGAAACATTACTCTCGTTTTATTCACCTTTACCTCCAGTATTGAGAAACAAGACCGTCACCACAGCTGCTAACCCAGAAGTCGTGCCACTTACATTAATTAGGATCAAGATGAAGCGTGCATTAAACGAACATTAAAAACAATTCGTGGTTTTCATCGCGCGAACTCTATGCGACCGATGAAGCCACACCGGAAGCTGGACGGCGTCCCGCGCCCACCGCAAGCATCAGCAACCCCGACATCACTAGACTCCCTAGCAGGTACCACAGTCCGGCGGCAAAACTGTGAGTGCGCCCAACCAAATAGCCCATCACCATAGGTCCAACAAAACCGCCGAGATTTCCGACTGAATTAATCAGTCCGATCGATGCAGCGGCTGCCGACTCGGTTAGAAAGAGCGTGGGTACAGCCCAAAAGCACGGTTGAAACCCATAAAACGAAGCCCCTACGAGAACGAACAGGCCTATGGAGACCGCAGGCCGGGAAATATTGACAACCGCGAGCGAGAGGGCGAGTGCACACAGAAAAACCGGGATCGCCGCATGCCACCGTCGCTCGCCAGTCCGATCAGAATGCCAGCCGTTCACTTGCTGTGTAATGAAAGCGGCACCGTACGGCAAAGCCGCGAGCAGGGTCACCTTTAGATCGCTTAGTCCCGAGAGGCGTTTCAGAATGGTGGGTAGCCAGAAGGCGATGCCGTAGCTCCCAGTCATGGCGCAGAAATAACAGAGTGTCAGCAGGATTACATCGCGGTTGCGCAGAGCTCCCCAAACGCTAAAGGAATGACGACGGTTCTTGGTTTGCTTTTCGCGCTGCAGCTGTTCCATGATCCAGGACCGCTCATCCGCGGGCAGCCAACGTGCCTGCGCTGGCCAGTCCGTGAGGTAGAAGATCGTGATGACACCCAACACGATGGCCGGGATCCCTTCCAGGATAAACAGCCATCTCCAGCCTCTGAGGCCTAGCCATGAAATCCCAAGCAGCAACCCCGCGATGGGCGAACCAATCACGTAGGAAAGAGGATTGGCAGCATAGAAGAACGCGACTGCCTTTCCCCGGTCCTCGTATCGGAACCAATGGGTCAGGTACACGATGACCCCTGGTAAAAACCCCGCTTCAGCGGCGCCGACGAAAAAACGCACTAGGTAGAATTGGTGCGCGGTGTGAATGAAGGCCATCAAGACCGTGACCATTCCCCAGGAGATCATGATGCGCGCGATCCACCGGCGTGCACTCCATCGCTCGACAATCAATGCGCCGGGAATTTCGAGCACAAAGTACCCGAGGAAGAAAATACCTGCCCCCATGCCGACTACCCGATCGCTGAAGCCCAGGTCCCGGGGCATCTGGAGGGCGGCAGCCCCAATGTTCATTCGATCCAGGAAAGCGATAACATACAGCACAAACAAGAAGGGCAGCAGCCGCCGCGCAATGCGATGTCTGGCGCGCTGACCAACCTCGGAGGTCGAGGAGGATGAATCGATATTTCCGGCTTCCGGGGAAGCGGTAAATTGTTCGGCCATGGTTCGTATTCGTGCTTGTATCTTGTGCTGCTACCGATCTGCTTGCGGGGATCTTACGGCCCCACAGATTTAGTGCAGAACCAAAGTATTCATCCGCTTGGGTACTTCCCCCACCGGGATACGGGCGACTTCTTTCAGAGTCTTGGTGTCGATGACCGACACCAATCGAGCCGCGGAATCGGAAACATAGACAAGCTTGCTGTCAGGCGTAAACGTAATCCACTCTGGCACCGCTCCAGTATGCGCATTCCCCAGCGGATGAACTTCGGGTAGCTGCGCGTATCCGATCAGCTTGAGATCAGGGAGCGAGTACTTGAACACAGCGTTGGCAAGCGTACTGTTGACCCACAAAGATTTTCCATCCGGAGTCACCCCGATTCCGTGAGAAGGAGTTCCCGCTCGCCCCTCCGCGACTCCGAAACCGCCGGGTTGATCCGGCAGCTTGATTCGGGCCACCTCCGCCTGTTTTGCGAAGTCGACAACCGCGAATCCGTTAAACCCGGAGAGTTGAACAAAAATGCGGCTAGTCGAGCCGTCAGGGTTTGTGTCGAAGGCCATGGGCCGTACTGAGCGGTCAAACTTGACTCCCCATGCCGCTTGCTGGCTGTGGAGATCAATCACCGTCACAGCTTTGTTTTCCAGTGAACCACTGACCGCATATTTGCCATCTGGTGTGACGAACACGTTGTGCACGGCGCCGTCCACGGGAATGCTTTTTATTCTCTGGAGCGAGATCGTATCGATCACTTCGAGGACGCCCGGCTCCGCCCGAATGCCAACCAGTACCTGACTTCCATCTTTGGTGATGGCGAGGTTGTTCGGCCGGCCGCTAAGAGGTACCTTCTTTAGAATTTCCCCGCTTTTGCGATCGACCACATCGAGCACACTCTCCGACTCATTGCTGATGTAGATCCTTGTCCCGTCGGGAGAGAAAGCGATGCCATGCGGCAGCTCTATGCCATGGATTACTTGCACGACCTGGTTGGTCGCGGGATCAATCACATCGATCGTGTCGCTGGCGCTGTTCGTAACATAAATCCGAGTTAACGATTGGGACGCAGACACGGCTTCCGTGCCAACGCCGCGCACCCATTGCGCCATCACCAGCCAGTCGGGGTCGTTCTGCGACGCAAACTGCCTGCCCCCCGAATGAAACGGATCGCCTCCAGCTTCCGGCGCAAGGGGATGGAGCAGGAGCCTGCTGGAAGCCGGATCGCCCGGAACAACCACCTCTAGAGCGCTCTGGAAGTTTCGCTGCGATTGCTCGTCGTTCCAGTCCGTGTCCCCCGGCGACAACGGATCGAGATGAAATATCCTATTCGACAGATTGTGGCAACCGTAGCAGCGGGCGTGCTCGGGCCGGTTCTTCAAGAAGATGGGCTGGACCTTGGTCTTAAAGAACTCGAAACTGGGCGCGGCTGTCTGCGCGGACCTCGTAGCCGCTTGTTCAGCCGCCGGAGCCGCGCTGCGCATTTCTCTTGCACCGGAATACAAGCTGCTCACACTGGCAGCGAAGAACACCAGCAGCAGCATCGCTCTCTTAATTCCCGTCATCCTGACACATCCTTGGCCGCACTAAACAAACTGCAGCGGTTTCTGCTTCACTGGTTCCGATGTTCGAGTCAGGAACCGCTCTGAAGTAAGGGTCGAAGCTCTCGGACATTTTTCACGTGATCGAGCGTAAGCACGCGCTCGACTAACTTGGAGCAGGCAGTGGCACCGAGAACGGGCGCCATCAACTCGCGCGCCTTCGCGACCACCTCGTCGCGAGTCATCGGATTTTCGGGAGTGCCACGTACATGCTCGACACGCTCGCTGAGGCGCGTCCCATCGTTAAGCGTGACTTCGACGATGGCCACTCGCACCGGTATCAACTTCTCAAGTTCTTCGTCGGGGACGAGCTGAACCTTGGCGCGCTCGCGGAGTATCGCGGCGTCCTGCATGCGCGCCTTATCGTGTGCCGCCCGGAAAGAGACCGTCTTGTCGATCAGCATCACCGCGACCAGGTGCTGAAGACAAATATCCGGCATATCGCGGTTGTTGACAGTGTAGGCCGCGCTTGTCGCGGTACGAACCACCACTTGCTTGACCTGATCCGCCTGGAACGCCTGCCGCTTCTGCAGATTCTCCAGCGCGTCCAGCGGCGCCTGAATCGGCCCTCCCGTGGTCCACTTCTTGATCGTCGTCTGCACCACTCCGTAGCGCTCGCCGAGCTGCTCGATCATCCCCGCCGGATCGCCCTTCGGATTGTAGGACTCCACGAAATTGTTAGGGCCGGACAAAACATCGTTGACGCCAGTCCAGCCGGAATGAACGACCAGGGCAGCATTGACCCCGTTGCGTGCTCCCATTCCGCCGAAGACGAAAGCCTTCTCGATGTGATCCGTGTCGCGCCGCCACGAACCAATGCCCGCGCCTGCCTGCTGGGCGGCGTAGTCGAACAGCCAGCGCATCTGCTGGGCAGTGAGGCTAGCGGCACATCCGGCAGCAGCCGTCGCGCCCATGGTGCCAACTAAAGGATGCGTTTCTTTCATCCCCGGGCCAACCGTCTTCATTGCGCGCATGGCGACGTCGTAGCCGAGCACCACGGCCCGCACGAAATGCGTGCCGCTGATGCTGAACTGCTCGCCCACAGCCAGCGCTGCCGGTACCACCGCGCAGCCGGGATGCGCTCCTCCCGTGGTGAAATCGTCATCGGTTTCATCGGAATGAGCCAACTGCCCGTTCGCAAGTGCCGCCTCGATCGGTCCGCAGAGAATCTTCGAGGCGACGACCGTGGCAATTTTCTCGCCGCCATAAGAGCGTGCGAACTCGATCGCCAGGCGTCCAGGCTGAAGCTCGGAACCCGAGACCATGGCGGCAATCGTGTCGAGGATGTGGTGTTCCGTTTCCCGCACAACATTGTCAGGCAGCGTACGGTTTCGCGCCTCGGCCATGTACGCGCTCAGCTTCTCCATTACCGGGCTGATGGCGGGACTGGCGTCCTGGGCAGCGGCCCACGCGATCCGTGGCAACACTGCGGCACTGGATATCCATGCCGCTTGCTGCAACAAACTCCGCCGCGTCAGGCCCGGCGGGCAGGTTACGCGTCCTCTTTCTAAGTGTCGATCTCTTCTATCCACTCATCACCTTTGAATCTGGCTAGAAGATCACTTTCAGTGCGAACTGAATCTGGCGTGAGGTGGTGGTCGTTTTGGAGAGCACACCTGCACCGCCCGACAGATTTCCTGCCCCGTCGAAGATGTCAGTATTGGTCGGCGTAGCGGGCGGGGCAAAGTTGGTGTGATTGAGACTATTGAAGATCTCCGCGCGAAACTGTACGTTGAAATTTTCCGAAACCTTCTTGATGTAATTATTCTTGAACAAGGAGAAATCCAGCGACGTCAGACCTGGCCCATTAATGATGTTACGGCCGGCGTTGCCGCGCAAGTTAAAGCAAGGCAGAGCTGGGAGCCAGCCCAAATTGTCCAAACCTGGGTTTTGAGGGTTGTTAATACGAATAGGGTTCTCGTTAGCATCCAACCCCAAACTAGGCGGCTGCGGGTTGCAGTTCGCGTTCCAGAATGCCAAGTCCGGCGCAGTGGGAATCTGGAAGCACCCGGTTTTGATGTAGTTGATGTGGCCAGGATTTGTCAGCGTCTTGCAGTCGGGGCCACCCAGCCGGTTCGTATAAGCCCAGTCGTCACCGCTGTTGGTATTGGCCGGGTCCGAGCCTGTTCCCCAGGTCGGGGTTGACGGAACTCCTCCACTGGCAGTAAAGATCAGTCCCAGTTGCCATCCGCCCAATGCCCATTGAGCCGGCGCGGACCAGGATTTGGGTGTTGGAAGTTCCCATGTACCGTTCACAACTAGTGTGCGACCAACGTTGAAGTCGGAAAGGCCGCGGCTCAGTTTTAGGTCAAACCAGTCAAGACTGGAGATGGAATTGCCGAAAGTGTCTCCCGCAACCGACGCAGAGCTGGTGTCGATGCTCTTGCTCCAGGTGTAGGCGCCCTGCACTTGAAAGCCATGGCTCATGCGCTTGGCTAGTTGCAATTCGAGCGCATTGTAGGATGAGCCTCCGTTATAAAACATTCCTCGGATTGAGCCAAAGTTCGGATTGATCGGGTCCAGCGGGCTGCCGTCCGAAGCGAATGGCCACACATAACCGGCCGAGGTCTTCGTCGGCAGGGTCAGATTGGCGTCATCTACCCGGAATGGCTGATGCACGCCACGCGAGCCAACGTAGGCGATCATTGCCGTAAGGCTCGGTGCAAGCTGCTGCTGCACATTGAGATTCCATTGCATCACGTAATTGCGCTTTGGATTCGGGTCAGTATAGGTTGTGCGCAATCGATTCGCCGCAAACGTAATATCCTGGCCGCCAAAGTTGTAAAAGGGATTCGGACACGGGGTAAGGATGGGGCACGCCCCCGTGGGAGTTTTCACAACGGTATACTTAAAAAAGGGAACCGCCTGGGTAGCCAGGAGGATGAATTGATAGGGCAGGGGCTGCACATCGAACATCCCGATCCCTCCGCGGATTGCGGTTTTTCCGTTCTTCCATGGATCCCACGCAAAACCGATGCGGGGCTCAAAATTCTTCAACGTCGGATTATTGAAAAAGGGATCGCCAAGATGAGCGGTGACATCCGTGATTTTTCTCAAATTTGCGAGCTTGCCGCTAGTCTCTTTGACCACGGTGGACATCTCGTAGCGCAAGCCGAGATTTAGAGTCAGGTTCGATCGCGCGTGCCAGTCGTCTTGCAGGTATATACCAAAGAGAGTTTGCCGCAGATTGCGAGGCGAGAGCGTGCTGGCAATTCCGCCTTGAAACTTCGTGGGATGGTTGGTGAGAAATTCCGTAATATTATCGAAGTTCCATATCCCGTTAGGATCGGTGTCGGCCAGCACATTGAGCATCATCCGTTCCGCGGCGACTCCGAAGCGGATGGAATGCGTGCCTTTGTTGAAGAACGCGTCATCATAGAGCTGAATGGAATTCCAGTGGTAGAAATAGGTCGGACTGCCACCCACCCCACCCGTGAAGTCCGAAACTGAACCACCGATGAGAACCTGCGGCGCTGCCCGGCCGGCGAAAGCAGTGCCGCCCACTCCGAGATCGACCCTGGACGCGTCCGGATTGATCGCTTTCAAGCTCTGATTGTTGGCTACCGCTTCGTGGTTGCCACCAATGCGGAATGAATTCGCGAACCGCGGTGTGAAGATGTGGGTTTCCTCGATAGAAACGAACTGTCTCGATGTCAGAGAACTGAATTCAACATTATTCAATCCGTCGGGAGACGAGTAGGGTGTCTTGTCGTACATATAGGAGCCGAACAGACTGTCCTTGTCAGAAAACCTGTGGTCGACACGGCTGGTAAGGAAATTCTCGTTGACAATCTGCTGTCCGGCGAAAGTGTATTTTCCGAGATCTCCATTTGGGGCAATGAGATCTTGGGGCTTGGGCACAGGATAAAAGGTAAGGAATTGGGCCGCCGATGGGTCTACTAGAATGGCATTTGGCCTGCACCCGTTAGGGTTATTTAGGTCTGGGAGATGACACATCTGCCCGTTCCGCGCTTCTTGCGATGGAACGGTCACAACCGTGGAAATGCCCGTCGACTGCCGGATTCCCTCATAATCGGCAAAGAAGAACGTTCGATTCTTGAAAATCGGTCCGCCCACCGCTCCCCCAAACTGGTTGCGCTTGAAGGGTGGAACACCGCCCGCATCGAAATAGTTCCTCGTATCCAGTGCGCCATTCCGGAGGAACTCGTAACCGCTTCCATGAATCTTATTTGTCCCCGATCGCGTAATCGCATTCACGACGCCGCCCGACGTCTTGCCGTATTCGGCCGAGTAGTTACTGGTCAGAACAGAAAATTCCTGAATAGCGTCGACACCAAGGCTCCCTCCCAAGACGCTGCCCGGCGCACCGTTGGCGTAATCGTTGAGGCTAACGCCGTCCAAACGATAGTTGTTCTGCTGCGGCCGCGCGCCGGAGATGGTTAGCTGTTGTCCGAACCCGCGGTTGCCCCGATCCGTACCCGCCGCGAAGTCCGGCTGCGTCTGGATCCTGTTCACTCCGGGCTGCAACGTTGCCAGGTCCGTCCAACTGCGTCCGTTCAGCGGCAGCTCGCGAACCGTAGTCGCATTGACCACGGCGCTGATATCCGAGCTGGTAAGCTGCACGTCGGGCGCTTGGCTCTGCACCTCAACCGTCTCTTTCGTGGTGCCGACCTGCATCGTCATGTTCAAAGACACGGTCGCGCCTACGGTCAGTTCGATGCCGCGCCTTACTTCGGTCTTGAATCCCGGAGCAGTAAGCGTCAGCTCGTAGCTCGCCGGCAACAGGTTCGGTGCGATGTAGAGGCCATCCTCGTTGGTGGTCACACTGCGATTAATGCCCGTGGCAACGTTCGTGATGGAGACTCCCGCATTAGGAATGAACCGGCCGCTGGCATCCACGACCGTTCCTGTAATTGTTCCGCCAGCCACTTGAGCTTGAACTTCAACTTGAACCGCGACGCCGTGAATGATCATCAGCGCAAGAAAACTTGCTGCGAAAGTTTTCAATTTTGAGGAACGCATCATGGGGCCATCCTTTTTGTGCGCACCGAGCTTAACCCAGAGTCGGAGAGTTAAAGCACATTAATTTCCATTCATGCATTAACTTCTGTTCATCTGTAAGCTGCACATCTGGGAGAGTGACGGAGTGCGTTGTCCCGCCGCACTCTGGCTGTCTTTCATCTACCGCGGTTACAATGACGCCGTGGTTGTTTTCCCGAAGGAGTTCACAAGGCTAGTAAGATCGGTGATTACCCTTCCGTCGAATTGGTTGTGAGTTTGGGCAAGAAGCCCGCTCTAGTTTTCAAAAACGAGGAAACAGTGCTCAAGCTTTACTGGTTAGTCGCAATCGGAACGATAGTCCTGGCCGCCGTGTTCGTCGCTATTCACTTTAAGGGACAGGACAAGCCGCAGTACTTTACCGCCAAGGCCAATCGGGGAGATATTCGCGAGGTCGTGGAAGCCACCGGCAGCATCAACGCCGTCATCACGGTTCAGGTCGGCTCGCAAGATTCGGGGACGATTTCTCATCTTTTTGTGGATTTCAACTCCCGCGTCAAGAAGGGACAGGTAGTTGCGCAGATTGATCCTGCTCTATTCGAAGGCGCTGTGCTGCAGGCCAAAGGTGACCTCGCCAACGCCAACGCCAACGTGGCCTCGGCACGGGCCAATCTGGAAAAAGCCAAGGCAGTGGAAATTCAGACCAAGGCGGACTACGAACGTACGGTCGGCCTGGTCAGAGAATCCGTGATGAGCCCGCAGCAACTCGATCTGGCGAAAGCCAATCACGACTCGGCAGTGGCGGGCGTTTCCGCAGCCGATGCCCAGGTCACCCAAGCCCTCGCTCAGGTACAACAAAAAGAAGCTGCCTTGACCGTGGCCCAGACGAATCTGAACTACACCACCATCCACGCGCCGATCGATGGCACGGTAATCGCCCGGAACGTGGATGTCGGCCAGACTGTAGCAGCGTCGCTACAGGCGCCTACGCTCTTCACTATCGCGCAAGACCTCACCAAAATGCAGGTGTACGCCAGTACCGATGAGTCGGATGTGGGCATGATCAAGACCGGGCAAGTGGTTACCTTCAAAGTAGACGCCTTTCCCCGCGACACGTTTACCGGGCGCGTCTCCCAAATTCGAATGAACGCAACCACGGTGCAAAACGTCGTTACCTACAACACAGTCATTGATTTCGACAATCCGGATCTAAAGCTCTTCCCCGGAATGACTGCGTACATCACGATTCCGGTGGCTTCGGCGAACAATGCCTTGCACGTTCCGAATGGTGCTTTACGCTATAAACCTGATCTGAAGGCGGAAGAAATTCTCGCGCTGTTGCAAAAATATGGACTGGATGGCAAAGCCAATGTGCAAGTTGCCGACAGTCCCGGAAGTGGCGCCGCCGGCAAACAATATCGTGTGCGCACGCCCGGCCAGGAAGGTGGCGGAACCGATACTGCGGAAGGACGAACACCGCGTCTTGATGTCGCGCTGCTTTGGAAGTTGCATCCGGACAACACACTTGAGCCAGTCAGAATTCGCACCGGCATCACCGACCACACCGTTACAGAGGTAGCCGAGATACTCAAAGGCGAGTTGAAGGAGGGCGACGAACTGGTCACAGGTTCGATGACCGCCAGCAAGACATCGGGCCCGGGCATGGGTACACAACGCCGGTAGTCGGTAGACTGAATTAGGGGAAGCGAAACGATTCGAAATGGCCACGACCTCACAACCCGATGCAAATCTCACGGGAACGAATTATCACGAAACGATAATTTTGGCCGAGGAGATTCATAAGTACTACGAGCTCGGAGAAACACGTGTGCATGCCTTGCGCGGAGCGAGTGTTGAAATCGCCCGCGGGGAATTCGTCACTATCATGGGCGCCAGCGGCAGCGGTAAATCGACGTTCATGAATATTCTGGGCTGCCTCGACAAACCCAGCTCCGGACGCTATTTACTGGAAGGGGTCGAGGTTTCCAGCCTCAGCAAGAAAGAACTGGCCGCCATCCGCAATCGCAAAATAGGATTCGTTTTTCAGGGTTTTAACCTGCTTTCGCGCACCACCGCGCTCGAGAATGTCGAATTACCTACACTGTACGCGCGCATCAGCAAGGCCGAAGGCGAAAAACGGTCTCGCGAGGCGCTTGCTCTAGTCGGACTCGGAGACCGCATCACGCATTTCCCTTCACAACTGTCCGGCGGCCAACAGCAGCGAGTCGCGATCGCCCGCGCCCTGGTGAATCGGCCTTCGATCCTGCTAGCGGACGAGCCCACGGGGAATCTCGATAGCCGCACATCCGTCGAAATCATGGATATTTTCCAGAAGTTGAATGATGAGGGCCTGACGATTGTGCTGGTGACGCACGAACCCGACATCGCTCAGTTCGCCAAGCGCAGCATACAGTTTCGTGACGGGAAAATTCGCCGCGATGAGCGGAATCAGAATCGGCCCCTCGCATCCGAGGTCATCAAGAACCTGCCAGCACTGGAGGACTGAACCAATTATGGATTTGCTCGCTATCCTCCGCATCGCGATGCGTGCCTTGGCACGCAACAAGATGCGCTCGGTCCTCACCATGCTGGGCATCATCGTCGGCGTGGGGGCGGTGATCGCCATGCTGGGGGTCGGGCAAGGTGCGCGGCAGACGATGCAGGAGCAGATTCAAGCCATGGGCTCGAACCTGCTGTTTGTAGGCGCCGGAACGGTTACTCGCAGCGGCATGCACATGGGTTGGGGCTCGACCAAGAGCCTGACCTACACTGACATGCTGGCCATATTGCGTGAATGCCCAGCGGCCCATGCGGTAGCGCCGGGCAGCAGTTCCAGCGGGCAGGTTGTGTTTGGACACGATAATTGGGCCACACGCCTGAACGGCACTGAGCCTCAATATTTCGATATCCGCAGCTGGTCGTTTGTGGAGGGATCTTCGTTCACGCAAAATGATGTGGAGATGTCCGCCAACGTAGCCGTAATCGGTGAAACCGTGCGCAAGAACCTTTTCGGCGCAACAGACCCGGTTGGCCAGACCATCCGCATCAACAACCTGCCATTTCGTGTGACTGGGGTTCTGAGTCCCAAAGGAACATCTGCCGCGATGGGCGATGATCAGGATGACATCATTTTGGTTCCGCTGACGACCCTGCAGAAAAAAATCACCGGCCAACCCTGGCTGCGTTGGATCATGGTTTCAGCCGTGTCCCGGCAGGGCAGCTATGCGGCGCAGCAGCAGATTACGTCTCTGCTCCGCGATCGGCATCGCATTCGCGAGGGGGACGATGCGGATTTTTTTGTGCGCAATCTCGCCGACATGGCCGACGTCGCCGACGAAGCGAGCCGAGTCATGACCTTGCTGCTGGCATCGATCGCCAGCGTGTCGCTCATTGTTGGCGGCATCGGCATCATGAATATCATGCTGGTCTCCGTGACCGAGCGCACCCGCGAAATTGGTCTTCGCATGGCCATTGGTGCAACCGAAGGCAACGTCCAGCAGCAGTTCCTTATCGAAGCCGTGGTCCTGAGCTTGATGGGAGGAATCACGGGCATCATCTTTGGGTTAGGCGCTTCGTACGTGATCACCCAGGCGCTCGGCTGGCCAGTTCTGATTTCTCCACTGGTGATTGCGATCGCAGTCGTGTTCTCGATGGCGGTGGGGGTCTTCTTTGGTTTTTACCCAGCCCGCAAGGCAGCCCAAATGGATCCCATTGAGGCTCTGCGCTACGAATAACTGCTCGGATCGTTTTTTCATACGGATCGGAGCTTAACTGGCAGTCCCAAACTCACTCGAAACGGAGCCCCTGGATCGGATCAAGCTGCGAGGCTTTGCGAGCAGGATAGAAGCCAAACAGAATTCCGATGCCGGCGGAGAACAGGCCACCGATGGCAAATATCTCGTAAGAAAGTTTGGTAGGCATGTGAAATAGACTTTCAACAATTGTGGAGGAGAGAAGTCCCGCCAGCAAGCCGAGCAGGCCGCCGAGGAGGCTAAGCGCGATTGCTTCGCTGAGGAATTGGAGTTGCACGTCCGATTCCGTAGCCCCTACGGCCAGTCGCAGCCCAATCTCGCGCGTGCGTTGAGTGACCGAGACCAGCATGATATTCATAATGCCGATGCCACCCACCAGCAACGATAAAGAAGCTACGCTGGCCAACAGAATCGTCATAATGCGGCTGGTCGCAAGCTGGGCCTGCACCACATCTTCCGGCCGGCGGACGTTGAAATCGTCGTCTTCCGCGGGATTGAGATGGTGCCGTTCCCGCAGCAGGCCCACGATTTGCTTGGTAGCCTCGGGCATAGCTTCCCGCGAAACAGCCGAGCAAAAAATATCGTCGAGCCAGAATGTCCCGGTTATTCTTTTCTGCGCCGTCGTAAACGGCATCACCACAAAATCGTCCTGATCCTGCCCGGTCGCCGAAAAACCCTTGGCCTGCAAAACACCCACTACCTTGCACGGCATACTCTTGACGCGGACGGTTTTTCCGATTGGATCTTCGCTGCCAAACAGATTGTCCACCACCGTCTGACCGAGGACACAAACCGGCGCAGACCCATCCACATCGGCGTCGGTGAAGAAAGCGCCCAACCGCATATTCCATCGTCGAATCTGCAGAAACCCGGGTGTGACACCGCGAAACGTCGTGGCCCAGTTTTCCCCTTCGTAGATGACTTGCACATGTCCGTCCGCATTGGGAGACATCGTTTTGATTAACGGAACCTGCTCCACGATCGCCGTGGCATCGGCAAGAATCAAAGTGCGATCGCCACGGGCTCCGTAGCGGACACCATTTCGGGCACGGCTTCCGGCCTCTATCCAAATGAAGTTGTCGCCCAGGTTTTGCAGTTGCTTCTCGATGCTGCTGCTACCTGCGTTTCCAATCGCAACCACGCAAATGAACGCGCCCACCCCCACCGATATCCCGAGAATCGTAAGGACACTTCTGACCCAATTACGCCTGACAGCTGTGGCCGCCTCCCGGACTATGTTCTTGAAGTTCATCGGACCTGCGTCAATTGTGACGACCCTGATCAGCATACACAAGACGAAACCTTCAGTCAGGCCTCTTGGCATTACGAAATGGCCTGGCTTCTCCAATGACGCCCTGGGTAGATAAGCTCGAAATCGGAGTTTCCAGAATTACGATTTTGTCGGCGAAGTCAGCGACGTGGGGTACAGTCTTAGTCTGCCTAGCAAGCCGGTTCTCGCTCGCTCCCGACTTAAAGAAGAGAGCGATCTGGACTACTTTTCGATGGAACAAACTTTCGACTGGTGTCATAAGAGGCTATACGTGAAGGTTGCACTGCTGGTCGAATCCACATGATCTCAACATTAATAAACTTTCAGAAAGAAAGAATGTGCAGCGGGATTTTCTCTGCAGCCACGTATCATAGCAATGCAGCCTTGAGGTACGCGCAACTATTCTCTCGTCTCTGGCGGGTCGTGCATTGAGAGCGAAAACGACGTTACTAGTTTTGATATGCTGGCTTCCGCTGGTGGTAGCCGCGCAGACTCCGGCTGTGATTCCACTCGCATCCGAGCCGCATCACCATCTTGAGCTTCACAACCAATACGTCAACCTGTACAAGGTCGAGGTCGCGCCGCGCGATTCCGTTGGATTGCACCGGCATGATTTCGACGCGATCAGCATCATGATGAGCGACACGCAAGTTACCGTCTACACGCCTGGCAAACCGGATGCGCAACGGCAAGTCGTCGATGGTCAAATACGACTCCAGCCCCAAGGCTACGTGCATTCGACTCTTATCGACGGAGGCGCGGCCTACCGCAACGTTACAGTCGAGCTTCTTCTCCCTCAAGAAGGAGCGCGCAACCTCTGCGCTGCCGTAATCGCAACTCAGCCGCTGGACTGCCCAGTCGCGCAGGATTCGCGGCCGCACGAAGCGCATAGGGAACAGCCCCAATTTGAGACCAACCGGACTTCCGTAACCCTCATTCGTGTGCTGCCGCAACAAGAGGTCACCCTGGGCGATCCTGGTCGTGCGGAATTGATCGTTGTCATGGACGAGGACGTAGCCGTGAAGGAAGGCGGAAGCGGCACCCAACATTTGCTGCATTCAGGAAATTTTGAGTGGCTCGATAAGGGCAAGGCGACACTCATCTTCAAGAACAACGGCGCCAAAGAGGCACGGCTTATTTCATTCAAATTGCGACCGATAGAGTCTGCGGATGCACGCCAGCAATGACTCATTCAAGATTTTCCGACCAGTGCAACTGTTCTGATTCGCCTAGCAGCCCGTGGTGCAAGTATGTTTTGTATCAGGTGTATGCCTTCAGGCATACCGTAAGTGCCGTGTTATGAGGGCGCCTTTAGGCGCTGGTTTTGGGCGCTGGAGTTTCACCACAGGCT
>JANXZM010000018.1 GCA_025355505.1 Acidobacteriaceae bacterium | reverse complement strand
GCAGGGCTACCGGGAGATCCCCGCGCTGCTGACTGCCCTGGCCCACGCGGTTTCTAAGAAGGGCGTTGCCGAGGACGTGAAGGTTGCGTAACCTATGACAGTCGGGAGCCGCTAACTTTCAACGGAGTTCCGGGCAATCTCCCCCGCCCCACGGCGAAGACGTCTTCGAGTTCAACGAAACTGTCACGCTGCGACAGTTCCGCGATCTTCCCGATGGGCTGCTCGCGAAGGGAAGTCTGGAGTCAGCGGGGATTCAGGCCTACCTGGTGGACGACAACATGATCCGCATGGATTGGTTCATCTCCAATCTTCTCGGCGGAATCAAACTCAAGGTTCGCCCCGAGGATGCGGAAGTGGCCAGCGAAATCCTGAATCAGCCTATCCCCGAAATGCTGGATGTTGAGGGCGTCGGGAATTGCGAGCAGCCGAAGTGTCCCCGTTGCCAAGCGCTCGATGTCAGTTGTGAAGAACTGAATAAAGCGCTCTCATATTGGACAGCGTACGCTGGTGTTCCCGTCCCGGTGTACAAGCAGGGATGGACCTGCCACGCGTGCGGCAATGAGTGGGAAGATCAGGGCGGCGCGCTGCCGGAGCATGATGACACCACGCACTAACAGGCTGCGGGAAACTCCGGTTTCGTATCGGGGCTTCGCTTCAGCGATGCCAAAAGTTTTCGAAAAGCGGATGCTCCTTTAGGGACTGGGCATTTTCGCACCATTTTTTAGAGCGTGCCGTTTCGCGAGAACGCTATAATCGTCAGCAATGCGACAATTTGTCCGCATGCTGCTTTTAGCTCTGGTCCTGATGACAGTGGCGCTGATTTCGGCGCTCACGGCCATGCAACTGGCTATCCACGGGCGCGAGGTGGCCATCCCGAAGCTGGTGGGTATGAGTCCGTTCGAAGCTGAGCGCGCGGGCGCGGCTTCGGGTCTGCAAGTGGTGGTCGAGCGGCAGTTCTACAGCGCTGATATTCCAGAAGGAAAAATCATGACACAGATACCGCCGCCGGGAACGAAGGTGCGGCGAGGCTGGTCGATCCGCGTGGCGCAAAGTCTGGGGCCGCAGCGGGTGGCGATTCCCGACGTGACGGGAGGGAGCGAGCGGGTCGCGGAGTTGAATATACGGCGCCGCGGGCTCAATCTGGGTTTGATCGCGCGCGTCAATTTGCCAGACGCACCGCTGGACCAGGTGATATCGCAAAGCCCGCCGGCGAATGCCAGCGGCGTGTCCGCACCAAAGATCAATCTGCTGGTCAGCGACGGTCCCGAGCCGCCAATCTACGTGATGCCGAACCTCACCGGACAACCGCTCGGCAGCGCGATGCTGGTGCTACAGGACGCGGGCATCAAGGTCGGCAAAGTCAGCGTGCTTCTGCCGCCGCCGTTGCCCGGCGAGCCACAGTCCGCGCCAGTTGCGGCGTCTCCGGTCTCCGACCCCAGCCCCGCGAGTATGATCGTCACCCAGACTCCGGCGCCGGGACAGAAAATCATGGCGGGCAGCGCGGTGAATTTTGAAGTCCGCTAGCCTTTATTCCGTTCAATCATCGCGGCGAAAAATCCGTCGCATGGATGCACGCCGGAGATTGTTCTCAGATAGGGTCCAGCGAGAAGCGACGCGATATCCTTCCAGCACATCTCGCCAGACTGCCGCAGTTGCTCCATATCTCCCTTGAAATCGGCGACTTTGAATCCCGCTGTGGCATCGAGGGCAGCTTCCACAACCGCTTCGTTTTCCTCGCGCTCCAGCGAGCACGTGGAATAAACGAGCCGCCCGCCAATCGCAAGCTGAGCAAGCGCGGACTTCAGGATGGCTACCTGCCGCGACTGAAGATGGTGCAGGTCTTCAACTTTGAGCCGCCACTTGATTTCTGGGTTGCGGGCCAGCGTGCCCGTGCCCGAGCAAGGAACGTCGGCGAGAATGCGATCAAAGGTGCGCACAAATGGGAGGTGACGCGCGTCCGCCGCGACTACGTATACGTTTCGCATGCGGCTGAGGTTCTGCAGCAAGCGCGCGCGGTGAGGATGCAACTCCGTCGCAAACACCTTGGCGCGCGGGTTACGCCGAGCGAGCAAGGCAGTCTTGCTGCCGGGCGCGGCACAACAGTCGAGGATCGCGCCATCAACGATCGTTTCTCCACGACCGGCGAGCAATGCGACCAGTTGCGAAGCCTCATCCTGCATTGAGACGCGGCCTTCCTGGTACGCGCGCGTCGCTGTCACGTCGCCCACAAGAACGCGTCGTGCGGCCGATAGCAGTCGGCCTGGCGCAAGCTCCACTCCTGCCTCCGCGAGTTCGGTCTCAGATCGATCATCGTGGATGTGAATGGCCGTGCCGGGCACGGTCTGATCGTGCGTGCAGATCTGTCGCGCTGCCTCAAGTCCATAATGCTCGGTCCAGCGATCCACCAGCCACGGGGGATGCGCCGCGTTCTGAGCCAGCGTGCTCGCGTCGGGCGATTTTCCAATCTCCGCAAAAATCTCTTCCGCGCCTGCCTCGGCAATTTTCCTGAGAACCGCATTCACGAACGAAGCCGCCGAGCGCTTTCGCGCCGCTTTCACCAGTTCCACACTTTCGAAGATCGCCGCGCGTGCCGGAACTCTGGAGAGAAACTTCAATTGATACACGCCCAGGCGCAATGCGGCCAGAACCTCGCCATCCAGTCGCTCAAGTTTCTGCGACGATGCGGCGGCCAGCCGCTGATCGAGCAGGGACTGCCAGCGGAGCGCTCCCATCACCAGTTCGGTGGCGAGTCCATGATCTCGGGAGGAAAGCTTCGCGAGGGGAGCGGAGTGCAGCAGTTCGGCGGCGTAGGAGTCTTCGCGCTCAACCCGCAGAAGAATTTCAAAAGCCACGGCGCGAGCAGAAGAGACGGCCATCGCAGACTATTGTCCCAGATGATCGCCGGATTTGGGCCGGTAGCCGTTGATAAATTCTTGTGCGGTCATGCGGCGCTTGCCCTCGAGTTGAAGTTCGACCAGCTCCAGCGTCGTGTCGGTGTCTTTATCTTTGCCGCAGCCGACGAACAGGCGCGTTCCCTCGACTGTGATTTGTCCGGGCGTCAACTGAACCGCATGTTGCAAGGGTTGAGCGCGATGCACTTGCAGCGTTTTTTCCTTAAAGATCGTGAACGCTCCGGGCCATGGCTGAAAACCGCGCAGGCGATTGAACAGATTGTCCGCTGTGCGAGCGAAGTTCATGCGGCCATCTCCTTTTTTCAGAATCGGCGCCAGTGTGGCTTGCGAATGATCCTGCGGAGTCGGACGAACTTGCCCATTATCGAGTCTGCGCAGAGTCTCGACCATCAGAGCCGCCCCGCTGGTCGCCAGTTTCGGGCCCAACGTCTCGGCTGTATCTTCCGGAGCGATCGAAATTTCGTGCTGCATGAGTATGTCACCGGTGTCGAGCCCTGCGTCAATGCGCATGGTTGTAACTCCGGTGACGGCTTCACCGTTGGCGATCGCCCACTGGATAGGCGCCGCGCCGCGATACTTGGGTAGCAGAGACGCATGCAGGTTCAAATTTCCAAGCCGGGGAAAATCAATCATCCACTGCGGAATGATTCGCCCATAGCCGACGACGATGATCGCGTCCGGGCCAATCGCCACAAGCTGATCGCGAAATTCGGCATTGTTCTTGATGGTGGCGGGTTGCACCACGGCAATGCCCAGGCGGGTTGCCGCATCTTTCACAGGAGCACTGGCCACTTCCATCCCGCGCCCGCGAGGCCGATCCGGTTGCGTCACCACCAGCGGCACGGAATGACCAGCCCCGACCAACTTCTCTAAAGTCGGGACTGCAAATCCAGGCGTGCCGCAGAAAACGAGATTAAGAGGTGATGGCATCTGGAAGCAATTCAAATTACCCAATTGCAAAATTACTCAATCCGCTACCACTCTCCCGTCTTCACCAGTTTCTTGATCTTGCGTTTGATGAGATCGCGCTTCAGCGCGCTGATGTGTGAGATGTACAGCTTGCCGTTCAAGTGATCGGTTTCATGCAGGAAGGCCCGCGCCAACAGGTCTTCTCCGGTGTGCTCGTAAAACTTGCCGGTCAGATCCTGCGCGCGAACCGTCACGGTTTTGGCGCGCGTGACGTCTTCGCGAAATTCCGGAATGCTCAGGCAGCCCTCGCTGCTTCGCTGGCGGCCTTCCTTGCTGACGATAACCGGATTGATCAGCACCAGCTTGGCGCCGGGGTTTTCTTTGAAGGTCACATCCACGACGGCGATTCGTTTGGAAACGCCGATCTGAGGAGCCGCCAGGCCGACGCCGCGAGCCGCATACATCGACTCGAACATGTCTTTGATGAGCTTCTTAAGCTCGTCGTCGAAGCTGGTCACCACGGCTGCAGGTGCTTCCAGTACCGGATCGCCAAATTTCACAATTGGGTAAATCATTTTCGGATTCTAGTTTCGGATCAGTAGTTCTTCAGTTGTTCCAGATAACCTTGAAAATTTCGTTTCGTTTCCTTCATCGAATCGCCGCCGAATTTCTCGAGGGCACAGCGCGCCAATGTGAGCGCCACCATGGCCTCGGCGGCAACGCCCGCAGCGGGTACCACGCATACATCCGAGCGCTCGTATGCCGCCTTCACGGGCTCGCGCGTCGCGAAATCCACCGACTGCAATGGGCGCCGCAGCGTGGAAATCGGCTTCAGATAACCCCGTATCCGAATCTCCTGCCCGTTGGAGACGCCGCCCTCCAGACCTCCGGCATTGTTGCGCGTGCGCGTGAAGCCCGCGAATCCCGTATCGCTCTGATATCCGATTTCGTCGTGCACGGCCGATCCCGGCGAATGCGCTGCCTGAATCCCGCTTCCAATCTCCACCGCTTTCACCGCTTGCAACGACATGACCGCCGCAGCCAGCAGCGCATCCAATCGCTCATCCCATTGCACGTAGCTGCCAAGACCAGGTGGAACATTGTGTGCCACGACCTCGAATACTCCACCCACCGAATCGCCCGTACGCAGAACTTTGTCGACTTCTTCTTTCATGCGCTGCTCGGCATCGGCGTCGGCGCAAGCCAGCAACACCTCGTTCTTGCGCGCCAGTGGCTCGATCTGCTCCCACGCGATTTCCCGATCCGCAATCGAAACCGAGCCAACCGCAATCACATGACTTAGAACCTCGACTCCCAACTCTCGCAGCAGCAACTTGGCGAGTGCACCTATCGCAACCCTCGCCGCCGATTCGCGCGCCGACGCGCGCTCCAGAACGTAGCGCGCTTCCGTGAAATCGTACTTCAAAGCTCCCGCAAGATCGGCATGGCCCGGGCGCGGCGACGCCACGCGCTTGTGTTTCTCCGGATCGCCGGTCTCCACCGGCAGTGATTCTTTCCAATTCTTCCAGTCGCGATTCTCGAGCATCACCGCGATCGGCGAGCCAATCGTCTTGCCGTGGTGCACGCCTGAAAGAAAGTGCGCCCTGTCGCTTTCGATCTTCATGCGCCCGCCACGTCCAAAGCCCTGCTGACGCCGCCAGAGTTCGCGGTCCACAAATGCCTGGTCCACTGCCAGCCCGGCAGGCAGCCCGGAAAGAAACGCAACCAGCGCCTCGCCGTGGGACTCTCCGGAAGTGAAATAGCGCAGCATGTGGAAATGGCATTGTAAATGAAGAGGAAAAGTTCAGCTCTTCCTGATTTTATTGTGCGCCGTAGGTATGGCATGTGCAGGTACAATGAAATGGCAATTTGCACCGGAAGTCGCCGGACGACCCGGGGTTCCAGACTCATCTCGCCACGTCGTCAGAATACGCGAGGATTGTTTCATGTTGACCGCCAAGGATGGTCCGTTTCCTGCGGAAATCGCTGAGCCCATTCGTTGCGTGATCGCCGACGATCACGAAATGCTGCGCTACGGTGTGCGCCGCCTGCTTGAAGACGCTCCCGATTTTGCCGTGGTGGGCGAAGCGGGCGATGCTGCTGAGGCGCTCAAGTTGGTCCTAAATCACCGCCCCGACCTCTTGCTGCTCGATATCAGCATGCCCGGTATGTCGTCGTTCGAAGCGGGACGCCTCATCGAAGAACACTGTACCGGCACGCGCATCGTGTATCTGACCATGCATGAGGATCGCGAGTATGTGCAGCAAGCCCTGCGCTCGGGCGCCAGCGGATACCTGCTGAAAGATACTCCCACGTCGCTTTTGTTGAGGGCGTTGCGCGAAGTGCATCGCGGGGAACGGTCATTGAGTCCGCAGATCCAGACGAAATTGAAAGACGACGCTATCTTGCGGAACCAGGCACTGCGGGTGCCGCTGCGAAGAAATACCCTGACTCTGCGTGAGCGCGAAGTGATGAAGTTGCTTGCCGAGGGCAATACCGTGAAGAAAACCGCGGTAGTTTTGGCAGTGAGCGTCAAGACCGTGGAAGCGCACAAGTTCAACTTGATGCGCAAACTCGACATTCACAACAAGGCCCAACTGGTCACGGTCGCCATACAAAAAAAGATTCTTCCGATGCCCGTCCCCGTATAGAAACCGTATAGAAACAATGTAGGGACCGATCCAGGGAAGTAGCGGACGGCTCAAGCATCAGTCTTGCGTGCGTGACATAACTGCTGCGGCGAGGCTCGCAAGATCAGAAACCTCCAGGTCCGGCCGTTTCTCGGAGGCTCGATCCGCAGAGGCTCGGACCGCGCCAATCCCGGCGCGAGCCGACTTCCTGTTCACCCACACTGTCGAGATCCCCAGCGACCGTGCCGGCACCACGTCGTGATAGATGCTCTGCGCGGCGTGCAGCAGGCGATCCGGAGAAATCGCCAGCGTGCGCAAGGCCGTTTGGAAATTGTTGAGGGACGGTTTGTAGCTCCTTGCCTTTTCCGCCGTGATTACGTTATCGAATTCCACGCCCAGCTGCTTTCGCGTTTTCTCAAATAGATCGTTGTCAATGTTTGAAATCACGACGAGCTTGTAGCGCTTCTGAAGTTCGCGCAGCGCAGGCACCGTATCCGAAAAAGGCAGCCACGCACGGATTGATTCGTGCAGCGAGCTGATTTCGGCGGGACTGGCCTCGAAATGAAAGCGATCTGCGAACGCTTTCACCACCGATTGCAGCACATCCCGGTAGCTTTGGTACGGGCCGCCTTCCGCCTCCGCCTCAAATTCCGCATAGACTTCAAGGATGGCAGCGTCGGGCACACTCTCACCATGGCGTCCAAGCACGCCCCGCAGGACAGGCAGAATCCCCGACTCCCAATCAATCAGGGTGCCGTAGCAATCAAAGCTGATAGTGGTGAAATGCGAGAAATCCATAGGAGGCGAGGCGAACCTGGAGACGCAAAGCGAAAAAATCGAACGTAGAGACGCAGCTTGCTGCGCCTTGCCTGCGTCTCTACGAAAATTCTGTCGAGGCTACTTTCCCGGTCTCACTTCCAGCGAAGACTTGAGCTTAAAGCTAAGCGCAGACTCGGCGGGAAGAACGATATCTTTGTTGCCGGTAAATGCGGCTCCGCCTACACCGGCGCCACCGCCGGCGAGCGCACCAATGGCCGCGCCTTTTCCTCCACCGGCCAAGCCGCCGATGATCGCACCGAGCGCTGTGCCTCCACCTGCCAACACAGCCGTCCGCTTACCTTTGCCTTTTTCTGTGCGTGCGATGGCTGAGGTTTCAATCCGCTGCTCGGTGCCGTTTACCGTAATTGACGTCAGCCTCACCTCCAGTGAAGCGCCGCCCTTGAACCTGCCCAAAGGTTTCGCGTCCACAACCGTACCGCGGGCCGATGCGCCAGCTGGGATCACGGTATTGCCATTCACGGTGACGGCGGAAGCCAGCGTGGCAGGGAAAGACTGGCCCGGAGTACTGATCTTCGATCCCACCGATTCTCCCAGCCTAACGGTCAGGGTTGTGCCCGCGGGCACCACCACCGGCTGCGGCTCAGAAACCTTGGTCTCTGCGGCTGGAGAACTCATCGCATTCCCATCGGTTGCGCTCGTCCCCGCCGCCATGTTCTGGCCGGTGGAGTTGGAGGCTGTATCGGCTGGCTTGCTCGAGCAGGCCACGAGCGTAAACAACAGGAAAATGGACAGTACATCCATTGCACGAAAACGCATAATATTCCTCTCCGAAACCAAAATTTGTTGAGGCCAAAACTGTAATCCAAGGCGGGCAAAATGTGCAAACGCAACCGGACGATTCGACGCTCAGTTAAGCCTCTGTGTTTCTATTCTTTCTGTTCGCTGAATAGGTCAAGCACTGGGGCTGCGGAAGTTGAGGGCTCCGGCGCTGCGGGCGTGGTGGGCTGCGCGTCGGAATCTTCCGCGCTGGTCTTCGCTGCCGGCGCTTTTTCTCCTAGGGCATGTTAACACTATCGTAGGGCCTCGACAATCAGCGCGAAGTTGAGGAACGCGAGGAAAACGACGTCGAGTTTGTCGAAGCGCGAGAAGATGCGGCGAAAGCCCTTGAGCCGCTGGAAGAGACGTTCGATCTCATTGCGTTTG
>JANXZM010000050.1 GCA_025355505.1 Acidobacteriaceae bacterium | reverse complement strand
GCAACCCACAAACGTTTTCACGTCCGCTTCACGCCGACGTCGGCCTCCTGGCTCAACATGGTGGAACGCTTCTTCCGCGACCTCACCCAGAACCGGCTCCGCCGCGGCATCTTCCAAGACCTCGAACAACTCATCCTGGCCGTCGGGAACTATATCCACGCCCACAATCAGAACCCCAAACCCCTGATCTGGACTGCCAAAGCCAACGACATCCTTGAAAAAGTTACCCGCGCTCAGACCGCTCTCCATAAAAGACGATCTGCGTGAGACACTACACTAGCACACAAACGGACACCGCAACTTGCGTACGAGAGACCCATACAATCCCCAGGGCCGCTTTCGATCGTCGATTTTGATTCGGTAGTTCCTAGTCTTGCGGTCGTTCTCCTACAGCCACGGTGGCACCATAGGTACAACTCCTGGCCGTCGATGTACTGGTTGCGGCACCGAGCCGGCGTTGCCAGCGGACACGGCGCGCTTGAGGCCCGACCCGCACGCGAGTGAGGTGGCGGAGCTGGGAAGCCGGGTTACGCCTCACCCGACGCTTTGGCTTCCTCAAACCACAGGTTCACGAACCATTCCAAGGGTCAACGACATCAAGACCACAGTCCCCGAAGTCTGCAATATTGCGCGTCGCGAGCTTGGCCCCTCGCACTTGGACAATGGCCGCGATCTGCGCATCCGCGTGGCTGATAGGTCTGCCGAGCGCACGGCGGTGAGCGGCAATCTTAGAAAAAACTCGCGCTGCGTCGCTCTCGAACCCGAGAATGCGACCTGCCAAATCCTCGGCAAACACAGCTTCCGCCGCTGCCAGCAGCCCCTCGCGGCGCTTGCCCTTGGTGAGCAGCTCAATTCCATAAAAGATTTCTGCCTCGGTGATTGACGTCGTAAAGAGTTCCGTTACCGGTTGTTTCGCAACCCATGCCACAACCCGAGGAGAGGGCTCGGGCCTCATGAGCTCTGAGAGCACATTAGTGTCGAGGATGATCATTCGCCAAATCCCGGGTCCTGGCGCATAGCGTCGCGTCGCGGCAACTCAAATTCGAGCCCGCCAAAAGCCGCAAATCGTCGGTGAATGGTCTCCGCCAGGTTTCCCTTCGCCGGTGAGGAAGTGGTTAGGGCTGAGCGCAAGATTTCTCTCGCCTCCTCCTCCATCGAACGTCCGTGATGGGCAGCACGGACCCTCAACCGGGTCTTGGTTTTTTCGTCAAGTTGTCGAATCGTTAATGTCGCCATGCTGTCAATGCTATCACTGCTAGCCACGGATGCAAAGCGGCCTAGTTGCACCCGCCTCGGAGGGCTGCGGTTTACTTAACGTTCAGAATAATATACTGTATTGATGTTAACGACCATATAAATGGACGCTACATATGAGAACAAGCCGATCCTCCGTGGTACTGCCCATCCCGGTCAGGCATGCGCTGCGCAAGCTGGGCCACGATCTGCGGGACGCCCGGCGGCGGCGGCGGATCTCTGTGGCCATCGCGGCGCAGCGCGCCTCCATTAGCCGGACAACGCTCGTCAAGATTGAAAAGGGCGATCCCGGTGTTGCAACCGGGCTCTACGCCACGGTTCTGTTTGTGATGGGCATGGTCGAGCGTTTGGCGGATCTGGCCGATCCCAAGAACGACACCGTCGGCCTTCAGCTTGAAGAGGAGCATCTCCCGCAACGGATTCGCAGCGCGCGGAAGCAGAAACGCACCCGAGGAGAGTGATGGACAAAGAGGCTCTTGTGTATGTGGATCTCGATGGCGTTCCCCACCTCGTGGGGCGGCTGTGGGCCCGCGTGCGCAAAAACAAGGAAAGCGCCACCTTCGAATACGACCAGGGCTGGCTGCAGCATGCCGCGCGGTTCTCTCTGGAACCGGCCCTCAAGCTTGGTCCCGGCCCGTTCCACACGCCGGACGATACGCCGATGTTCGGCGCTATCGGCGACTCGGCGCCGGACCGGTGGGGACGGGCGCTGATGCGCCGCATGGAACGCAGACGCGCGGAACGGGAGGGGCAGGCTCCGCGGACGCTGCAGGAGATCGACTACCTGCTGCTGGTGGACGATGAGGCGCGCCAGGGCGCGCTGCGCTTTGCTGAACACGAGGGCGGACCGTTCCTTAGAGGAGAGAACGTCACCCGCATACCGCCGCTGGTCGAACTGCCGAAACTGCTTTCGGCGGCGGAACACGTCATGGAGGAGAAGGATACCGAGGAAGATTTGCGCCTACTGTTTGGGCCAGGATCGTCACTCGGTGGCGCCCGGCCGAAGGCATCGGTCCGGGAGAAGGACGGCCATTTGGCGATTGCGAAGTTCCCACGCCGGGATGATGAAATCAATACAGTGGTATGGGAAGCGGTGGCCCTCACGCTGGCAAAAAAAGCCGGCATCGCGGTGCCCGCGGGGCGTGTCGAAATCGTAGCCAAGAGGCCTGTGCTTCTGCTGCGGCGTTTTGACCGGGATGGCGCACGGCGCATTCCGTTTCTCTCGGCGATGAGCATGCTGGGATCAAAAGACATTGAAACACGAAGCTATCTCGAAATCGTGGACGCGCTTCGCCAGCACGGGGCCGCGCCGAAAGCCGACATGGCGGCGCTGTGGCGGCGGCTGGTTTTCAATATTCTGATCTCCAATACCGACGACCACCTGCGCAATCACGGTTTTCTGTATGAGGGTCCGGAGGGCTGGCGCCTTTCTCCGGCCTACGACCTCAACCCGGTGCCGACCGACATCAAGCCGCGGATCCTCAGCACGGCCATCAACGAGGATGACAATACCGCCTCCCTGGCTCTGGCCATGGAGGTTGCCGGGTATTTCGAATTGGAGGCCGGCAGAGCCCGCGAAATAGCGGCACAAGTCGGAAAGGCCGTGTCGAAGTGGCGCGACGAGGCCGCTCGGCACGGCTTCACGAAACCAGAAATCGACCGTATGGCTTCGGCGTTTGAACACCAGGATCTAGAGATGGCGCGCGCGCGGTTGTGATGCTGCGAGGATGGCCGGGCTTAATCGGCCGTCAGTCAATCGACTTCGGTAGGCAATTGGGAATTTGAGGATTAACTCGCGGTTACTCACCTGGAACACACTAAGTGATCGCCTCAGTGTGGCACACATCCGGCACACAACCGGATACTCGGCACTCTCCACTCCAGCAGAATCGCGGAGATTCCTAGACTGTTCTGATAGGGCCAGGGTACTGCGACACCAAGGAATCGATGGTCAACAGCGTGACACCCTCGACAGTCGCCTGTGCTACTAAGACTCTGCCGAAAGGGTCCTTATGAATCGGCGGCAAACTCTCGGTGGCAACGACATGATCGCTGATAATCGGCAACTCGCTGTACCCATTGTCCAATAGACCGCGGCGCAGTAGCCGCGCATCCGCCTTAAAATCTTCCCGGCCCAACCCGCGCTTAATCGTTACTTCCCACAAACTAGCCGCACTGAAAAGAAGCTCGTTGTCGGGATTGTCGATCAAGCGTCGAGTTTGTTTTGAGAGGCGCTGGGGTTCACCGGCAGCCCAGAGGAGAAGATGCGTGTCCAGCAGAAGTTTCATGCGCCACCGCCGAAGATTCGCTCGATCTCCTCCTTGCCCATTCGGTCAAAGTCGTCAGGCACCGAGATCTGCCCCTCCATGAAACCGAGCCGCCGTATTTGAGCGCCGGTTGGAGCGCTAAGGGCAGTGACCCTTACGACGGGTTTACCAGCCTTGGCAATAACGAAGGCCTCCCCTTTTGAGGCTTCTTCTATGAGTTTCGAGAGTTGAGTTTTCGCCTCGTGAATGTTCACTGTTTTCATGGTTGCTTTCATAGGACTTAGTTTATCTAGTTTAGTTTATCATAAGACTCTGCAAGATTTGCAAAACAGCACTAGCCGTCTTCTTTAGCAATTGTGACGGCGAGAGACACGCGACAAACCCCTGGGGACCTTTCACGTGTGAGATCTGCCCTGGCGACAACGAATATCTGGAATGCGAAAGTTGCCACAATCACCAAACCATTTGAACCACAGGGCATTCTGTGCGCTGCAGTCGCTTAAGAAGTGTTCGATCTGATAAGGCTCTGGCGAGCCTTCCGCGACCATTTCACTGGGCGGCTACCCCCTTTACCAAGCTTACCTACAACAGCCTCATACTCCATAGTAGTGCGGAGTGCATACTGGACGGTTTCACCAAACTGCTCGCGACGACTGATCGGCTGTCAGTCGTCGACTCGGGTCGATCCCTTTTCCGAGTGAGATTGCCCGGAACTCCGTTGAAAGTTAGCGGCTCCCGACTGTCATAGGTTACGCAACCTTCACGTCCTCGGCAACGCCCTTCTTAGAAACCGCGTGGGCCAGGGCAGTCAGCAGCGCGGGGATCTCCCGGTAGCCCT
>JANXZM010000049.1 GCA_025355505.1 Acidobacteriaceae bacterium | reverse complement strand
AGGGCTACCGGGAGATCCCCGCGCTGCTGACTGCCCTGGCCCACGCGGTTTCTAAGAAGGGCGTTGCCGAGGACGTGAAGGTTGCGTAACCTATGACAGTCGGGAGCCGCTAACTTTCAACGGAGTTCCGGGCAATCTCTGCAGGACGGGCGCGGGCTGACTCCCAACGGTGCCGCGCCCCCTGCTGACTACATTGGGAGATTTCAAAATGTTTTTTACCGACGAGTGGAAAGAAAAAGGCATGTGCGATGACAACTATCTCATGGTTCACGTGCCATGCGGCACAAGGGTGCAAATTGTTGTGGGTAACTGTGCCATCTGCCCGAAGTGCCAGCCGGAAGAATGGGCTAAAGCGAAGCGCGAAGAAACGGAGTAGTAGACATGTACACCCATCAGCAAGACCCACCCAAATGCAAAGTAGTAAAAAAAATCACGGACCGGGACACATTTAAGTGTCTTAAACCCGCGGTCGTAGTCATCACCCTGAATACCCCCGAGCCCATCGTGGTCTGTCTTGACTGCGCCCGCGAACTGCAAAAGGAAATCATAGACAGCGTGCCCGGTGGAAAACGGGACGCCGGGCGCGGTATCGCAGAGCGGAAGCCGGTGGCCCATGAGTAACTTCCTTGAAATCGCGCTTCGCAATGCGGCCCGTGGTTGGCCTGTGTTTCCGGTAGTGCCCCGTGACAAGTATCCGCGTATATCCAAGGCAGACGGCGGGAATGGCTTCCACGATGCCACAACTAACGTCGAACAGGTAACCAAGTGGTGGACGGCGTGGCCCGACTGCAATATCGGGTTCTACCCAGGCGGCGCGGGTATGACAGTGCTGGATGTGGACACCGGATTGTCGGACATGGCGTCCTTCCTTGCGTGGCGTGACCGCAACGGGTTACCCACGACATACACGGTACGCACCGGGCGCAGGCCCGAATACCGGGTGCAAATGTACTTCTTAGGCACTCGTGCGGACTGCGACGGCTGGGAGCTGGACGGATGCAAAGGCGATATTCGCAGCCTGGGCGGTTACGTGATGGCAGAGGGCAGCGTGCATCCTTCAGGCGCTACGTACGAGGCGCTTTACCCCGGCGAGATTCCCGTCGCGCCTATGCCCGGTGTTGTGGCGCGTCTGAAGACTCAGGCGCACCCAACAGCGCCCGGTGAGCCATTCAACAAACTGCGACCGGGCGATGGGCAGCACGCGGACCTGACGAGCCAAGCCGGAACACTGCGCAACATGGGCCTAGATCCCGACCAACTGGCAGCGGCGCTAATAGCTGTGAGCGACGCGCGACACGACCCGCCGTTGTCTTTTGGTGACATCGAACATATCGCCCGATCAATTGGCGCGAAGCCACTGGCCGCGCCCGAGCCGCGATTGGTGATTGGAAAATTCGAAGCCGAGGAGCTGGCAGTCGAAGACGATGGGCGTGACGAATATCTCGTGGAATCCCGCGGGGCTGGATACGAAGGGTGGTTTCCTAAAGGTGACGTTTCGCTAATCGGCGGGTCCAGCGGCTCGGGGAAGACCTATTGGCTTATGACGCTATTGGAGCGTGTGCGCCTAGCCGCGGATGTTTGGGGCCACAATTCCCAAGCGCGGGATTACCGCGTGCTCATGCATGACCGCGGCGCGAAAGGAATGAGGCGTACGCTTAACGCGCTCGGGTTGCCCCCAGAGGCCAAAGAGCGAGTTATAAGACTGTCCAGCAAACAGCAAGCCCTGCAACCCGCCGATGTGTTGACCGAATATATTGACCGCAATCCAACGGTTGAAGCGTGGTTTATCGAAGGGCTGGATATGTGGTTTCCCGATGCTCTGAAGATGAGTGCTGTGGTCCCTATCTTGGACGGTTTGCAACGGTTGGCCACGCGAAGAAATGTCGCGGTGATCGCTACCGTGGGTGCGCCCAAAGAGAAAACGGCGGAAGGACAGGACACCGCACGATACTGGGGGAGAGACGCGCTGTTTGGCAGCTCGGCTATGGCCCGCAAATGCGAAACCGTGGTTCTTATCAGTAAGACCGACATGGACGATGCGGACGCGCCACGCCAATACTCAGTCCTCCCACGCAACGGCAAGTCCGAGCGCTTCTATATGGTGTTTGTAGACGGAAAACTGACGCCCGTGGACAAGCCGGGCCCCAAAGAGCGCAAGCATAACGGTGCACCGAATAAAACCGAGATTCTGAACAGCTACGTGGCCCTCAAATTGAAGCCAGGGGACCGTGTGGTGTATTCCAGCGATATGGGCGCTGCGCGGAATACCTATACCGACTGGTTACCTAAGGCGGAAGCGGACGGTATCATAGAACGGCGTGACGGCAAATGGTGGAAGTCCCCGAAGAAGGGTGCACAAACCGTCCACGAATGCCGAGTTAGGGCGCACCTTGTTTGTAGTAGTAATAAGCAACTGGCTATTATTACTAGTAAACCTAATGTCGAGGGTCCCTACGCAAAGCCTCCTATTATCAGCAACTTGGCAAAAAGTGACGTTTCGGGCGCAATTCCGGGCCGCGGGGACCGATGGGGCAACTGGCGTTTCTCAGGTTGGAGCAACGCGTCTTTAGATTTCGTGGGCAAGCCCTATCGGCCGAGTTATCCCTATTGGATCCGACTAAACCCATTGCTTACGGACAAAGGGTTGAAGTGGTGGACGGATCATTTGGAGACTAAATGGTGGTGGTACGAAGGAAGCAACCGCGCCAACTTCCTAGCCGCGGTGGACGCGCTGCGCTCAGGTTACGTCAGGCGCAAGGAATAAAGGTGAAAGGTTAGCATTGCCAATGCGCCGTGTGCAATAGCCTCACAGGTAAGTAGTCCACCTATGCTTACACGCACACCACAGCAGACACACAGCACGTGAGGTAGGATTCTCTAGTACAAAAGAACTACGAACAACAAGCGAAAGGTCGTGTCCGCCGTGCCTCTAACTCGTGAGCCTTCAATAACATACAAAGGAAGGGATATGGGGGTCAAATTCCCTAGAATCAATGACTTACAAGGCCGTTGGCAAGGTTTATACACACGCATGAGGTAAATTTTACATAGTGATATGCTAGTTAACAATGTGCGATAGTGAGGTTACTATTAGATAAACATGGATTAAGGCACGTTTCGGGTGCATTTCGAGGTCGTTCTCGACTCGCCAAAAACACCCACACTAGATGTCCACCTGGAATGTGCGACGTGCCACAGACGCGCTAATGCGCGGCGCGGGCCTGTCGGCGGCGCGTTTGTCGGATTCGCGCGGTTTTCATGATTGCCCCCATGTCGCAGTAACTAATTTGTCAAGCCTATCTTGCCGCCCCTTGACCCACTTCGCATAATGCTTTTCGGTCGTCTTCACGCTTTCATGGCCCAGTAGCTTGCTTACCTCTTCCAATGGTACGCCTTTCTGCAACAGGTCAACAGCAAAAGTGTCGCGCAGCCTGTGGCTCACCATGTGCCCGTCGCTAACGATCTTCGCAGCGTCGAACAACGGACGCATGTACTTGCGGGCCCATACGGTGCGCGGCGTATCGGCCTTGCTGGTCCCGGACCAAAAGAAATACCGCGGGTTGTCGTTCAGCACGGTTACCAGGTCTGCGGCCAGATCCTCGGGAATTGGAACCGAAACGTGTACGCCAGTTTTCTGCCGGTGCGTGCGGACGCGGTGCAGGCTGTCGTGTACCAGCGCCTCGCGCGGTAGCTTCAGCGCATCGCCCAACGCTAGGCCCGTGTGACGCATCAAGCGCACTAGCGTGCAGACCTTTAGTTCATAGCCGGGTGCAACTTTTGGTACTGCGGCTAACAGTGCCGCGTACTCGGCATCCGTTAGCGGCATGGTTGGTGGTTCTTCGTTCGGCGGGCTCGGCAGATCCGGCACACGCGCCAGCCATTGCGACTGGTAGCAGTAGCGCAGGAAGCAACGCATACGGGCCCGGACAATCTGCCGCGTGTGGCTACTCGGGTACATCTCGGGCCACGTCGCCATGAACTGCGTTAACAGTTCGCGTGTGATGCCCTGGACAACGAACACGCCGCGGTTGGTGAGGAAGCCGACTAGCCGCGTAATCTCGCGCTTGTACGCCGCGGGCTCGGTTCCCTGTTGCACGGCCTTGTACTTCAGGAAATCGTCTTGGGCATCGGTGAGTAGCTTCCCCGTGGCTGGCACGGTGGGCGTGCGCCCGGCTAGTTGGTCTTCAATCTGCCGCTTCAGGGCCTCAGCCGCTTCCCAGGAACGCGTACCAGCCTTGCGCCGATGCTGTACGCCGTTCTGCGTCCACCGTATGTGCTTGCGGCAGTTGCACCGCTTGCACATTTCGTCATCGCCATACTTGCAGCCGGGCGTGTGGCGAACGAATACGGTGATTAGGGGCGTACTCATGTGCACAGTCTAGCACAGATTTAGCACAGAACCACTCGTGCTAACGCTATCTAGTTGATTTTATTATAGATATAGTTGTTTACAACGATAGGAAACGTAGCGCGACATCGATTCAGTCGCTCACCGCGGAACGCGTTGACGGGAACTCAGGGCAAGAACTCGCTCGCAACAAAATCATGGACAGTATTTCGACGGGCACGCCGGACTCACGGGAGGTTCCGACCGCGTCCACACCCACAGAGCAGCTACGCCCGCGGCAGCCAATCCTCCGTACACCACCGGCGTCGAACTCATGATTCCTCCACCCGCTGCCGTCGCTGCCCCAGTTCCCTTGCGGCGATGTTTCTTCTTTTTCTCTGGATTGGCCGTGTCGTCGCGTGTGGTCTGCTGCCCCTGCGTCACGGTTGTCGTTCCCTTGTCGTCCTGCACCGTCACGTCGCCCTTGTTCGCCGCGATCTGCACGCGCCCATCCACGTCGGTCACCTGAAACTCGGTCCACGAATTGCCCGCTGGCTTCACCGTCACATCGCCGGCGCGCGCCGCCAGTCCGCGCGAAGTCGTCACCCGCACCGCGCCATGCTCAAGCTCCACTGCCGGTCCCTCAAATTTCACCAGCGAGTCTGCCAGCACCATCACACTCGATCCGTTCGATTGAATACTGGCCGTCGAATCGAGCCGCGTCTGCAACATGTCACCCGAGAACACCGCTGCCGATTTCGGCACCTCGCTCCCGTTCAACCACGCCGCACCGTTTGTGTACAACATGGCCGACGCTGTTTCTCCCGCCAGCATCGTTTGCGCTGGAAACAGGATCGCCAGCAAGCAGCACACCGCAGACCGAAACGCTGACTGTGACATGGGTTCGGATCACTCCCGCATTTCTTGAATTTTTATTATCGTAAGCCGTAAAGGGTTACAGGTCAATGCGTTTGTTCACTTTCGTGCCCTCTTGAGTCGCTACCGCCGAGGAACTGCCCCGTTGACGTTCCGCCTCGGCTCGCTCACCGCCGGCTTCTTCAGCAGCATCTCGCCCTTTTCCCCTTCAACTTTCACATCCACCCAGCAGTTCGCTTCCCGTTGCCCGGAAATTTTCATCCCCACGTAATTGTCCGTCAGCACATCGGTAAATTCCGCGCCGCCTCCGTAGCACGGCAGCCAAAATTCCCTATGTAGAAGCGAGCCACGCTCCTATACTAATCAAGTGGAAGCTGCGCCTGAAGCTCCCGTGATCGGCGTTTGGAAGATCGCTGCAAGCTGATTCGGCAGTGCGCTGCATCTGCAACTCGCCGGTAAGAGGTGCACAATGAAACGCCGCATTCTTCTGGTCGACGACGATCTGGCCGTTCTGCTGACCCTCAAAGCTGTTCTCGAACTCCATGGATTTGAAGTTGAAACCGCCGGCAGTTCCGCTGAGGCTTTTGCCCGCATGGAGTCCGGCGTTTACCACATGGTCATCAGCGACTTGCGCATGGAAACCGAAGAGGCCGGCCTGGGAATTATCCGCACCGCGCGCCGCCAGGTTTACGATCCCGCGACCGCTCTGCTTACGGCCTATCCACCATCTGGAGAACATTGGCGCACAGAACATCGCGACGGAGAAGATTGGACGGGGAAAAACTCTGACTCGTTGCTCATTAAACCGCTCGGTACCGGCGATCTTCTGCGTCAGGTGGAAGCCCTGCTCGTCCGCCAAGCCGACAAGCAACTCCGCCAGCAAAACTCAGCCGCTAAGGCGCAAGAAACCAAGCGCCACGCAGGATGAGCATCCCGCTGGCCCCGCTTCCTTTAAAGTTGCCTCTCTCTACAATCACGGAATGATCAGGCGCTCGCGACCTGCCGCCCATGCTGAAAACATTCGCGGCACAGCACCGGCCGTCCTTGCGTTGGGCGGAACGGAACCGTGGTCTCTTTCCCACACTGCGAGCAGTTCGTCCGGGTCTCCGTCTTAGCGTACGAATGCCCGCGCGACGATCCGTGCGATGTAGCTCCAAGCACTGCCACTCTCTTGCCCTTGCAGTTCTTGCAGCGTTTGGGTTCGTTCTTGAACGACTTGTCGTGGAAGAACAGCTGTTCACCCGCTGTGAACACGAAATCCGTGCCACAATCGATGCACTTTAATACCTTGTCCTGGTATTCCATTAGAAGAGGCGCTCCCATTCCGCGTCCCTGCTCTGCACGGCAGACCCGAATAGGGAAGGATCCGGTTCACATCGTGGGCAGGAGATTTACATCCCTCTCATACTGACCCCTTGGATTCGGCCCGCCATACGGTGTGCACCGCATGGTTACTGATTTACTGATTTAGACAACCACTGCCGGGTAAGTTAGAAAAACTTTCGATCTGAAACCGTTCCGTAGAGACGCGGCTTGCCGCGTCTCGCCTTCAATGTCCGAGTACGAGGAACAGGCCGTCCCCACCGGCGAACGGCCCGTTTTCCCTTAGTCCTGTTCCTTACGTGCTTTCTTGCGGCTACGCTTGCGAGCCAATGCTTCTTTTACTCGCTTCCTCTCGCCGGGCTTCAGGTAAAACGAGTGACGCTTTACTTCCTTGATAATGTCCTCGGTTTGTACCTTCCGCTTGAACCGCCGAAGCGCGTTTTCGAGGGATTCACCCTCTTGAAGTCGAACTTCTGCCAACGGACTACACCCCCCCGCTCGTCCTATCTGGACTTCTTAGTTATGACAAGCATTGCACCCCTAAGTCAAGTGCAATGTGCATAAATCTTCATCCGCACCTCAGAAATCCAGCCGCATCGACAATTGCATCTGTCGCGGAGCAAACGAGTTCGAAGCTTTCATAAACCTTGCAGGTTGCTGATAATAAGCCGGATAGTAAACTCCCCCCGCTTTTTGCGTATACTTAACGAACTGCCCTGCCGAATTGTAGAAGCCATTGTCGGTCAATCCGTACATCTTATTGTCGCGGTTGAACAGATTGAACGACTCAGCGTTCAATTCCAGATGATACCGTCCGCCCAGATTGATCTTCCTTCCCACCCTCAGATCCATGCTGGCGTAGTCCGGACCGAGAAATGCATTGCGTCCGTACTTCGACAAACGGTCATTGCTCGTGTTCCCGTCCTGATTCGGATCGCCCGATACGGTCGCGTTCACCGGACGTCCGCTGCCATAGCTCATGATCCCCGAAATCTTCCAGTGATTGAACATCGCCGCCAAAACTTTCTGTCCCCCCTCAAACGGGTTCGGTTCCTCAATCGCCGAAAGCGTCAGCCGGTTCCGCTGATCCGTCACGCTCGGCCCCTTCTCACTCTTAGCTGAGTACGAGTTCTGCACTGTCGCCGCCCCTCCCGCCACCAGCGCGTCCTGTCCGGTGTCAACCGCATGCGCCCACGTATAAGCCAGTCGGAAATACATCCCCCCTGCCATCCGCTTATGCAGCGACACCGTCATCCCGTGGTATACGCTCGAGGACGCACTCTCAAACTGGTCGATTGCCCCCAGTTGCGCGATCGGACGCGCCAATGGGTTAATACAAGGCGGAAACGGACAACTGATGCTTTGGCTTGTCTGCTTAGTCGCAAACGACGCCACGCTATAAAACGCATTTTGAAAAGTATTGCCGGTTGGGTCGAAGATCGGATAGCTGTAATACGTCGGCGGCGGAAGATTTACATCTCGCGCCCGGATCATATCCACCCCATGCACATACAAATAAGACACTGTCCCCGTGAACCCGTCCGCCAGTTCCCGCTCCAGACTCAAACTTCCCTGCTGCACCCGCGGCGTCTTAAAGGCAGGCGCAAACGCCGAAATGTCGCTGGTAGCATACTGCTTCCACGCGTCTGGCAGCGTGCACGAGACCGGACCCCGCGGACAGTTCACCGCCGCATTCGGATACGCCGGAAACACCTGACGCTGGTAGTAATCGGTATTGTCCAGGTAAAGAAAACTATTGCTCATCCCATTGTTATTCATCACCGACGACTGATAAATCTGGGGAATGCGAGTATAGAAAAGTCCAAATCCCGCCCGCACCATGAGCGGCCGCTCATCGCCAAGCGCATACCCAATGCCCACCCGCCGCGCAAAGTTTGTCCCTCGCAACGGCATCTTCCCCGCCCCAGGCCAGAGCGAATTGCTCACCATCCCCGTCTTCGAAAACGTCTGCAGATCGTAACGCGCTCCCAGGCTCAAAGTGAAATGCGGCGTCAACCGCACCGTGTCCTGCACGAATCCCGCGTAATCGTTGCTGTTAGGGTGCGACACTGGATTCCCGAAATTCTGTATGTAATAGCGCGCCAGGTTGGCAGACGGTCCATTCCAGCTAGCAGTCGTCCAATCCCAGCCAGGCATTACTGTGTGCGCCCACGCCCGCAGCGGCGTCAGCGATAGCCCCCCGTGCATGGGTACAAACGTAAACGGATTCACCACAATGTTGCTGAATAAATACTCTCCGCCATACAGCGACGGAAAGTAGTTGTAGTCCCAGGTCAACATCGCGTCGCCGCCGAACTTCCACTGGTTCCGCCCACGGTTCAAACTCAAAGTCTCCGCCACATGCAACCGGTGTTCCCGCGTCTGCCGCGGCAATATCGACGATTGCCCAAAATCCTGCAGCCAACTGTAGATGCGGGTTCGCACCCCGGTTGAGTTGGCAAACGACTGCTGCAGGTCGCGCGAAAACTGCACCCGCAGATGGCTCGTCAGTCTCGCCGTAATCCCGCTCAGCAAACTCAGCGATGCGTTTTCCGTCTTTACATCCTCTTCCCCATTCCCGCTCATCGCATTATTTGTAACCGGACTCGCCGGATCGAGAAACACATTGTTCGTCCCGTAATACCGGGACATGTTCAGCCGCGCTGAAAGTTGCTCATGCGGCGTCAGCACCCGATCCAGCTTTATAAACCCCGTATTCCCCAGCATCTTCGCAGGAAACGTCCCGCCCATAGTAGAAAGCTGTGCCGCCGCCGTCAGCCCGATTGCCTCAACACAGGGCGGCCCACCCCCACTGGGAGGAGGGCAACCAGGCACAATTGCCTCATCACAGGCCGCCCCCCCAATCCGCGCATCGCAGCGCTCATAGTCCAAAATATCCGGGTACGTGCCCAACTGCGGTACCACCGTTGTCGAACCGTTCTCGAACTCCACCACCGCCGGCACATGGAAAATGTGCTGATCGTAATTCGCAAGAAAAAATGTCTTGTTACGCTGGATCGGCCCTCCGATCGTCCCGCCAAACTGGCGCTGCACATTGCTCGGATTGAAGCCTACAAATGCCGGCGCCGCTCCCCCCACCGAACTGTCGCGCAAGAAATAGAACGTGCTGCCGTGCCACTGGTTCGTGCCCGACTTGGTTACGACATTCACCACCGCGCCCCCGGCACGCCCCGACTCCGCCCCATAACCACTCGACGACACGCGGAACTCCTGCACCACCTCGTTCGAAAACTGGTAAGGCGCGCGATACCGTCCCGACGCCTGCGCAAAAAACCCGTTATTGTTGTCCCCGCCATCCACCAGGAAGCTCGTGTTGTATCCCCGAATCCCGCCATAGGAAAGATCCCCGTTCGATCCCGACGTCAACCCTCGCGGATCCTGCGTCACCCCCGGCATCAGCAGCAACAGATCCGTGAACCTGCGCCCGTTCAGCGGCAGATCCTTAATCGCCCGCTCATCCAGCAGCGCCGACACCGAACTCGGATTCATCTCCACCATCCGCGGAGCCTCCGACACCGTGATCGTTTCCTTCGGCCCCGCTACCTTCAGCTTGAAGGTCAACACCGTCGCCGCTCCTATCTCTACCCGAACCGCCAGCGAAATCTGCGGCGACATCCCTTCCGCTTCCGCCCGCGCCGAATACTGCCCCGGCGGCAGCAGGTCCACCGCGAATCGTCCTGCCGAATCCGTGCCCGAGTGATACCGGATCCCCGTCTCCACCCGGATCGCCACGATGTCCGCGTTCGTAATCACCGCTCCCTGCGCGTCCAATACCACGCCCCGCAACGCGCCCGTAGACGCATCCTGCCCCCAAGCTACGGAAGCAACCATAAAGATGAGCTGAAAGAGAAATACCCGGAAGACAACTACGCGAAAAACATTGCGAATCGTAGCCAGAAATGGCTCACCGTGGCGGCACATACCAATCCCCTCATGTCTGAGACCTCAGAACCGGAGGGGATTCCAGAGACCCTGCTCATCTATATACCAAAGTGCATCTCACCAAAATGTGACGCACGTACATGCAATATGTTCAGTTTTCTTGGCTTATCGCTGAGCAACACTCCCCAGCCCCACCACCGCGAACTCATCCTTAATTAATAGCCATCATGATCCAAAGCTCCCGGTGAAATTGCACGGTGAACTGGTACCACCACGAGTAACCACCCATCCCTCGCCACTCCAACTGCCGCGCCAGAACCTTTCCCGCCCATTCCCCATCCCATGTGCAACTCTTTTCACTTGGGGAACACCTCACCTCTGCAAGCGCTTGATAATTATGCGCAATCAATCTGGGCATGAAGTTGCATTTTAGGAATACATCGGGCGATCCCCCTCACCGAACAGTGAGCCGTACAGAGTAAGTCGGAAAGTAATTTTAGTAACCAGAGGAGCTCGTCATGAAAATCCGCAAACGGAATCAGCAAGGCTTTTCGCTAATCGAGTTACTAATCGTCGTCGCGATCATCTTGATCATCGCCGCCATCGCCATCCCGAACCTGCTACAGGCGCGCGTCGCCGCCAACGAAGCTTCCGCTGTCAACTCGCTGCGCACCGTCAACACCGCGATGATCACCTACAACAGCAATTATCCGGCCGTCGGCTTCGCGCCGACGCTGGCCGCTCTCGGCGGCATTATTTGCGCTCCGCCTGACCAGACCAGTGCTTGCCTCATCGACAACCTGCTCGCCTCCGGCACAAAAAGCGGTTACACCTTCAACTCCGCCGGCAACGGCAACACACCCGCCGACCAATACTTTGCCGCCGGATTGCCCAACTCGGGAGGTGGCAACCGCAGCTTCTGCTCCACTGAAGATGGCACCATCCACTTCGATCCGACCGGTATCGCCATCGCCGACCACGATTCGTGCATCACCCTGACGCCGCTCCAGTAGAAACCGCCGGCCAAGCTCCGATATTGGATGTGGTGGCAAAGTTCCCACCGCCACCACATCCAACTCAAACTTCTGATCGAACCCACTCCCAATCGAATTTACTTAATGCGCCGGTGCCGGTGCCGTCACTGGGGCCGCCGGCTTTCCGCCAAAGTCCACCTTCGGCGTCGCCCGAGATGCTTCCGAAGCCTGGAAGTAAGCCGGGTTCTGCTTGTAGCCCGCAAACCCCGCATACAGACTGTTCGGGAACTGCAGCACATACGTGTTGTAATCCTGCAGCGTATCGTTATAGCGCTTGCGCTCGACGGCGATCCGGTTCTCCGTCCCCGCCAGTTCATCCTGCAAGCGCATAAAATTTTCGTTCGACTTCAACTGCGGATAATTTTCCACAATCACCAGCAACCGCCCGATCGCACCATCCAACTGCCCGTTCGCGGCAATCTTATCGGAGGGTGTCTGCGCCGATAGCAGCGCCGACCGCGCCTTGGCGATGTCCCCAAACACCGTCACTTCCTGCTGCGCATATCCCTTCACCGTTTCCACCAGGTTCGGAATCAAATCCGCGCGCCGCTGCAGCACGATGTCCACCTGCGACCAAGCCGCCTTCACCGCTTGATCCTTCGCTACCAAGTTGTTTTTCACTCCCACGTACTGCCCAAACAGCGCCAGCACGATCACTACCAGCACCGCCAGTACAATCAAGCCCTTGCTCATAACACTCTCCTGAATACAAAAGTAATTCGTAAACTTGCTGGTGGAGAGCCGGGCGAGACGCCCGTCGCTCCACCGTATGACTCATCACGCGGTCACTGCACTACGCCGCCGGATCCAACATCTTGTCCACCGCCGCCGTCACCCGTTCCACCAACTTCAAATAGCGCGCAAACATCTCATCCACCTGCAACGCCTTCCGATCTTTCTTCCGCTCGCGAATATCCAGCAGTTCACCAAACACGCTGGCATCAATCCCCAACTTACCCGCCAGCGCCGCCGCCGCTTCCCGCTTCGTTCCCGCTCCCGCATCACCGAGCGCTATCAGCGCATGCCCGAACAGCGTCCCAAACGACGGCAGCGACCGCAGCAACAGTTCCCACTTCGCTTCCGCTTTCCCCGACACCATCAGCAAGCGCTGCCGCAGCAGGATCGTCTTCTCCCGCAGCTCATACTCCACCTGCGACCGATGTAAACGCATCGGGATCTCCAGCGTATTCAGAATGTCTTCTCCCCACAGCACCCGATGATTCCGCCGCATGTCCAAAAATTCAATGGAAAAAACGTCCGCCGACCGTCGCACCTCCTCCGCACCCATCAGCAGCGGTACCCGATGCTTCTGCTTCCCCCACCATTCGATCGCGGGAGCCAGCGCCTCAATCGCAGCGAAAGAAGTCTCGCGCATCACGCAAAGCAAATTCACGTCCGAGTAACCGGCAACATAATCTCCCGCCGCCGCCGATCCATAAAGAATCGCCGCCACCAGATTCGTCCCCGCCGCCGCCCGCATCCGCTCGACAAACTCGTCAATCAGTTTTTCCGGACCCATTCCGCGCCTTTCACTCTCTAGAGAGCCTTTCATAAATGGTCGTCGTAAACCTTGAAGAATCCAGCCCCGGAGGGGCAAACCAGCTTAGCCCAGCGCTTCAACGCCGGGAAAACTGAGAAGCAATGATTCAAGTTCCAGAGGGACGGCCCATTTCTAACGCACACACTTTGCCGCCCGCTACCAACTGCCACCCGCCCCGCCACCGCCTGTACTCCCACCGCCGAACCCACCAAACCCACCACCGCCAGAACCTCCGAACCCACCTCCACCATATCCACCACCGCGCCCGCCTCCCATATTGCTAAACACCATGGACCAAAGCAGTCCCAACAAAAATCCAGATCCACCACCTCCACGCGGCCCACCTCCCCGAAACATCGCTCGCAAAATCGGGATCACAATAAAGATGACAACGAGGACAACAACCACTACCGCCCCCGTTCCGCCGCCGGGTGCAGGTCGCTGACGCGGCGCGGCGAGCTGCGGCTGATTGTCCAACGTCACGCCCGCATCCTGCGCAATCACCGAGGCCACGCGCGCCGTCATCAACGTGACCGCGCCCGCATAATCTCCGCCGCGCAGCACCGGCACCATTTCCCGTCCGAATCCGCCCACCTTCCCGTCCGGCAGAATCGCCTCCAGCCCGTACCCCACCGTGGTCCAGTACTTGTGATCCTCCGTCGCCAGCAGGATCAGCACCCCGCGATCTTTCCCTTTCGCCCCGATCCCCCACTTCTGATACAGCGCCACCGCGTAACTCACCACGTCCTGCCCATCCACCGACTTCACCGTAACCACGGAAATCTGCGCCGCCGCCTTTTGCTCCACCTGCCGGCAAAGATCGTTCAACCGCGCCTGCGTAGCCGCATCCAGCACTCCCGCAAAATCATTGACGTAGTTCGTCGGACGCAGAGAAGCAATAGGCTCGGCGGCAACCCACACCGCGCCCCCCAGCAAAATCCAGAGGATCGCTGAAATTCTCACCAGCCGCTTCATTTAGAAAAATTGTACAGGAGGGCACTGCGCGGTGGATTTCGAGTACGACTCTAATCGCGTGCGGCCAGTGCGAGATAGTGATTGAGCTAGCTCGTGTAGGGACGGACGTCTAAGCCGAGCGCATCTCGGCAGCTGCCTGTGGTCACAGCAACTCTAGATTCCCTCACCCGCGCTTCGGAGCCCACTTCTTCTTCGTCCCCGCATTCTTCTCCGCCCGCAGAGCGCGCGCCAGCACATCCTCGCTCGCTTGCGCCAGCTGTATGTGCGTCATTCCCATCCTTTGAAGCCGTGGGGGTAACAGGTCTTCGTGAAATGAACCACAATCTTGAACCACCGAGGCCACGAAGTATCTTCGTCTCAAGGTTCTCCTTCGTGAACCTTCGTGCCCTTGGTGATGAACGTTTTTTGCAAATTACCCCACCCCCGATCGCCCACTGCGCTTGCGAGGTGCCGCTGCCCTGGGTGTAAAATTTCTCCTGTCTGATCAGGAGCATCCCATGAGAACCGTGAGAATCCATCCCAAACTGATTTGCTGTTTTCTTCCCCTCGTATTCCTCTGCGGCTGCAAGAAAAGCAGCAGCGCGCCGGAGACCTCCACATCCAAGACAGCTGCAAGCACGAGCGCCGCTCCCGCCTCCACCGCGCCAACTGCCAGCGCTCCTGCCGCCGCCCCCGCCGACGCTGGCTCGTCCACGGAAACAACCGCCAAGATGGCCGCCGCCGAATGGGCATTGAAGCAAGATGAAATCAAGAAAGATCCCAACGGCCAGTGGGCCATTCAGGCCACTGCCTCCTCAACCTACAATGACGCCAAAGGCACCGACAGTTGGTCGGCCAATCAGGCGACCGGAGCTCCCAATGTTGATAACTACGGGGACAACGGAGCCGCCTGGACATCCAAAACCCAGGATGGCGGCATTGAGTGGCTGGATTTGAAATATCCGCGACCGGTGCATGCCACTGAGGTGCGCGTTCGCGAGTCCTGCGGCTCGGGAGCGATCATCAAAATTGAAGTTTACGATGAGCAGGGCGGAGCCCACGCCGTCTGGCAAGGCAACGATCCCACGACAGAATTGAACTATCTCATGGTCAAATTCCCCAAGACCACCTTCAAGACTGACCACGTTAAAGTCACGCTCGCAACCAATGTCGTCCCCGGATGGAATGAGATTGACGCCGTTCAACTCGTGGGCGCGGATCAATAGCAACTGAGTAGAACTGACTTAGCCGCCCGTGGTGCAAGCATGTTTTGTATCAGGGTATGCCTTCAGGTTCAGGCATACCGTAAGTGCCGTGTTATGAGGGCGCCTTTAGGCGCTGGTTTTGGGCGCTGGAGTTTCACCACAGCCTGTTAAGCTCAGGGCGAAAGGCTTGTGCGCAGTGGATGAGATAGCTCTTCACTGCCCGGTCGCCGATGTAGCGATCCACCTCCGTCAGAGCCTGCGTCGCGGCATGCGCCTTCAAGTACTCCTGTGCCCGTTCCCGCGTCCTCTGTTTTCACTCTTGGACTGCCGCCAGTACCTCGGGAACCACCGCATCAATGTCCGTTTCTTTGGTGAGATGGTTGACAATGCAGGCACGCAGGCAGAACTTGCCGTGCAACACGGCATTCGACAGATAGACCCGGCCGCGCGCCACAATGCGCTTGAGCAAAGCCAAGTTGAAGCGATTGCGCTCTTCCTCGGAAGCGTCCTTACCCAAAAGGTGCCGGAAGCAGACCGCGCTCAGTTCCACCGGGGCCAGTAGTTCAAGCGCGGGAGAACCCGCGACCGCCGTCGCCAGCCGCTGCGCGCACTCCAGGTCCTTCCGGATCGCTGCCCGAAAAGCCGCGAGCCCGTGATACCGCAGCGAAAGCCAGAGCTTCAGCGCGCGGCAGCGCCGCGAAAGTTCAATCGACTCCTCGAAAAATGCGAAGCCCTCCACCGGATCGCTGCTGAGCTGCTTGGCATAGTCCCCCGTATAAGCGAATGTCCGGCGCGCCATGCCAACATCGCGATACAGCAGACATCCGCAATCGAGTGGCTGGTAAAGCCACTTGTGCGGATCGAGCGAAAGCGAATCCGCAAGCGCCAGCCCCTCGAATTTTCCCGGGACGGCAATCGCAGCCAGCGCTCCATAAGCTCCGTCCACGTGCATCCATGCGCCGTGCGCGTGAGCGATGTCGGCAATTTCTCGCAGCGGATCAATCGCCCCCGTATTCACCGTGCCCGCCGACGCAACCACCGCGATCGGAATCGTGCCCTCCGCCTGGTCGCGCCGTATGGCCTGCTCCAGTTGCGACGGGATCATCCGGTAGGATGCGTCACACGGCACAACCCGCAGGTTCTCCCGACCGATGCCAAGCATCGCCACAGCCTTCGGCACCGCCATGTGCACTTGCTCGGAGGCGTAGATCACGCCCGCAGCCGCATGGCGAAGTCCGCACTCGTTGGCCGGAGTCTTCGCCTCACGCGCCATCGTCAATCCCATCAGGTTCGCCGCCGACCCTCCGCCGGTAAGCGTTCCGAAAAAACCCTCGCAGCCCACCGCCTCCGCCAGCCACCGCACCACCGTCCGCTCAATGGTCACGCCCGCCGGTGCAGACCGCCAAGCCGTCATGTTCTGATTCAAGATCGAGGCCAGCAGATCGCCCAGAGCCGCCACCGGCTCTCCCGGGCCTTGCACATATCCAAAAAACCTTCCGTTTTGCGCCCGCGACTGCGCGATTACGTCCCCGAGCGCGGCCAAGGCCCGCTCGCCCATCGCCTGCTCCGGTAACTCCTGCGCAAACAGGCGTTCGACTTCCGCGCCCGTGGTTATAGGAAAAGTGCGGCGAGCGTCCAGAGTGGAAATGTATTCAGCAGCCAGCTCCACAACGTTTGCCGCCAGACGCCGGAAGTCTTCAGAAGAAAGTTCAAGGGGATCCATACGCCCTGAATTTAATCACAAAGACGCCTCACTGGCCCGCTGCAATGTATTTCCCCGCTTCTTCATCCAGCAACTCCAGACCTTCGTGAACCTTCGTGCCCTTGGTGGTGAATGGTTTGCCTTTCTACCGCTGAGCAAGGCATGGTATCTTGACTTCGCCCGGAAGGCGGTCCCACACGCATTTTCCGAAACCGTGGGTCCGACAAAGCGCTTCCAGCATCTGATAAATCCATGATCCGCTCCTACAAAGGCGTCACTCCCCAATTCCCCGACACCGCCTACATCGACGACTCCGCCCAACTCATCGGCGACGTCATTCTAGGCGAGCACTCCAGTATCTGGATGAACGCCGTCCTCCGCGGCGATGTCCACCAGATCCGCGTCGGCCACTATTCCAACATTCAGGACAATTCCATCCTCCACGGCATGAAAGAACAATACGGCGTCTACCTTGGCGACTACGTCACCGTGGGCCACAACGTCATCCTCCACGGCTGCACCATCGAAGCCCGCTGCCTCATTGGCATGGGCTCCATCATCCTCAACGGTGCCGTCATCGGTTCCGGTTCCATCATCGCCGCCGGCACCCTCATCCCCGAAAAAACAACAGTCGAACCAAATTCCCTCTGGATGGGCTCCCCAGGAAAATTCCGCCGCCATCTAAACGAAAAAGACCAGGAAACAATCCTCCGCTACGCCAACAATTATCTAGGATACAAAGACTGCTACTTGATGGAAAGAAAAAGCCAGTAGCTCTTGGCAATGATTCAATGTCTCAATGATTCAACGTTTCCAGTTTGATATTGCCCGGCCCGCCGCCTGGGTGGCGGCTGTGTGGGGTCGTGGGGTGAGGCCGGGCAATTCTTTACTTCTACTCAGGATTGCAATTGCAGACTTTATACTCCACCAACCCTTTCCCCGCCCGTGATCCCCATCACCGTTCTGTGTGATTAACCCGCGCTGCCCTGTGATGCAGGTCACCGCCAAGACGGGCTTCCCTAGCTAACCTATGACTGGAACTACTTCCGGCAAACATCGCAGGAAAAGCAATCATGGCCTATGTAATCACCGATAGCTGCATCAAGGACGAGCTCTGCGTGGACGTCTGCCCCACCGACTGCATCCATCCCAAGAAAGACGAACCCCAGTTTGAGACGGCGACCCAGCTTTATGTCGACCCCGATGGTTGCATCGATTGCGGCGCCTGCGTCCCGGCCTGCACCTCGGACTCGACCTTCGTGGCAGACGAACTCCCCGATGACAACAAACAGTTTCTGGAAAACAACGCCGCCTATTACGCGAAAGCGTAAAGTACTTCGCATCCATCCTGCACCCAGAAGGGTGCCCCGTCCAAGCTTTTCGCTTGGGCAAGGTCTTTAAGTCGGTCACTGACTCCACTGAGCTTTCTGAGTAACTCCCCGTCTTGCCTCGCCGACTGAAGCGCTTCCACGATCTCCTCTAAATCATTTACTTCCATATCTCGTGATCGATATCCTTTGCACAAACCGGCAAATCGTGCATACTACCGGTGCTCTTTTATACAGGAGGCTCTTCTCCGCCATGGCTTCTCGTATTTTGTTTGCCACCACCCTTCTGCTTGGTTCGTTTCTTCCTCTTTACGCTTCCGATAATCCCGCCCCTGCTTCTAACTCCGACCCTGCCTACCAGCAACTTCGTAACCTGACGCTCGGAGGCGAGGCGGTGAGCGTCAGTAACCTCGTCTTGAAGCGCGACGCGGGCAGATTCCATCTGCGATCGGGAACGGTGTGCTTTGTAACGCCGGTGCAGGGCAAAGTCACGGGCGCAGTCTTCACCGGTGATGGCAACTTTGTCCTCGCCCCGCCCCTCGAATCCGAGCGCAAGAGTTTGAAGCTGCTCACGAAAGAGGATGAGTTCAGTGAGAACTTCAGTCAGGCGGTCCTGCGCTTTACGGACTCTACCTATGACGAAATCAAGAAAGGCGGCAGCCCCGCATCTGGCGGTTGCGATGGCGGCTTGCTGAAAGATAGTCAGAATACGACGCGCCACAAACTCAAGGACAACCTGGAAGCGCGCATTCTGCAGGATGTATTGAGCCCCGAGCCGGGCGGACTCTTCGTCGCCTTCATCCACGGCAAGCGTTACAGCGACAAGGAAATCTATGAGATTGAGCCCGACTGGGACTCGGACCAAGTCAACTTCCGCACCTATGAAGAGAACAAATGGGGTCACTGGGCATCCTTCAGTGTTACCGGCCAGCGCGCGCCGGGCAGTGTTGGCAGGCCGATGCGCATTGAGCATCAGCAACTGGATGTGACCTTCGAAAAGAGCGGCTACCTCTCCGGCAAGGCCACCACCGATCTTGTTGTACTCCGCAACGGCGTGCGGGTTCTCCCCTTCGACCTCTTCCGGCCTTTACGGGTGCAGACTGTTACCGCCAACGGACAGCCCCTTGCCTTCATTCAGGAGGACAAGAACGACGACGGCAACTTCGCCGTCATTTTGCCAAAAGCTCTCAGCGCAGGAGAGAAGTTCACCATCACCACAAATTATGGCGGGAAAGAGGCCGTGAGCAATGAGGGCAGCGGTAACTATTTTCCGGTCGCTCGTGAAGACTGGTATCCCAATCATCCGGGTGCGGCATTGGGAGAATACGCGCTCTATGACATGACTCTCCGCATTCCCAAAGGAATGAAGATGGCCGCGACCGGCATACTCGTCTCCGAGAGCAATGAGGGCAATCAGAATGTAACCGTATGGAAAAGTGAAAACCCGCAGACGGTAGCGGGATTCAGCTTCGGCAAGTTCAAGGTAGAGGAAGCCAAACTCACCAAGCCCGAATACTTCATCCAGTCCTATGCCAACGAAGAGTCTCCCGACTGGGTGAAATCATTGCAGCATGTCGTCAACGATGATTTGCCCTCGCAAGGTTCGCATATGGGAGCGCCAGTGGCGCTGGGTACCATGAGCACCCTTTCCCTGAATAAGAAAGCGCTGGCCGAAGGCGAAATGGCGGTGCAACTCTACACCGACTATTTCGGCCCTTCACTGTTCAAACACCTGCAGCTCACGCAGCAGACGGCGTGCAACTTCGGCCAATCGTGGCCGGAACTGGTCTGGATTCCCATCTGCTACTACTTTGACACCACCGTCCGCCATTCTCTAGGCCTGGACCATTCCGATCGTGGCTACTGGAAGGCAGTCACAGCCCACGAAGTTGCTCACCAATGGTGGGGACACACGGTCGGCTTTGCTTCCGGCCGCGACCAGTGGATGAGCGAAGGCTTCGCCGATATGTCCGCCTCCCTCTACCTCAGCATGATCGAGAAGAATCCAAAGAAATTCATCGAGTTCTGGAACGACGAGCGCGAGTTGTTGCTGGAACGAGACGCCCAAGGTTTCCGGGCCATTGACGCGGGCCCCTTAACCATGGGATACCGGGCGAACAACTCGCGCACCGGTTTCAACGTGACCAGACGCCTAATCTATCCCAAGGGTGCCTACATTCTCCACATGATCCGCATGATGATGTGGGACCGCAAGACCGGCGACCAGAATTTCAAGGACGCCATGCAGGATTTTGTAAAGACCTATTCCGGCAAAGCGGCTACCACCGAAGATTTCAAAGCCGTGATGGACAAACACATGACCGCGGAGATGGATCTAGAGGGTAACCATCGCCTGGACTGGTTCTTCAACGAGTATGTCTTCGGCACCGCCCTGCCCACCTACAAGATCGACTACAAGTTTGAAAAAGACGCAAACGGCGACGTAGTGTTTGGCTTCAAAGTCACCCAGTCCGGCGTGGATGATAAGTTCCGGATGGTGGTGCCGATCTACCTGGAGTTGGCAGATGGCCGCACCTTAAACCTCGGCCGCGCACACCTGACCGGAAACAATTCGGTGGATCAGAAAGTCCCGCTGAAGGGATTAAAAGATGCCCCAAAACGCGCCCTGGTGAACTACAACGACGATGTGCTGGCTTCCAACTAACTGGGGCTAGTTTCAGGGCTGCGGAAAACTCCACGATGTGTGAATCACCGCGAAGGTGTGAATCAACGTGGAAGGTGTAAATCACCGTGAAGGTGTAAATCACCGTGGAAGGTGTAAATCAACGTGGAAGAGCGGCCCTTCAGGGCCGCGTACTCCTGTGAGATCGGCATGGGCTTTAGCCCCGGCGGGCCAGAACGCATTCCAATTGCGCTGGTGTTCAATGAGTCTCCGGAACGCATAACCCCGGACACCCAATCAGATATGTAATTGGCGCCTTCCCAGTCGAAAGCTCGCCAATCTCCCACCGATATCCTCCTGCCGTCAATTTTTCGACGATCTCACGCAACTCCTGCGTCCGATATGTCCGCAGGCACGACACCACTCCATCGAACAGCAACACCAGGGGAATAACAGGAACCAAATACGTCCACAGCAACCGTGACCAGCGGAACGGCCGTCTCCAGGGAGTGCAGACGACCAGAGTAAGAACCCAGGCAAACATAAGCCCGATCGTGAATGGAGCACGCCGCGTTATTTCAAATACGCCGATGCCTTCCCCGGCATTGACGACGTCCTCCAATATGGCGCGAGCCCCCGACGGCGAAAAATGATGGAACGAAGTGAACATCGTCCGAAACCCCTTCAATTCCACAGGAACGTTCATCGCATCCACCGAGTCTGGATAGAAGGTAATGTGATTCTCGGAAGCGCTTCTAATATTTTGAATTGCTCCAGGGTTTGGATATTTATCCGTGAGCCAAATCTGAAGCGCCGGCTCGTCTCCTCGCAGCTTTCCATGTTGCAGCGTTCGACCAAGCTCTAACCAGGGTCCTCCACCGCCTGAACACATGTCGACAACCGTTCGGCTCTTCGTAGACTCCAGCGCGCTTTGCAGCAGCGGAACGATGGGCGCATAAGCATTGAAGAGATTGAACCCAAACTGAAGCGTATCCGTGATCTCATCTCGAATAGACGACGGGAACCACGGTTGTTCATGGATTTCGATCAACTGTACGCGACGCATGGCAACTAGTCCTGGTGGCTAGTATCAACGGAGCGAGCATTCTCGTCGACCTGCCCGAATTCATGCTACGAGATCCGCAAAATTCCAATTCAACGTTAAACTAATAAAGCACCGCCGTGGATCGAAGGCACGAAACGGTTCAATTGAAAGCCGACAACTGAGAACCCCAGCGCGGAGTACAAGTCTCAAGCCGTGCCGAACCACCAGCGACCGACAAAATGATCAAATCTCCCCGAGGAACCCGCGACCTTCTTCCCCCCGATACCGCGCTCTGGAACTTCGTAGAAGCCGCCGTCCGCGAAGTCTTCCAAGCCTACAACTTCCATGAAATCCGCACCCCCATCTTCGAGTCCACCGAACTATTCGCCCGAGGCGTAGGCGAAGACACAGACATCGTCAGCAAGGAGATGTTTACCTGGGAAGATCGTGGGCGCGCTGAAAGCGATAAAGGACAATCCCTGACTCTCCGCCCCGAAAACACTGCCGGCGTGGTCCGCGCCTACATCGAGCACAAACTCTGGGACCGCGGCCTCAGCAAGCTCTTCTATATTGGGCCGCAATTCCGCCGCGAGCGTCCGCAAAAAGGCCGCTACCGCCAGTTCTATCAAATCGGAGCCGAAGTCATCGGCCCCGCCGCCGCTGGCAGCCAGTCTCCCGCCAGAGACGCGGAGATTCTCGAACTTCTCGCCACCTTGCTCGATCGCGTGGGCATCGTCAACTGGAAGCTCGAACTCAACTCCGTAGGCTGCCCCGCCGACCGCGCACAATTCAACGAGGCTCTCCGCCAAGCGCTTGCGCCCGTGGTAGCAACAATGTGCGCCGACTGCCAGCGCCGCGCCGTAACCAATCCGTTAAGAGTCTTCGACTGCAAAGTCCCCGAAGACCAGCCCATCATAGAAACTTTCCCCACCATCAGCCAATTTCTAGACGAAGCCTGCCGCACCCACTACGAAGAAGTAAAAAATATCCTGAACGCAGTCCAAATCCCCTACGTGGAAAACAACCGGCTGGTGCGGGGTCTCGATTACTACACTCGCACAGCGTTTGAATTCACGCACGGGGCGCTAGGCGCGCAGAATGCGATTCTAGGCGGCGGACGATACGACGGCCTATCCGAAGCCCTAGGCGGCCCGGCTGCTCCGGGCATCGGCTTTGCCATAGGAGAAGATCGGCTGGTGCTTTCGCTAACCACATCGGCGGAGTCGGTAGTCCGCAAGCCCGACGTCTACATCGCTCCGCTCGGCGCCGGCATGAATCGCGAAGCCGCTCGCCTCGCGCGCGAACTGCGCCGCCACGATCTGGTAGTCGATTTAGGCGACGATTCGTTCCGCCTGAAAAAGTCGTTCGAGGCCGCCGACAAGATGGCGGGGCGATACATCCTCATCGTCGGCGAAAATGAAGTGAAGGCGGATGCATTCGCGATCAAACATCTAGCCTCCGGCGAACAAGTCACGGTTCCGCGCGCGGAATTGGCGCAATGGTTTTTGCGGAAAAAGTAACTTAGTCGATTCCCTTGCTGGACCTTAGTGCCCTGGTAGTTAAGGCTCTTTGTCGGTAGCGAATAAAAACCGCGAGGCTGCATCACGAAGTAAAATAGTGCCTCGGGAGACAAACGATGCGAAGCACTTTCCTGCTGTGTACAGCTATCTTTACTGTCACTCTGGCGGCGGCGCAGACTGCCAAGCCGCTCCCCGCCTTCGACCAGCAACTCATCGAGCAGCAAAAGCAGTTCCTGCAAGCGACCCAGACCAGGAACCCAACCGCCGTAGACCGCGCCATCGCTGATGATTTCCAGGGCATCGGAACGAACGGCGACTTCTACGACAAAAGTGAAGTCGTCGAATCCGCGCAGCAGGCAACGCCCAAGGACACGCGCGCCTACGATTTCCACGTAGTCAAACTGAACGATGACTCGGCCGTCGTCACCTACAACCTGATCGTCCCCGGAGAACATCCCCGCTATCGCCACATGGCCGACACCTGGGCAACAATCGACGGCCAATGGAAACTGAAATTCCGCCAGATCACCCCCAACATCTGGAGCGCTAACGATCTGGATTAACGGCCCGCGCTAGATGTGACATCGAGGCGCGTGGCGGCGGTGGTTGTCTCGTCATAGGGCCACCGTTTCGATTGCGGACAAACACCCGTGCCCAAGCCGAGCCTGGACCGGGCACCCTTGAGAATTCAGGGTAGGCTCGAAGGCCTTGCCGCCCGCCGCTCCATTTATAATCTTGGGTTCGGCTCACCACCGTAATTCCAGCAAGACAAGGCGAAAACGTGCTTGATTTTTTAGGCGACCTCAGACGAACTCATATGTGCGGGGCTCTTCGAGCCTCCGATGCGGGTAAGAAAGTTGTGCTCATGGGGTGGGTCAACCGGCGGCGCGACCTGGGGCAGATCATTTTTGTCGATGTGCGCGACCGCACCGGCGTTACGCAAGTCGTGTTCAACCACGAACTCAATGCCGGCGTGCACGAGAAAGCGGAAGCTTTGCGCAACGAGTTCGTGATCGCGGCCATCGGAACGGTGAAGCGCCGCAATGCCGACACCATCAATCCCAATATTCCAACCGGCGAAGTGGAGCTGGTGGTGGAAGAGTTGCGCATTCTGAACGTGTCCAAGCCGCTGCCCTTTCTGCCGTCCGACACGGTGCTGGCAAACGAAGAGCTGCGGTTGAAATATCGCTACATCGACCTGCGGCGCGATGCCATGCAGTTCAATATCGAGCTGCGGCATAAGGTGGCGCTTGCGATCCGCGAGAACCTGGCGGCGCAGGGTTTCTTTGAAATTGAAACGCCGTTCATGACGCGCTCGACGCCGGAGGGCGCGCGCGATTATCTTGTCCCCAGCCGCGTGTCGCCGGGATCTTTCTACGCTTTGCCGCAATCGCCGCAACTGTTCAAGCAGATCCTGATGATCTCAGGCTTCGATAAATATTTCCAGATCGTGCGCTGCTTCCGCGACGAAGATCTGCGCGCCGACCGCCAGCCGGAATTTACCCAGATCGATCTTGAAATGTCATACCCGCAAGCGGAGCGGGTTTGGGAGGTGGTAGAGAGTTTCTTGACTGCGGCCTTCAAAGCCGCGGGGCATGAGATCAAGACGCCTTTTCTGCGCATGGATTTTGACGATGCTATCCGGCAGTACGGCATCGACAAGCCCGATTTGCGCTTGCCCGCCTTCACCGATGTGGGCGATTGTTTTTCTCCCACCGATCTGGAAACGCTCGCGATCCATAAAGATTTGCCGGTGATTGCGATTCGCATTCCCCATGTGGGCGAGCTTTCGCGCAAGGAGCGCGACGACATCAAGCCGCTGTTTGTCGCGAAGGGCGGAGCGCGCGTGTTTGAAGATTTCAAGCGCATCGAGACCAAGTTTCCCGACGCGGGAGCGAAGGTGCGCTTGAAAGCGGGCGCGGCGGAGGACGATCTGCTGGTGCTGGTGGTGGGTTCGGCGCAGGCGGGCTCGTCTGGAGACGCGCATCCGGCCAGCAAACGCGTTACGCCCGCGGAACTGGCGATCTATGCCTCGGCTGGACTGCTGCGTGTGGCTTTGTCGCAGAAGTATTCCGGCCGGCACAAATTTTTCCAGAAAGACGACTACCGTTTTCTGTGGGTAACGAATTTTCCGATGTTCGAGTGGGATGAAGGCGAGAGGCGATGGAACGCGGCTCATCATCCGTTTACTTCTCCACACGATGAAGATATGGACAAGCTGGAAAGCGATCCGGCCATGGTGCGCGCACTCGCCTACGACGTGGTGCTGAATGGGACGGAGCTCGGATCGGGCTCGATCCGTATTCACCGGCAGGATGTGCAGAGCAGAATCTTTCACGCGCTCGGCATGACGGAAGAAGAAGCGCGCTCGCGCTTCGGATTCTTTCTGGAAGCGCTGGAATACGGGACGCCGCCCCATGGCGGGATCGCGCTTGGCCTCGATCGCATCGTGATGATTCTGGCGGGAGCGGATAGTCTGCGCGAAGTGATTCCCTTCCCCAAAACCGCCGCCGCGAAGGACTTAATGATGGAAGCGCCCACGCCGGTGGCGGAGGGGCAGTTGCGGGAGTTGGGGATTGGGGTGGTGCTGAAGAAGTAGGCGCGGCGAATCCCACTCATCGGAAAAGACGCGATGAGTGGGGCACACTCGGTTTTTTCTCGGTCAACATTCAAGGACAACCCCCGTTATACTTACGCGTCGTTGGAATGGGACACCCGCCCCGTACTTTTTGAGAAGTTCTGCCACGGACTGTTAGGGTAGCTCTGATTAAGTTGGCTCTCCGATAGTTTTGAATGCGCGGCCTTACATGTCACCGCAAGACGCGTGATTCTAATCTGGGTATTCCCTTCAGGCACGACAATACGCCGCTGAAAATGACTTCGGCTTCAGCCACTATGGTTCCAGGTTCCCCCCATAGCATTTTTGCGCAACCTGTTCAGCCGTGCCGCTAGAACCCGCCACAAAGGCAGACTTTTAGCCGCCGAGAGTCGCCCATCACCCGGTTTTTGCCAACCAAGACTTAATCGGACGATCATCAGGGGCTTGCAGCCTGTTCGAGCTCTCCCGTTGCTCCCTCAGTCTCCAATTGCTTCCGGAGTTTCCGCACCAGTTCGTGCACCGATTCCAGCTTAGCGGCCGCCCCCGCCGGCAGCCCGGGAGTTTTCAGCGCCAGTCCGCTCGACAGCAGCAGCGCCGTGACCGTGCCATTCAGTTCGCTGTGAAGCTTGCCGATCGCCGCTTGGCGGGCTCTCACTTCCTCGCTTTGGCGACGTTGCACGGCCCCACGGACCTCCCGCACCAGACGCTCCATCCCACTGATTGCCAGATTGACTTGCACCGCAATCGCAGTGCCCAGGTGTTCGAGCGTGCGCTCCGCTTCATGGGGCTCGGTTTCCAGAAGGTGCTGATCAAGCACCACGGCAAGGCAGCTCTGCGACCGTAAAAATGTGGCTGCCCGTGCCAGAGTTTCCGCCACCACAACCCGTTCGCCTGTACTTTGATTCAGCGCCGCGGCGCATTCCGATGCCCGCGCGCTTGCCGTCACAAGAAGGATCATGCCGATTCCTTTCGCAATTTCCGGGCCAACAGCTTCACCCTGAAAATAAATGACTTATGCGATCGAGCCCAGCTTAATCTCCCGTTCTGGCACCAACGCTGTGCGCGAACGCCCAGTTTTGGGACTCGTACTCTTTCAACTTGCGGTAAAGCGTGGTTTTTCCAATGCCCAGTAGTCGCGCCGCCAGCATCTTGTCTCCGTTCACCTGCGCCAGTGCTTTCAGAATGGTCTGTTTCTCCAGTTCCGCGATGGGCACGATGCCATTGCTCGGCTGGCTCATCGCCATCAAATCGATGGGCACGCTGTAAATTTGGGTGGGAAGATCGCGTATCTGAATCTCGTGTGCGCTGCTCAGCGCACACGCTCGCTCCAGCGAGTTCTCCAGTTCGCGCACATTGCCCGGCCAGTCGTAATTCAGCAGCGCCTTGATCGCCTCGTCCGAAATTGTCTTCTCGAATCCCGCGGCGTGCCCGATGCGCTCCAGAAAATGCGCCACCAGCAGCGGAATGTCCTGCCTCCGCTCCCGCAACGCCGGAATCCGCAGGGTCAGCACATTAAGCCGGAAGAAAAGGTCGCGGCGGAACGTGCCCTCGGCCACCGCCCGCTCCAGGTCGCGATTGGTCGCGGCTAGAATCCGCACGTTGATCGGCACCCGCTTCACACTTCCCACCGGACGAATCTCCTTCTCCTGAATCGCCCGCAACAGCTTCGCCTGCAAGTCCACCGGCAGCTCGCCAATTTCATCCAGAAACACCGTGCCCCCTTCGGCGATCGCCAGCAGTCCGTCTTTGGGATTCGTCGCACCCGTGAAGGCGCCGCGCACGTGCCCAAACAATTCGCTTTCAATCAGCGTAGGCACAAGCGACCCGCAGTCCACGGGAATGAACGGCTTGTTGCGGAAGATGTCGGCGAAGTGAATGGACTTCGCGACCAACTCCTTGCCCGTCCCGCTTTCCCCCAGAATCAGCACCGGATGCGCGCTCTGTCCCGCTTTCGCGATAATGCGGTAGAGCTTCTCCATCTCCGGCGCGCGCCCGATGATGTTGCCGAACCCCTGCCGCGACTTGATCGACTCCCGCTGCACCCGGTTCTCCGTCTTCAACCGCAGATGCCCCGCCACCCGCTCCAGCAGCAACCGCAGTTCTTCCATACTGAAGGGCTTGGTCACGTAGTCGTACGCCCCATCCTTCATTGCCTGCACCGCCGACTGTACGGTTCCATAGCCGGTCACCACAATCACCAGCGCATCCGCGCTATGCTTCTTGATCGAATGCAGTGCTTCCAGACCGCCCGCACCCGGCAGCCGCAAGTCCAGCAGCACCGCGTCGGTGCTCGAACTGTCGAGCATCCGGTAGGCTTGTTCGGCAGACTCCGCCACCTGCGTGTTAAATCCCAACGACTGCGCCACCTCGCGGCAGGCCTCGCGGATGGTGCGGTCATCGTCCACGATCAGAAGGTTTAAAAAATTCGCTCCCTCGATTTGCGGGACATGGCTGGGGCTATGACTGAGGACGGCGGCGGTCGATGCAGTAAACATGCGAAATCTCCCTAGGTGTTACTGGACTTCACGAGCTCAAACCTCACGATCGACTATTTCCGATCGTCTAATTTCGATCAACTAACTTCACGGCCGACCAACTTCCCGATGAAGAACTTCACTCACGCGTTCGATCAGAGCCCTTCCGGAAAATGGTTTGCGAATCGTCTCAACCGCGCCCACCACCGATTCATCGGGCGCGTCCTGGTAGCCGGAAATCAGCAGGACCTTCAAGTCCGTCTTCTGCCGCAGGAATTTTTCAGCGACTGCCTGTCCATTCAATCCCGGCATCATGAAGTCGGCGATCAGCAGATCGACTGCGCCGGAATGTTCCGCGAAAACCTTGAGCGCTTGTTTCGCGCTGGACGCTGCCAGAATCCGGTACCCTGCATCCAGCAAGACGCGCTGCATGGATTTGCGCGCCGGGGCGTTGTCGTCCACCAGCAAAATAGTTTTTTCGCCGGTTTCGCGAGCCAGTTCGCCCGCGTAGGCAAGCGCGACCAGCGGGCTCGCCTGATTCGAAAAGAGCCTGGTCGGAGAATGTCCGGTCGAAGTCCGCTGGATCGATGCCTCCCGCGTCGATGACTGCTCGATCGCCGGAAGAAACACTCGAACGCAGGTGCCGCATCCCGGTTCGCTCTCCACCTCGATCATCCCGCCCACTTCGCTCACGATACGCTGCACCGTCGCCAGACCCAGCCCCGTTCCCTCTCCCGGCTTCTTGGTGGTGAAGAAAGGCTCGAACAAGCGTGCGCGCGTCTCCGCATCCATCCCGCAACCGTTGTCGATCACCACCAGCGAGACGGCCCGCCGGGCGCTCCCGGGCTCAGCTTTACCAGGAAATTCACGGGGAGATTCCACCGCCCGCGTGCTCAACCTGATCTTTCCGCCCTGCGCCATCGCATCGCGAGCGTTGAGCACCAGGTTCATCAGGATCTGCCGCAATTGCGCCGGATCGGCGAGCACAAGTCCGGCGCCGGAGTCGAGTTCCGAGTCGAGCGCGGAGTCGAGCACAACGATCAGTTCAATCTGCTCGCCGATCAGCCGCTGCAATAGATTTTTCGTGGAAGTGACAATCGCGTTGATCGGGATCGGGCACGGCTTCGCCGCTTGCTTGCGCGCGATCGCCAATAGTTGCTGGGTCAAGGCCGCCCCTTGCTCGCCCGCCATCCGCACCTCTTCAACGTGCTGGCACAGCTCACTTTGCTCCCATCCACCACTCTCCAATCCGGCACTCAGCAGGTCGCAGTACAGCAGAATCCCGGTCAGCAGGTTATTGAAGTCGTGCGCGATTCCTCCCGCCAGCCGTCCGATCACTTCCATCTTCTCCGCTTCGCGCAGATGTTCTTCCACCCGCTTGCGCTCGGTCGCGTCCGCCAGCATTGCGATCAGGAAGGCGGGCTGCCGGCGGGCGTCACGCCCCAGCGACACCGAAAGATGTCCCCAGAGCTTCGATCCGTCTTTGCGCCGGTAGCGCTTTTCGATTTCGAAGGAGCCGCGCTCGCCTCGCATCAGCTCGCCCAGCAGTCGTTGTTCCAGCAAAACATTGTCAAGGAAAACTTCACGACTAATTTCGCCGCCTATCTCGCGATGAAGTTCAGAATCAACGTCAGCATGAATTTCGGAGTGAATTTCGGGGCGAGTTTCGGGAAAGAAATCGCCAGCGTGGGTGCCCGTCAGTTCCTGCCGGCTGTACCCGAGCATTCCGCTGAGTGCCGCATTCGCTTCCACCATCCGGCCATCGAGCTGGCAAATCCCGATTCCAATCGCGGCCCCTTCAAACATAGCCCGGAAGCGCAGCTCGCGCTCGTAATCGTGTGCCGCCGGAAATTGGGTCACGACGTTCATGCCGACACCACTCCTAAAAAATCTAGCCCGCCGCCCAGCCCATCGCCACATAGCGACGGAACATTCCGCCCTTGCGATTCCAAGCTGAGAAAAAGTGATCCCAACTTTTCCGCGAATGAACCGCGCTAACCGGATTAGTGAAAGTGTAGGGCGAAACCCCATTCCGCTAAGTGCGCTCCATCACGTCAATTTGTGATGATTCCGGCAATGACCGGCAAGAAGGTTAAGATGTCGGCGGCGCTGCCAGGATGCCAATACGGGCAAGCCCAGCCGCCCCATTTTGGAAACTGGCAGGCGGCGGAGAAACTCCGGCTTCGTAGGTTTTTTCGCCTGCCAAGACAGGGCTCGCCGCGTATCGAGGGGAAAGCAGATACCGTTCAGCGGGCGAGCATCGTAAATCAACTTCTTTCTGTAAAACCGGGGGCTGCGCAACAACACGTGCCCAATCGGTGAGAGCGCGCCGCCGCAGTTAGGTGACCATCAGTCACTGTACTTCGGAAAGTTATCCAGCCCCCAAATTGCCTTTTTCCTCTGATCCCTCTGATTCCATTCCAAATATAAATATCGGAGATTTGTCCAATCGCCCCCCAAATTTTTTATTTCGGATATATAGAGTCAAAAAAACAAAGGCGTGGCGAACGGCCGCGCTTTTTCTATTTGGGGACCCATTGAAGAGGGGGGAACTTTGAAATCGCCGGGTATGAAAATCCGTCCTTCTAAGGAAAGCGGCGAGTAAGCCGAAATGCGCTTCATGACGAAGCCCCCGAACAGGACTTCCAAGTAACGAAGCCTTGGGGAAAGAGCTCTCCCTACGACCTCGCGACCTCGGCATGCGCTTCGTCAGCGTCCAGGTCAAATCCACAATGCATCGCCGGTCTCCGTGCGCGAAGCGCCCACGGCCCTGCTTCGCCGTCAACCTCCGTGGCGGTGGCAATCGGACCTACCATCGACCCAACTTCCACTGCCTCGGGCCTTGCGTTATTCCAAAAGATATCTGGTACATTGTCCCGTTCGTGCTGGTCACCACACAAAACGAGGGATCCCGCAGTTTCCGCCACTACAAGTACAGCGCAGCAGCCGGCGTCAATACTGGAACGATAAATGTTACCCCTCCAGCGAATCCAAATCATCGGGTCTTAACCTATCGCTGCAACGGGATAGGGTGTTCGTCCAAGCTCCGCTTGGGCGGTGTTTTTCGTCGCGAGCGCAAACCCTTAGCCCCTCGGCACCAGTCGCTGCTCCACCAATTCTTGGATTCGATTGAGAACTTCGTCTTCGCTCAAATTCGTGGAGTCGAGGACCACGGCATCCTCGGCGGCGACCAGCGGAGAAGCCGCGCGGGTGCGGTCCCGATGGTCGCGCTCGCGAAGCTCCGCAGCCATCGCCTGCGCCGGCGCGCCTTTTACTTTCTGCTGGTCGAGGCGCCGCTGTTCGCGAATCACGGGGTCGGCGTCGAGAAAAATCTTTAGATCGGCATCGGGAAAAACCTTTGTCCCAATATCGCGGCCCTCCATCACGACGCCGCCGGCGATGCCCATCTCGCGCTGCCGCGCCACCATCCACTCTCGCACTTTGGGATGTACCGAGACGCGCGACGCCGCCTCGCTCACATCGCGCTCTCGAATGCGCGCCGAAATGTCTTTGCCGTTGAGCAAGACCCGATTGCCCCCGATGGAGCGCTCGAGAATAATGTGCGAATCCTCCGCCATCTTCAGCAGCGTGGCTTCGTCATCGAACGAGGCGTCCCACTCGATGGCCCGCAGCGCCAGCGCGCGGTACATGGCCCCGCTCTCCAGATTCACGTAGCCCAGTTTGCGCGCCAGTCGGGAAGCGATCGTGCTCTTGCCGGCTCCGGCTGGGCCGTCAATGGCGATGATGAGTTTGCGTTGGGAAGAATCTGTCATTGGGCGAAGTGAGCATTGTACACGGAGCGAGAGAGAGCTTCACCACACGGGGCACGGGGGAAACACCACGGGGAAACACAGGGGAAAACCAGGCAGATACCCGGGAGATATGCAATGCCCTCTGCGGTTCAACTCTTCAGCTGACGCGCTCTGGGCGGGGCTTGGGGACGTATTCTACTTTTGGCGGAGTTATTTGCAGAAGCGACTTGCTCCCGACATGCACGAAGCTCAATTCGCGCGCGGAGAGCAAGGCGTGGATCGCTTCTTTCACTCGCGTGCGCGGAACGAAGTTTGCCAGGAAATTCTCGACTTCTCCCTCATCCACGGCAACCACGCAGTCCAGATATTTTGATACCAGCGCGGAGAGTGCTTCGGGCACCGAGATTCCCACGCCCTCGCGCACTACATCCGGGGCCCAGCGGGACAATTCGTCCCACACCGAGCCTTCCTCCACTGTGTAGTCAACGCGCGTGATGCGCAGTTTGGCCCAGAGTTCGCTGAGGCCGCGATCGAGGCCGGCGTTCGAAACCGAGCCGCCCAGCATCTCGCCTAGTTTGGTTTTCGAAATCGGTCCACGGCGCCGGATGATTTCAAAAGCGTCACAGGCCAATGGCGAATAGGGCGACCGCGGTCCGGTTGCCGGCGGCTGCTTCGGGTTGCGCTCCCCTACGAGCGCATAGAAATAAGGAAACACCGAGGCCGCCAGCAAGAAGGCGTTGTTCTCGTCAAACAGCGGAGCCTCGTACGCTGCCCGGTCACGCAGCGCGCGCACCATCAGTTCGGTCGCTTCTTTCGCCCGCGGATCGTTATAAGCATGCTGACGCATCGGCAGCTTGTCATCGGCACCCACCCAGGCACCTATGAAAGTCGGCAGCAGAATCGCGGGCCGCATCGGATACATCAGACAAAATCCCACCGACTCGAGGAAGGCGCGCGCCTCATCGATAATGTGCACGGGCTGGCCGTCCAGGCGCCACTTGTGCGTGCGAGCCTCTAGGAGTTCCAGGTCGGTCATGATTTCGATTAGAACACAGCGATCGCAGATTGGCCCATGCCTTGGTGGCTCTACGCTTCCAGCCGCGAGCTGCGGGCTACGAAGCTCTCTGGTACATCCAAAAGATGAATTGCTCGCGGCCCGAAGCTCGCAGCTCGCAGCTAGATCCTCTTGAATGCCTTCTGAATATCCTGCATGGAATAGCGCAGCACCACCGGCCTGCCGTGCGGGCAAGTCATAGGATGGTCGGTTTTTGCGAGCTCCGCCAGCAGCCATTCCATTTTGTTTTGCTCGAGGGGCATATTGACTTTGATGGCGGCGTGGCATGCGATCGATGCGGCGATGCGGGTCCGCACCGCTTCGAGATTGATGACCTGGTCTTCGCGCGTGAGTTGCTCGAAGATTTCGTTGAGCATGTGCTCGATTTGCGCCGCATCCACGCCCGCTGGTGCGATTTTTACGGCTACGCTGCGCGCGCCGAACGGTTCCGCCTCGAAACCATTGTGCGCCAGTTCTTCGGCAATGTCGCTGAAGATGGCTTGCTGTGCCGGAGTCAGTTCGATGACGAGGGGCATGAGCAGACGCTGGCTCTCCACCTTTTGCGCCGAGCGTTGCCGCAGAACTCGCTCGAACAGTACGCGCTCGTGGGCTACATGCTGATCGATGATCCAGAGACCGTCTTCGTTGACGGCAAGAATAAATGAATTTCGAATCTGGCCTAGCGGGCGGAGGGTTCGCAGCGACTCTAAAGTTGGCGCGGCTTGCGGCTCTTGCGCGATTGGCGGGGCGCAGCCGTGATCTGGAATTGGCTGAGAATTGCCTGCTGCCTCCGGCGGGCGCGCCAGCGACACGGCCGCGTTGGCCTCGATTGCAATTCCGCCTTCAAACTCGAGGTGCGCCGTTGTCGCCGGAACCTCCGGCGCCTGCAGCGCGAAGCCGCCCGCCGCCGCGGGTTCGTACAAGTCGAGCCACGGGGCAGGCTGCCGACCTTCGCCGCTGTGCTGCCCCTGAGAGATCGCGGGACTGGTGAGGCCAGCACTTGCCGATGGCTGCGCTCGAATTTCCGTCAAGAACTGCGGGACTGGCCGTGCCTTCATCAGGGCCGCGCGTACCGACTCGCGCACGAAATCGTGAATCACCGTTTGCTGACGGAAGCGGACTTCGGTCTTCGACGGGTGCACATTCACATCCACTTCGGCGGTTGGCATCTCGATAAATAGCAAGACGACTGGATAGACGGTAGGGGGCAAAATGTTTCGATACGCCTCGATGATCGCATGTTGAATGAGGCGGTCGCGAATCAGTCGTCCGTTCACGAAAATGAAAATCGAATTGCGATTGAGCTTCTGAATTTCCGGCTTGGAAACGAAACCGTGCAGACGCACTTCGCCGAAATCCTGGGGTGCGGATACTCCCGCCTGCGACTCCGCTGCAAACTGAGCGGGTGGTCCTGACTGCGTTGACTTGGAGGATAAGGTTTCCCGGACAAGAGTGTCCGCGGCACGACGCCACGGCGGGGGTTGCGGCAGTCCGATACGCTCCAGTGGCTGCATCGCCGCCAGCGGGATCAACTGCTCAAGGGTCTCGCGTCCAAACACCTGGTAGACGCGCTCGCGATGGCCGGCCACGGGCGGCGCCACCAGCAAGGCATTGGTGGCGGAGTGTAATTCGAAATGCTTTTCCGGATGCGCCAGCGCGTAATGGGTTACGAGCGATGCGATGTGGGACAGCTCGGTGGACTCCGATCTCAAAAACTTTTTACGCGCCGGCGTATTAAAGAAGAGATCGCGAATCGTGATCGAAGTTCCCAGAGGCAGCCCGGCTTCTTCCACGCGGATGATCTTGCCGCCGTTAATTTCGAGGACCGTACCGGCGGGTTCTTCTTCCGCGCGCGTTTCCAGATGCAGGCGCGACACCGAAGCGATGGAAGGCAGCGCCTCGCCGCGAAATCCCAGGGTCGAAATGGTGAGCAGGTCGTCGGTGTCTTTGATTTTCGACGTGGCGTGGCGTTCGAAGGCGAGCATGGCATCGTCGCGCACCATGCCGCAGCCGTTGTCGGTGATCTGGATCAGTTTCTTCCCGCCCGCCTCCACCTGAATGCGAATGCGCGTGGAACCGGCGTCCAGCGCGTTCTCCAGCAACTCCTTCACCACCGACGCGGGACGCTCCACCACCTCGCCGGCAGCGATCTGGTTGGCAACTCTCTCGGAGAGAATGTGAATCTTGCCCATGGGATCAGCGAATCGTGGTCAGTGGCCAGTGTGACAGACTCTTAGGCGCAGCGTAAAGGCGCGCCTTCGGCAGATTGCCGTGTCTGCTAAGACGGGGCAAGCCCCGTCTCTACGGGCGGGCCTGGGCTGATGCTGAACCCGAGTTCCTCCGCAGCCTGCTGCCCTCACTTCCCTGATTTTGGGTCGGGGCTAGAGTTTCCCACATCCACTACCACCTTCCATTGTCCGTTTTTTTGTTTTTTCCAGATCGAGGTGTACTTGCCATAGCTGGCGACAAGCTTGCCATCTTTATTTTTGGCGGTATAGACGTAATTGCCGTAGGTGTAGCCGAGATCGCCGGAAGCGGCCATATCGGCTTTGACGGGCGTCCAGGTGAGAGTCGTACCTTCGGGCCAGGGCGCTTGTTTGCGCATGGCGTCTTTGTTGTCGAATGCGCCGCCGTCCACGACTTCAACACCATCTTCGGCGAAGTACGTGAGGAAAGCATCGTGGCCGTGCCTGGCGACTTCCTGGGCAAAGTCGGCTTCCAGTTGGACGAGGAGGTCGGAGCCCTGCGCTGGTTTTTCTTTCTTGGCGTAGGAAGTGACGGCGAAAAGCAGCAGAAATGCGAGGGCGATTTTTTTCATCGAACATTCTCGGGCCGCAGCGGCGGCGGGTTATTGAGGTACGACCGGCGATAAATTTATCATGCGGGCAGTTCAGGCGTCGTGGAGGGGCGAGTCACCGGGGCTGCCGACTCCCTGAGCTTTGCGGTGCTGCCGAAACGCGGGCAAGACTGCCCGCGCCACACGAGCGGTTTGCCTGCTACACTTTTCCTCCAATGACAACTTTCAGGCTGCTTTTGAACATTTTATTGCTTGCCGGGCAGTTGGCGGGGCGGAGGGCTTGTGCACAGGCGGGGACTGGCCCCGCGGCTTCTACTTTGGCTACGACCGGCGAAAAGCATCTGCGAAATGTGCGGCAGCTTACGAATTTGAATGCGGCGAGTTTTGCGCCGTCGTTTTATCCGGACGGGAAGCGGATTATTTTTGCGCCGAACCTCGGCTCCACGGGCGGGACGGTAAACTTCGAGCTGTACGCGATCAACGTGGACGGTACCGGCCTGGAGCAAATTACGTTTAGCGAGGGGTTTGACGGGTTCCCGATGTTGAGTCCGGATGGAACGCAGTTGGTTTGGATATCGCATCGTAACGGGAAGGCGCAGCGGGAGACGAACGTGTTTCTTGCGGATTGGGTGCCGTGATGTGGGGCTGCGCCGTCGATGTTGTGATGATGCGCTGCCGAGCCTCGCTCGGCTGGACGGACGAGGGCGTTTGTCCCTACGCTAGCTTTGGGGTGATTCGATGAAACGGCTACGGTGGGGGATCGTGGTGTTGGTGGTGGTGGTGCTGGGGACTGGCGCCGCCTATTTTGCGACGCGAGAGAGCAGTCGCCCTGGCAAGATCACGGCCGCAGAGGCCGAGGCTCATCTGGTTGACGACCGGCCACTCTCTACTGCGCGCGCGCTGGCTGCTCTGGCAATCACTCCGGAAGAGCAACGATTCGCGCAGGAAGCGGCGCGCATCGCGGACCATGCGGTGGACCTGGCTTTTGCAGATGCGCTGCGCCTTGCCACCGAACAGCGGCCTGCTCAGTATCCCAAGAACCGCGGCCTCTATTTGAAACTGCAAGAGGCGCAAGCGGGGCAGGCGGAGACATTATCGCAGCTCGAGCAACTCAAGGCTCGGATGTCCTCCGCCAAGCCCAGCGAAAAAGACGCGCTCTCGGATCAGAAGGATCTGCTGGATGCGGAACAAGCTCTGGATGAGGATGAGATCGAAGACGCGCAGCAGGAATTGGCCCGAGCGGGAGGCAATCAGGAGGACGCGGTTCAGCGACAGCGGGATCAACACGAAGCGGCAGAGCACGAGTTGCAGCAACGCCAGGGTCAGAACCCAGCGGGGACTTCGGCGGGCGCGGCGGTCGAATTCGGCGCCAGCAATCTGGCGGGCCAGGTGCGTGCCTGGATGTGGCTGCGAGAGAAGCGCGCGCTCATCGAGTCGGCGCGGCGCGAAGCCGAGGAGATTGCAAACGACCTGGCTACGCAACACGGATCCCTGCAACGCCGCGTTCGCGAGGAAAAGCCGCAAAGAGAAGAGACCAAGCAGCGGACGACGGAGCTTCGAAAAGAGGCCGCGGCCGAGACAGCTTCGAAAGAAGACACCGCGACAGCCGTGAACTCCCTTAAACATTTTTCCAGCAACCAGAAGTTGCTCTCTGGCCTCGACAGGCGCATTCGAGAGGAGCAGGAATTGCAGGCAATCTACGGCAACTGGATCGAGGTTACGGGAGGCCAGCAGCGGGCCGTCCTGCACGGCATGCTGCGATCCGTTCTTTGGGTGCTCTTTGTGGTCGTGCTGGTGTATCTCGGGAGCCTCATGGTGGACCGGCTTTACACCCATGCCGCTCCGGACAAGAAGCACCTTCTCACCCTGCGTGGAGTGGTTCGATTCGCATTGCAGGCAGTGGGCGTTCTGCTGATTGGATTCGTGATTTTTGGAGTGCCGAACCAGATGCCGACCATCCTCGGATTAGCGGGCGCCGGGCTGACGATAGCGCTCAAGGATTTTATCGTCGGATTTGTTGGATGGTTCGTGCTCATGGGACGAAACGGAATTCGAGTCGGCGATTGGGTGGAGATCAATGGCGTGGTCGGCGAAGTGATTGAGATCGGATTGCTGCGCACGATGCTGCTCGAAACCGGTAACTGGACCGATACCGGGCATCCGACCGGACGCAAGGTCGCGTTCGTGAACAGCTTTGCGATCGAGGGACACTACTTTAATTTTTCGACTGCGGGACAGTGGTTGTGGGATGAACTGCAGGTGGTGGTGGGGCAGGGGGAAAATCCTTATCCGCTGGTGGAAGCAATCCAGCGACTGGTGGAGGAAGAGACGCGGGCGAGCGCGGCGCAGGCCGAGCAAGAATGGCAGAAATCGGCTGGGTATCGTAAGGCGCTGGCAATGGCTCCAGCGATTCATCTGCGCCCGACCTCGTCGGGAGTGGAAATGCAGATTCGGTATATCACCAGCGCCAATGAGCGGTATATGACGCGCTCGATGTTGTACGAGAAGATTGTGGGATTGCTGCGCGGGGAGGCCAAGACGCAGGGGGCGGCACCGCAGCAGCAGGCATGAGCAGCGAAAGGCCCCACGTCTCGAAAAGCGCGAGACATGGGGCACTCGCTTGTCAAAAATGAGGTCGCCCACTACCGCCCATCCATCGCTCGGGATGACAAACTTATAGATGGCCTGACTCATGGCTGCCGCTCTCACAGAGGAGTTGGTCTTTGATTTGGCCGGGAAGACGCGAACTGGCGAGTAGGTCGCGCAGCAGCGGGGTGAGGATTTCGCGGCTGAATTCCAGGGCGCGCGCTAGAGAGAGATGCTCGGTTCGCAGAAGGGCGGCGCGAACTTCTCTGCGGCGGGACCACTTCGCGTGCTGCGCGACCGCATGCACCAGGGCTGCGCTGGCGGCGGGACGAAGCACGGAGCTGATGACGAGAGCTTCGGTTAGACGCGCGTTTTCGAGTGCGGTCCGCATGACTCGGGTCTCGCGAGCTACGGTTTCGGCGTCAGTGACTCTGACATCCACGTTTCGGCCATCGCGAGTCTTACCTTCCATGCCTGCCACATCCAGAAGGAGCGCGGCGGCTACTCTGCCCGAGGCGCGGCGGGCCAGCGTTAGACGTTCGCCGATGGTGATCGTCTTGAGGCGCGAGATTAGGACATCGTCGACGGCAACTTTTACGTCGGCGGGCACGCTGGGCGAGAGCGCAACTTTCATCAAATCGAAAATGTAGAACTGGCGTGCAAGCGGCACCGAGACATGGCGTGGTGTATGCGGATGGCTGGCCAGCGCGATCTTTACCTTTCGGCCCTTGAGCGCGTTGGTGTTTTTGGCGAGTTGCTCCAGGACTTCCGGGGGCAAGTCGGCGCGCTTGAGGAGGGCCATGGCCAAGTCCTCGGTGAGGTCGGGGTCGGCGGCGGTGTGGAGCAGATCGGCGGGGGCAAGCGGCGGCGTTGCCGATGCCGTTGAGGGCAACCCCGTTTCTTCTTCGAACATTTTCTTTTCGGACATCTCGTTGTCGAACATCACAGGTCAGTCTGCGTCAGACGGGGCAAGCCCCGTCTCTACATCTTTATTGCGCGTGCCCTGGCTAGCGCGCCTTCGACGGGCTCGGCCAGATCTTGACGCACGTTGAGGCCGGGAAAGCTCTTCTGCAGCGTATTGTAGAAAACCTCGCGCACATCGGAAGACCGACGAAAGACACTGCCCGTCATTGCCACGGGGAGCGCGGCCACGGGGAGCATGGCCAGTGGATCTAGCGGCGCAAGGCGCCGGACAACGATGGCCGCGAGGTCAGCCAACTTCGCTCCAGCATCGGCCAAAAGATCGCGGGCGACGGCATCCCCATCGTCGGCGGCGTGGAGAACGAGGGGAAACAGGCGCGGAAAATCAGGTGGTGGTGTCGAGTTCGCTTGCGGTACGAGTTCGTCGATGGTGTTGAGTTTCCAGGCTTGAAGGACCATGGCGGTAAGCACGGTTTCGAGGCATTGATCACGGGCGCTCAGGATGGCGGTGATGGCACGGCGGCCGATCCAGTGGCCGGAGCCTTCGTCGGAAACGGCGAATCCCCAGCCTCCGGCGCGTGCGGTGTGACCGGCAGCGTCGCGGCCGTAGACGATGGAGCCGGTGCCGGAGATCGCGATCACGCCGGGACCCGCGCCGAAAGCGGATTCGAGGGCGATTACGGTATCGCCAACGACCTCGATGTTTGTGGAAGCAATTGCGGTTACCTCGGCAATGATGCTGCGAATCCTCGTGGCGATTTCGGACCGGGCAGCGCCGGCGGCTCCAATACAGATGGCGCGAATATGGTCGGGAGAAATTTTGGCGGTGATGCAAACCTGGTGGATGGCGGCGTGCAAAGCTTCTCTTGCCTGCGTCTCGCCGAGGCGAACGATGTTGCTGCCGCCGGTCATTGCCATAGCCAGCACAGTCGTTTCGTCGGCGAGAAGGCAGCGGGTTTTGGTGCCGCCGCCGTCGATTCCGAGATAGTAGGGCATCGCGCTAGTTCTAACACAGGTTCCGCGTAATTCGTTCGGCGGCGGTTCGCGGCGCCGAACATGCTTGTACAATGCTGCGAACTCCTTGCTGGCCAACGGAGACGCGGCAAGCCGCATCTCTACGCTGGAGATGGAAGGAATCGCTTGGGATTGAATCGGATCGACCTGCTGATTATTGCGGCTTACCTGGCGGGGATCACGCTGTTCGGGCTGCGGTTTCGCAAGCGGCAGCGGACGATGCGAGACTACTTTCTTGCCGACCGCAACATTCCTTGGTGGGCGATTTCGCTGTCGATTGTGGCGGCGGAGACCAGCACCCTGACCATTATCAGTATTCCCGGCCTAGCCTACGATTCGAATTTTACTTTTCTGCAAGTGGTAATGGGGTATGTGATCGGGCGCGTCATCATTAGCTTTGTGCTGCTGCCGCAGTATTTTCGCGGCGAGCTGTACACGGCTTATCAACTCATTGAGCGGCGGTTTGGTCCGGAGCTGCGCACGGTGACGGCGGGCCTGTTTCTGCTGACAAGGGCGGCGGCGGAGGGAGTGCGCGTGTATGCCGTGTCGATTGTGGTGTCGATTGCGCTGGGCACCGGCGAAATTGCTTCGATCGCGATCATCACGCTGCTCACTTTGATCTATACGTTTGAGGGCGGACTGGCGGCGGTGATCTGGACGGATGTGGTGCAGACCTTTATTTATGTGGGCGGGACGCTGGTGGGGCTGGTGACGATTCTGCATCTGGTGCCGGGAGGATGGGGGGCGGTGCAGGCGATTGCGGGTGGGCTGCACAAGTTCCAGGTGTTCGATGCTTCGTTTTCGGCGCATTGGCCGTTTTTGAATTTTGCGACACCCTATACGCTGTGGGCTGGGATTATCGGTGGCGCGTTTTTGACGACGGCAAGCCATGGTACGGACCAGCTCATCGTGCAGAGATTGCTTGCGGCGCGAAATCAGCGGCACTCGGTGCTGGCCTTGCTGTCGAGTGGAGTGGCGGTCTTTTTTCAGTTTGGATTGTTTCTTTTCGTAGGCGTGATGCTGTTTGCTTACTACCAAGTTCCATCGTCCGCCTTCGGGCGGGCGGATAGGATCTATCCGACGTTCATCGTAAGCCGGATGCCGCACGGGATTGCGGGGCTGCTGATCGCCGCGGTTCTGGCGGCGGCCATGTCGAACTTGAGTGCGGCGCTGAATTCGCTGTCATCGAGTTCGATTATGGATTTCTATCTGCGTTTTCGTTCCGGCTTTCGTCCGGAGGTAAGCGAAGCGGGGCGGCTGCGGATGGCTCGACTGGCAACCGTCGCGTGGGCGCTGCTGCTGTTCGGCCTGGCGGTGCTGGCGCTGCATCGGGTGGGACGCGTGGTGGAGGTCGGGTTGCAAATCGCATCGGTTGCTTATGGAGCGCTCCTCGGAGTGTTTCTGCTGGGAGTGCTCACCAAGCGCGCGAATCAGCGCGGAGCGATGGTTGGCATGATTTGCGGATTGGCGATAGAGCTGTATTTGTGGAGATGGTCGCAGGTCGCTTTCACCTGGTGGGTCGCGATCGGGACCTGCGTGACGTTTGCAGTGGGATACGCGGCGAGCCTGTTGTGGAGGGTGGAATCAAAAGCTTGAACCGCCGAGACGCAGAGTGCGCAGAGTACAACGGGTCAAATCTTTTTGGTTAATGCTGGATTCCTTTGCCAGCTCTGCGGTTAGAATCTTTCTTTCCAACGGCCGGTAGAACATTATGGACCTACAAACAAAGGACAATCATTCCCGCCCGGAACTGGCACGCGACCTCGGGCTTTCCCATGCTGGGGCGGTGGTGGTTGGGACGATCATCGGGAGCGGAATTTTCCTTGTTCCAACCGAGATGATGCAGGCGGTGGGATCGGCGCGAGTTGTATATCTCGCGTGGGTGGTCGGAGGGCTGCTCTCTTTTTTCGGCGCGCTTACTTACGCCGAACTGGGCGCGATGAAGCCGCAGGCAGGCGGCGAGTATGTGTATGTTCGCGACGCCTACGGGCCGCTCGCGGGATTTCTATATGCATGGACCTGGTTTTTGATCGCTAAGCCGGCTTCGATTGCCACCATCACTACCGGCCTGGTGCGGATCCTGGAGACTTTTCCGGTCTTCTCTTTTTTGTCGCATGCCTGCTTCTCCCATGCCAGCTTCTTGCATGTTTCGACTTCGCATCCATTCACCGTCACCTACGGACAATTGGTGGCGATCGGAGCCACCGTTTTGATTTCGTGGCTGAACTACATTGGCGTGCGCCGGGCCGGAGACTTTCAGTTTGTGTTCACGCTGCTGAAGGTGGCGATCATCCTCGGAATTGTGGCGGTCGGCTTTTCCTATAACGGAGGAACTTGGGCAAATTTTGCGACCGAGTTTACAGGGGCAAAAGGCGGCGTGGCTGGATTTTTCGCAGCGCTGGTGGCGGCGCTGTGGGCTTACGACGGTTGGAACGATCTGAACATGGTGGCGGGCGAAATACGGAATCCGCAGCGCAACATTCCGCTATCGTTGATTTGGGGCGTGGCCACGGTGGGCGCACTCTACATCCTGGTGAATGCGGCGGTTCAGTATGTGCTGCCGGCGGCGGCGGTGGCTGGCTCGGAGCGTCCCGCGTCGGACGCGGTCGCGCTGGTGCTGGGGCACGCCGGCGCCACCCTGGTATCGGCGGGTATGGCGGTTTCGATGCTGGTGACTTTGAACGGTACCATCATGAGCGGAGCGCGCGTGCCCTTTGCGATGGCGCGCGATGGATATTTTTTCAAGGCGATTGCCGAGGTTCATCCGCGCTTCCGCACACCGTCGCTGGCGATTGTGGTGCAGTGTGCGCTCGCGATTGCTCTGCTGCTGCTGGGGGGCAGTTTTCGGCAATTCTTTTCGCTGGCGATTTTCGCGGAGTGGATGTTCTATATGATCGCGGGCAGCACGGTGTTCGTTTTCCGTCGGCGGGAGCCGCACGCCGAGCGCCCCTATCGCGTGTGGGGATATCCGGTGGTTCCCGCAGTATTTGTGCTGGTTTCCGCGGCACTTCTCTACTACACGTTCACCGACAATCTGAAAAGTTCTGCCGCCGGATGCCTGGCGATACTGGCGGGCGTTCCGGTGTTCTACGTTTTTGCGCGGCGCCGAGCGGCGACACCAAAGTAATCGGCCATCGGCCTGCCCATTAAGTGTGGTTACTAAAGGACACGCGCAAGCGACACGTTTACCCCCTGACCTTTCTCACCTAAGGTAAAGACTCCACCCCCGAGCGCTCTCCCCAGCTTGGGCCCCTTTTTGGAGTCATGGATGCCAACGTACGATGGCGGTTTTCAACTCGGCCTATTGCCTGAAAAGAAGTGGAACTGGCGGACCTTCGTAGCGAGCTACGGGATTCTCACGGGTCTGATTCTGCTTTTGATCCTGTTCGGGATTGTAATACCCGATACGCTGCTGATCAGCGGGAACTATCACGTAACGGAGTTGATGCCGCGGCCGTCGCTTAGGCCGGAGCCGTTGCCTAAGCCAAAGCCGCTACCGGTGCATGCGAAGTTGCTGCCCGCGGTGCCGGTGTTCGAGAAGCCGAAACTGATCGTGCCGCGGGAAATTCGCGCGTCCAAGCCGCAGCCCCAGGAAATTGAACCCCCCAAGGTGGCGATGAATAATTTCGCGCCAGCACTGTTAAAGGCGACGAGCGGCGCGCGTCCAGTGCTGATTCATACCGGGGAATTCCAGGGAAGTTCGATGACACCGACGGTGAACGCTCCGATTGCGAAGGTGCAGACGGGCGGGTTCGGCGATCCGAATGGGCTCAAGCCGAGTGAAAACAGCAAGCCGAACGGCAAGCTGATCGCAGCCGCGGCGGGTTCGTTCGACATGCCGGTGGGGCCGGGACAAGGCAACGGGTCGGGTGGCGCGAAAGGGATTAAAGGAACGGTGGCGAGTGCCGATTTTGGTAATGGGGTGGCAACTGCGGGACAAGGAGACGGGCGCAGGAGCGGACGCGGCAATGCCGGAGTGCAAAGCTCAGGCTTTGGCTCGCAGCAGATCGCGCAGAACACACCGCATATTCTGCGCGTGGATAGCGGGCCGCCGACTACAACCGTCGAGATCACGTACAAGCCAAATCCGGCTTATACGGACGAAGCGAGAAGTCTGAAACTGGAAGGCGAAGTCCTGCTGGAAGTGCAGTTCGCGGCGAACGGGCAGCTACACGTGAATCGCGTGGTCCGGGGTCTGGGCCATGGACTTGATGAAACCGCCGCGGCCGCCGCCAATAAGATGCGGTTCAAGCCGGCCATGCGAAACGGCCAGGCAATGGATTCGACAGCAATTGTGCACGTGGTATTTCAACTGGCGTATTGAGCACCTTGGAGATGAGACTTATGCGGAAAGTTGTGAGCATCATGAACTGGATGATTTTGGCTCTGCTAGCGGTGACGATGTCGGCAGTGGCCCAGCAGTCGGCGTCCGCGCCGCAGAACCCACAGCCGGTTGCGGCGACGCAGCCGGTACAGACGGCTGCTCAGCCGAGCCAGGCTTCGTCAAGTCAGGCCCAGCCAAATCTGGCGCCACCAACCACGATGGATCAGGTTGTAGACCGCGTGATCTTGCGGGAAAAAGATCTGATCAAGTTTTTGTCGCCGCGCACTCCCATCGTGGAAACCTATCTGCAGAACCTTGCGCAGGATCCGCAGCTGGGGCCGATTCCGCAGGATGATCATTACTTTCTGGGACGCATGGACCTGAGCGACTCGATCGACCGGAGCGACTACCTTTCGGACAAAGGCAAAGACAAAGACGAAGGCATGGAGAAGCGTCTTCTGGGCGGAATCACGAAGAAGTTCAAGTTCCAGTACCAGCCGCTGGGCTTCTCGTGGATGATCTTCGCCGACCGCAGCGACTTTGACCGGCAGCACTACGATTTTCACTACGCCCGGCGCGAGTTCCTGGGCGACGTGCGCTGCCTGGTGTTTGATCTGACGCCGAAAAAAGACGCTGGACGCGGACGCTTTCTCGGCCGCATCTGGGTTGAGGATCAGGAGTTCAGCATTGTGCGCCTGAACGGCACTTATGCGCGCCCTTCGCGGAACAGTTATTTCTTTCACATGGATAGCTGGCGATTGAATCTGGTCCCGGGTTATTGGGTGCCATCTTACATCTACAGCGAGGAAGGCGACTTTACGGCTGGGGCTAAGAACAAGATCGCGTTCAAAGCGCAGACTCGCATGTGGGGATATAACCTGAAGGCGGTAGCGGCCAATGACGAGCTTACTAACATCCGGGTGGACAGCGTAAAAGACGATACGCCCACCGCACAGGATGCAACTCCGCTGGCGGCCGAGCGCGAATGGCAACAGCAGGCGGAAGACAACGTGGTCGAACGACTGGAACGCGCCGGGCTGCTGGCGCCCGAAGGCGACGTCGACAAGATTCTGCAAACCGTGGTGAATAACCTGCTGATCACGAACAATATCGAACTTCCGCGGCCGGTCCGGACGCGGGTGCTGACGACTTCCCCGCTGGAGACCTTCAGCGTCGGTAACACGATTGTGGTGAGCCGCGGGCTGATCGACGTGCTTCCCGATGAAGGCAGCCTGGCCATGGTGCTTTCGCACGAACTTTCACACATTGTTCTGGGACATAACCTGGGCAGCCAATACGCGTTCAATGACCGTATGCTGTTCTCTGACGAGGGGACTTACCAGAACCTCGGGTTCAAACACATTCCCGAAGAGGAAATTGCTGCGGACAAGAAAGCCATCGAGATGCTGAAGGCCTCTCCCTACGCTCAGAAACTGGAAAGCGCGGGACTTTTTGTCAAGGCTTTGCAAGCGCGCGCTCCCAGTTTGAGCGCCCTCTTGCAAGCCCACCTCGGCAACAACATCACCGAAAACGGGATCGTGACGCGCATGGCGGCGCTGGCCACCTCGGCTCCGGCGCTCGATTGGAACAAGTTGGACCAGATCGCCGCACTGCCTCTGGGTGGACGCGTCAAGCTGAACCCGTGGGATGACAAAGTAGAGATCGTGAAGGCGCAGCCAGTTGCGATCACTTCGGCCCGCGACAAGATGCCGTTCGAGGTGACACCGTTCTACCCGCGGCTTTCGCGATACAGCACTGCGAGCGCTCCTGCCGCCACCACCGCGGCAACGCCTGCGACGGCGGCAACCACCGCTAACGCTACCCCCACGCCGACCAACTGAGTCGGCTGCCATGGTGAAAGAAGCGCGGGCCGGGACCGGAAGAAATTCCGTCATCCCGGCCTGTGTCTATAAGGCGAAAATCGAAAAGCCGTACCCGACACGGAATTTCAACTCCCCAAATCTCGCCGGCTTTTGTAGGGAAACTCTAATCAAGTTGGTTCCCGGACAGTTTTGAAGGGGCATGGCTCTAGCTGTAGACATGCCGTTAGAACCCACCACACAAGCGGCTCTAGCCGCCGAGGGTCGCCCCTTCCGAGCATCCCGTCTTGCCCAACCTGACTGAATCAGATAATCCCTAGCAGCCTGTGGTGAAAGTAAGATTCGTATCAGGGCACCGCTTCAGCGGTGCCGCAAGTGCTTTGTTTTGAGTGCGCCTTTAGGCGCTGGATTTTGAAATTTGAGTTTCACCACAGGCTGCTAGGGAAGGTCTGATTAAGTCTATCGCTTCCTGTACAAACACTGGCCCATCAGTAGTTTTGTGTGCCGCGAAGACACTTAATCAGACCTTCCCTGGCTGCCCTTGTGTCTCCGGCGATTGCGAAATGCAAGGGCGGTTGTTGTTTGGAGATAACTGTGGATCGTTCAAAGCAGGCTGGGAATGTTTTCTGAGGTCGCCAAAACGATCTACTGCCAGCAGCCGCTGTGAGATCGCCCGCTTGAAATAGATATTCTTCCTACGGCTTCGCGGTACACGACTGCAAACGTTCCTGTGGCGAACTGTACCCCCGCCGTCAGTAGCCCAGACAAACCGTCAATCATGCCCGGCATCGCCGACTCTGTTTGTTTTTTGTACACAAAAATGACGAGCTTGTGACAACCCTGTTCCCGGTCCTTGCTACGCTACGGCCAAACTGCAAGAGTGGAGGCTTCGATGTCACGGATCAGTTTGGGATTTTTGTTGGCAATCGCGTTGATGGGCGCCGGATGCGGCTATGGCTCCCACAATTACACGAACGGGAACGGCACGCCCAAGATCACTCAACTTACACCCGCGAGCACCGCAGCCGGCGGGCCAGCGTTTACCCTGACGGTAGAGGGCACGGGCTTTGGCACGGACTCAGTGGTGTATTGGGGCACGACGACACGGGCCACGACCTACGACACCACCACTCAGGTGAAGGCGAATATCACGTTGGCTGACATCATGAATGTAGGCACCGTGCAGGTCTACGTGCGCTCGGGCGGGACGAACTCGAACGCCATGCCTTTTACGATTCAGTAACAAGTGGCGGCCATGGGGCCGAAACTAGAAATGAGATTTCAGATCGGCAAACTGCTCCACCACCAGCAAGCGCTGGCTTGGCGGGGCGTTTGCCAGGTCTTCGTGCTCCAGTATCCATGTGTTGTGGTGCGGAACGAAAACGGCGTGCAGCCCGGCGGAGAGCGCCGGGTTGATGTCAGATTTTGGGCTGTTGCCGACCATCCAGGTGGTGTCCGCCAAGAGTGCGTACTTGGCGATGGCGGAGCGGTAGGTCGATTCGTCCTTCTCGGCTACGATCTCGACGGCGGAAAAATATTCTTTCAGGCCTGAGCGCTCGATTTTTCCAGATTGCTCGGCGGGATTTCCTTTGGTCATCATGATGAGGTGGTGGCGCTCGCCGAGATACTGGAGAGTTTCGGGCACACTGGAAAGAACTTCGATGGGATGATCGGCGATCTGGTGGGCGAAGCTGCGAATGCGTTCATGCAAGTCGGGCGTGACCGGGTCGACGGAAAGCTTCTCGAAAGTTTCGACCAGCGAGTGCGCGAAACTGTGCAGACCGTATCCGTGCTTGACGATGGACTCTCGCTCCACGTCGTTCAGCACCAGACGAACCGCCTCGGGCGAATGGTCGCGATGGTCGAGGAACGAAATAAACTTTGCGATTGCCCGTTCGAAATAGATGTTATTTTCCCAGAGCGTGTCATCGGCATCGATAAGCAGAGTCTGGGCGCCGTTCTTTCCAATCATCTATTTATGATAACGGCTCCGGGGGGATTCGCGGCTTTGATAGACTTGTATTCCTATGAAGAACGGTCATATTAAAAGCTTTTTAGCGCACTTTGTCAGGCACTACGGGCCAGTTTTGTTTTTCATTCTGCTGATGGTAACTTTTGGCTCGACGCAGCCGAAGAAAACAGTGATGGCGGGTTCGGCGGCAAAGAGCAGCGCTCCGGCGGATTTGAAAGTCGCGGCTGACTTGGGACAACGCTTGGCCAGGTTTCGACGCGTCCAAATGCCGTTCCGGACAGCGGATCTCAGCGCTCGCGAACAGCAACTGGTTCACAAACTGGTGGATGCCTGCGGTTACCTGGAGAGCATCTACTGGCGGCAGAGCGATCCCGAAGGCCTAACGCTGTACCTGTCTCTGGCCTCGAACCAGAATCGGCGCGATGTGCAACTGCGACGCTACTTGTGGATTAATGCTTCGCGCTTCGACCTGATTGACGAAAATAAACCGTTTGTTGGGACGCAGGCCATTCCGCCGGGGCGAGGATTCTATTCTGCGAACCTGACGCGCGATCAGTTGGAGCAATACGTCAAGGAGCATCCGGATCGGAAATCGGCGATCTACAATCAGTTCACAATCGTGCGCTGGCATCACGAACAACTGGAGGCGGTTCCCTATCGGATCGCGTTTCGCGCATTTCTGGAGCCAGCGGCAAAGGCTCTGCGGGCAGCGGCGAAGCTCAGTGATGACGCGGCTTTTGCGAAGTTTCTTCAACTGCGGGCGGATGCGCTGCTGAGCGATGATTATTTCCCGAGCGACCTCGCATGGCTGGAGTTGAAGAACCCGAAGTTCGACATCATTTTTGCGCCCTATGAAACTTATATGGACGGACTGCTGGGCGTCAAAGGTTCGTACGGCGCGGCGGTGATGGTGCGCAACGAGCGCGAGAGCAAGAAGCTGGAGCTGTTCCAAAAGTACGTGCCGCAAATTCAGGATGCCCTGCCGCTGGCGGCGGAAGACCGTCCGTCGAAACATGGCCTGGAGACGCCGATGGAAGTGATGGACGCTCCGTTTCGAGCGGGAGACCTGACCCACGGGTACCAGGCGGTGGCTGACAATCTGCCGAACGATCCGCGGGTGCACGAGCAAAAGGGCAGCAAGAAAGTTTTCTTCAAGAACTTTATGGACGCGCGGGTGAACTACGTCATCTTGCCGGTCGCACGCAAGCTGATGGAACCGGAACAGGCGGCGAAAGTCTCGGGCGAAAGTTATCTGCTGAGCACGATCATGCACGAGATCTGTCACGGACTTGGCCCGGCGTACGCGCGGACATCGTCAGGCAAATCGGCGGGCAAAGTCGATATCCGGGAAGCGATCGGTCCGGCCTTTAGCGGACTGAAAGAAGCGAAGGCCGATGTGACCGGGATGTTCGCTTTGAAATGGCTGGTGGATCACGACGCGCTTCCGAAGGAAAAGTTGGAAGAGTATTACGCGTCGTATGTGGGCGGACTGTTTCGCACGGTACGCTTCGGGACGGCTGAGGCGCACGGTCAAGCGGAGATGATGGAATTCAACTATCTCTCCCAGCGCGGCGCGATTGGCCGCAATACCAGCGGCAGGTACGCGATTGACTACGAGAAAATGCCGGGCGCGCTGGCTGATCTAGCCAAGGAACTGCTGGAGATCGAAGCCACGGGAGACCGCGCGCGTGCGGAAAACTGGTTCAAGAAGTACGGCACGATGCCGGAGGAGTTGAAGGCATCCCTCAAAGCGGCCTCGGATGTCCCGGTGGATATTGATCCGGTATTTTCGTTTCCGGAGAGGGTGCGGTAGGGCGAAAAGCTGCCTTTAGCTGTTAGCTTTTGGCTCTTAGCTCGGTCCAACAAGGCTAATAGCCAAAAGCTTCCTCTACACCCACTCCACGCGCGGTATCTGCGGAATAATCCCTGCCTTGTGCCCCATGTCGAGCAGGCGGCGCACCGCTTCCCTGCCGTCGTCGCCATAGTCCAGGGTCCGCTCGTTGACGTACATGCCTACGAATTTGTCGGCAAGCTGGGCATCGAGATCGCGGGCGAACTGCATGGCGTAGGCAAGCGCTTCTTCGCGATGATCGATGGCGTACTGGATGCTCTCGCGCAACGCTTGCGTAACGCTCGCCATCGTTTCCCGGCCGAGCGAGCGCCGGATGGCGTTTCCGCCGAGCGGCAGCGGCAGTCCGGTGACTTTCTGCCACCACCTGCCAAGATCGACGACGCGGTGCAGCCCCGACTTGTCGTAGGTAAGCTGGCCTTCGTGGATGATGAGGCCGGCTTCGTGCTTCCCTTCCAAAATCTGCGGGATGATTTGATCGAAGGGGACCACTTCCACTTCAATGCCGGGCGCGAACAGTTCGAGCGCCAGGTAAGCGGTAGTGAGCTTGCCGGGCACCGCGATTTTTTTGCCTTTGATGTCGTCCTGCGTGAAGGGGCGCGTGGAAACGAGCATCGGACCATAACCGTCGCCCACGCTGCCGCCACACGACATCAGCGCATAGTTCTCCTGAATGTAGGGATAGGCGTGGAATGAAATCGCGGTTACGTCGTAGACCCCTTCCTGCGCCTGGCGATTCAGCGTCTCGATGTCGCAAAGCGTGTGGCTGAACTTCAGGCCGGGCACGCGAACTTTGTTCGTGGCCAAGCCGTAAAACATGAATGCGTCGTCGGAGTCCGGGCTGTGGGCCACGGTAATTTCGCGAACTGGAGAAGATACTGTACTCATAAGATTTTGCAGTCCTGTTCTGTAAACTTTACAACTGGTCTCATAAATAATTCTCAGGGAGGGACGTCTGGCCCTCTGGGGCTAAAGCCCGCATTTCTTGTGGCTCTGAGCGGCGCTGCTAAAGCCCTGCCCTTCCCAAACCTACGCGCAATGAAACCAGCTCACCGTTGCCCAGAAGGCTGTTGGTGCCAGCGAGCGGCTACGGAGGCGGCCATCAGCACCTTGATGACTTCCGCAAAAACGAACCAATAGAGGCCTAACTTGATCGCCAGAGAAACGGAGTGCGTGAGCACGGCAAGCCAACTGAGCCCACCGGCAAACAGCACCAGTTCGGCAGCCACGGCGGACAACGCGGCCCAGCCGAAGCGGCGCGAGCTGTGCTCGTATATCCAGCCGGCAACGAAGGCCACGAGCGGATAGGCCATGAGGAATCCACCGGTCGGGCCAAGTATCTGAGCAATTCCGCCGCCTAGAATCGAGGGGCTGAATACGGGCATTCCGAACGCGCCTTCGACGAGGTAGAGCGAGAGCGCGGCTAACCCGCGACGCGAACCGAGCAGCAAGCCCACGGCCAGAACTCCGAAATTTTGCAGCGTCAGCGGAACTGGCGTGAAGGGTAGTGGCACCGTCGCGCGCGCGCACAAGGCAACGAAAAGGCTGGCGGTGATCACGATGGCCGCCTGTTTCGCCCATTCCACTTTCCAATCCATTTCCCGATCGATGGACCGGGTCTGCTGGCCAAGAACATGGGTAGCTAGTCTAGACATGGCGTTCCTTTCCTCGTAGCGGACTTGTGGGAGACCAGCTCAGGTGGCAACTAGTGGTCGAGGCCGTCGAGCTCCGCTCGGTGGGCCGCCGAGCGCTTCACTTGCCGCCGGACCCGCATATAGAGCGTAAGCGCAACCGACACGACCACCGCAGTACTGACTCCCAGTATGAGAAACCACCAGAGCATCCGCACAACCTATTAAGGATAGCAGATGGGCGGCGACACGAATGTGCCCGGAATCAGAGCATGAGAGGAGCGCCCGGCTGCGGTCAGCCCTTCTTCGCCGGCTTGGCCATCGCTTTGAGGCGGTTCTCAACGTGCTTGGAGACGTGCTCCAACCGCTTGCGGGCCAGCTTCGACCCCGTGGCAACCTTCTCCACATTCGCAAACGCGTCGGGGTTGTTCATCTTTTCCCGCACTTCCTTCAGGAAGGGATGAATCTTGGCAAAAATGAAAAACATTTCGCCGCTAATGCCGGGCTGCACGAACAGCTCTTCGCTGACGGCGCCCTGCAATACCAGCGCTGCGGCCATATCCCAGTAGCCCCCCACCTGGCGCATCCACGCATTTTCCTGACTGGGGAACGCGTTGGCGACTTTCAGGACGTCATCGGCGCTCCGCGGCCAGAATTCCACCAAAAACCAATTTCTTGCCTTGCGCATCTCCGCTTCGCGGCGGAGATCGTAAAGTTGCATGACTACCTGTGCGTCGTGTGCAGTTGCTTTTTTTGCCATAATCTTCGCCTCTTTAGTTGTTTTGCTGTAATAGTTACGTCTCCGCAATTTCGTTCTGAGAGCCGCGCCTCTATCAGACTTTTGAAACGTCCGCAGCTTCACCTTCCACGGCGCGCTCGTAATCGCACTCTTTGTTCGGACACGCGATCACCGTTCCGTCCTTGCGGATTCGTTCCACCAGAAACTCATGCCCGCAATCCGGACACTTCTCGGGGACAGGCTTTGCCGCCGACGTGAACTTGCATTTCGGATAGTTTCCGCATCCGTAAAATGTGTTGCCCTTGCGCGCACGCTTTTCGACGATTTCGCCTTCTTTGCATTCGGGACACTTCACGCCGATAAAGTTCTGCTTCACATACTTGCATTCCGGATAGCCGCTGCAGGAAGTGAACTCCCCGAATCGGCCGTGCCGCAGGATCATGTTGCGCTTGCACAGCGGACAGGTTTCATCGAGCGGGATGTCGGGCACTTTTTTGCCCTGATCGAGCCGCCGCGTCGTCTTGCAATCGGGATAGCCGGTGCAGGCCATGAACTGGCCGAAACGTCCGCGCTTCAGGACCATGACGCGGCCGCAGTTTTCGCAGTATTCCTCTTGCGCCGTCTCCTGCACATCGGCCGAGTCGAGGTCGGGCAGATTGATGGGATTCTCTTTGGTGAACTTGCAGGTGTCGGGATTTTCCTTCTCGTAGGTGCTGCAGGCATAGAACGAACCGTGCTTGCCCCACTTGATGACCAGCGGCGCGCCGCAGAGTTCACACTTTTCGTCGGTGGGTTTCTCCATACGCTTGATGTTTTCCATGTGTTTCTCCGCGTATCGGAGATCCTTGGAAAACTTCTTGTAAAACTCGGCGAGTGCGTCGTGCCCCGTCTGCTTGCCTTCTTCAATCTCGTCGAGCTCTTCTTCCAGGCGCGCGGTGTATTGGAAGTCGAAGATGTCTTTGAAGTTCTCGACCAGCAGATCGGTGACGACCAGGCCAATTTCGGTGGGCGTGAACTTGCCACCAATTTTCTGCGCGTACTGCCGCTCCTGGATGGTGCTGAGAATGGTGGCGTAGGTGGAAGGCCGTCCGATGCCACGCTCTTCGAGTTCTTTCACCAGAGAAGCTTCGTTGAAGCGCGGAGGCGGCTCGGTGAAATGCTGCTCCGGGAGCAGCGACTTCATCGTCAGCTTCTGCCCCGCTTCGAGCGGCGGCAGCTTGTGCTTCAGTTCCTCGTCTTCTTCGTCCTTGCTGTCTTTGGACTCTTCATAGACCTTGAGAAAGCCGTCGAACTTCATCACCGATCCGGTAACGCGGAACCAGAACACGTCGCTGCCCGACTTGGCATCGATGTCAACCGACGTCTGGTCGAACACGGCGGGGTTCATCTGCGAGGCGACGAAGCGCTGCCAGATCAATTTGTAAACTTTGAATTCGTCTTCCTGTAGATATTTCTTGACCAGGTCGGGATGGCGCACTGCCGAAGTCGGGCGAATGGCCTCGTGAGCCGCTTGCGCCTCTTTCTTCTCCTTATATGTATTGGGAGAACCCGGCAGATACTGGGCGCCGTACTCACTGGTTATGTACTCGCGGACTTCGGTGATCGCCTCGGCGGAAACGCGGGTGGAATCGGTTCGCATGTAGGTGATGAGGCCGACCAGTCCCTCGTCGCCGAGTTCGACACCTTCGTACAGGCGCTGCGCGATCATCATGGTGCGCTTCACGCTGAAACGCAGTTTGCGTGAGGAATCCTGTTGCAGCTTACTGGTGGTAAACGGCGGAGTGGGATTGCGCCGCCGCTCTTTCTTTTCCGCTGAGCGGACGAGCCAATCGGCGTTTTCCAGCGCCAGGCGGAATTTTTCCGCATCCTCGCCATTCGTGATTTCGATTTTTTCTTCGCCCTTGCCCAGGAAGCGAGCGTCGAATGCAGGAGGCTTAGCGGCGGCGAGATGGGCGTCGATCGTCCAGTATTCTTTTTTCTCGAAGGCTTTAATTTCGCGTTCGCGATCGACGATCAAGCGCAGCGCCACGGTCTGCACACGTCCGGCCGAAAGCCCGCGGCGGACTTTGTCCCACAAGAGAGGAGAGACCTGATATCCCACGAGGCGATCGAGCACACGGCGAGTCTGCTGCGCGTCGACCAGGTTGCGGTCGATGTCGCGGGGATGCTCGAAAGCCGCCTTGACGGCCCGCTGCGTGATTTCGTTGAAGGTCACCCTGCGGATCCGTGCGCCGTCGCCGACATCGTCTGGCTTCGCCTTGGTGTCGCCCTTCTTCCCTTTTTTCTTTTTCTTGCCTGAATCGTCGCCGAGTTCGTCGGCGAGATGGGCGGCGATCGCTTCGCCTTCGCGGTCGGGATCAGGCGCAAGGTAGATGTGGTCGGCCAAGAGCGCCAGCTTTTTTAGCTTGGCCAAAACCTTTTCTTTCCCGGGAATGACGACGTATTCGGTTTCGAAATCGTTTTCGACGTCGACACCCAGGCTGCTTTTGGGCAGATCTTTCACGTGGCCGTAAGAAGCATCGACCGTGAATCCCGCGCCCAGATATTTCTGGATAGTTTTCGCCTTAGCCGGCGATTCGACAATGACTAGACCTTTGGACAATGGTTCCTCAAATGACAGTTTATTTGACTCGAAACTAACATGATTTGGCAAATTTCGCGAAACTGTGGCTCCAATCTACGCGCTGCAAGCCTCGGGCAACCAAGCGCTGGAGCACCTGCAAGCTCGCCGGAAAGCACCCTCCAGTGCTAACCAGCCGCGCCCCTTTTGGCACCCTGAACGGGCTGCGCCCGCAGGATCAGCGAAGTCAACATTCGTTGTGCTTCGTCTGCCTGTTTTTGCAACAAATCGAACTTGGCGCTCGGGAGAAGATCAAGATCGCCAGCCCGCAGCAAATGATATTCGAGCTCCGCGGCAGAACCACGGGCTATGTGCGGAAACCGCGTCAACTCGCCATCGCACCGGCGCCCGGTCCCTTCTGCTATGTCCGCTCCGATTGAAGACGCGGCTCGGCGCATCTGGGATGGAATCCCGAACAACTCTTCTCTCGGAAACTCTTTGGTGGCCTTGTAAATTCCGATTGTCATCGAGTGGGCCTTCGACCCTACGCGCAGGTCCCTGAAATCTTTCACGAGAAACCTTCCTACCTGGGCGGCGAGCTTCGAGCCGCCAGCTACCAACTTTAGTTCCAGCTTGCCCAAAGCTCGTAGCTCGTGGCCCGCAGCCCTCTCAAAAGCTCTTTACAAAATTCTTTCCCGGCATCTGCCGTATCTTCCCATTCAGCTCCAGTTCGAAGAGGGCGGCGAAGATTTCCGAGGCCGACATTTCGTCTTCCAGCAATTCCACCAGTTGATCGATGTGCGTCGATTCATCGGCCTTGAGCAACTTGAGTATCTTTTTTTCGTGAGGCGAGGTCACCTCCTCCGGGAATAGAGATGCGGTTTCCGGTTCGGGAGATTCATTCTGCTGCAAGGCACTGAGCGCTAACTGCACGTCGGTTGGCAGCTCTTCCCATACGTCTTCCCAGGTGGCGACAAGTTTTGCGCCCTGCTTGATCAGCGTGTTCGGACCCCAGGAATTCTTGTTGGTCACATTGCCGGGAACAGCGTAAACGTCGCGGTTTTGTTCGAGGGCAAGGCGCGAGGTGATGCGCGTGCCGCTGTATTCCGCGGCTTCGACGACCAGTACGCCGGCGGACATGCCGCTGATGATCCGGTTGCGAATGGAAAAATTTTGTGGGGCCGGGAAGGTCCCGACTGGAAACTCGGTGATCAGCGCGCCGCCGAGAGCAACCACTTGTTCGGCGAGCCGCGTATTTTCCTTGGGGTACATGACGTCAATTCCGGTGCCGAGGACGGCGACGGTTTTTCCCTTGGCAGCGATGGCGCCGCGATGCGACATGGTATCGATGCCGCGCGCCATGCCGCTGACGATCACCAGACCGCGAGCGGCGAGGTCGCTGGAGAGGCGCTCGGCCATGCCGCTGCCGTAGGGCGTGGGATGACGCGTTCCCACCATCGCAATGCCGGGCTGGGCCAGCACCTCCACGCTTCCTTTCACGAACAGGATTACCGGCGGGTCGTAAATCTCTTTCAGACGCGACGGGTATTCGGGATCGCTGAGCGAAATAATTTTGGCGCCCGCCTCGACCGTCTTCGCGCATTCCTGCTGCGCCAGTTCCATCGACTTGCCGGTGGCGATCGATTGCGCGGAAACGGCGCGCATCCCGGTGGCTTCGAGTTCGGTCAGGCTGGCCTGGAAGACGCGCTCGGCCGTGCCATAGTGCTCAATCAATTTCTTGATGCGCGTGGGACCCAATCCCGGAGTCAGCGCCAGCGCCAGCCAGTAGGTGCCCTGGTAAGAAGCGGGGTGGAGAGCGGCAACGGCCACCTCGGACATATCGCTATGATTGGACATATGGCGTGACCCTAGACTGTGGGGGAAAACGCTGTCAAGGATGGCGCGCACATCACTTTCGGTATAATTCGTAAAGTGATGAGCCGGCTAAAGATCTCGGCCATTTCCTACCTGAACACGGCGCCTCTCATGTGGGATTTTGAGCATGCCCCGGCAGGCCCTGACTTCGATATCTCCTACACCATCCCTTCGGCCTGCGCCGAGGCCTTGCGTGCGGGAACCGCCGATATTGGCATCATTCCGGCTGCGGCTTATACCACGGTGCCGGATCTCGTCATCATCCCCGACGTGGCGATTGCAGCACGGCGCGCGGTGCGGTCGATCCTCTTGGTAAGCAAGATGCCCGTCGATTCGCGGTGGACGCAGGTGCGCACCGTTGCGCTCGATACTTCTTCGATGACCTCGGTTGCGCTGGCCAAGATTCTGTTTGCAAAGTGGCTGGGCGGTGCGCGCGATTACAAGGCAATGGCTCCGAATCTCGATGCCATGCTCGCCGCTTGCGACGCGGCTTTACTCATCGGCGACCCGGCGCTGCACGTCGACCGGACCCGCTACTTCACGCTCGACCTGGCGGAAGAGTGGGTGGCCCGCACGGGAAAGTCCTTCGTCTTCGCCTTCTGGGCCATTCGCAAGCAGTCGCTAGCCGGGCAAAACGGGGCGGCCATCGCGGAAGTCTTCAAGAAGTCACGGGACCATGGCCTCTCGCCAAAGAATCTCGAAGCCATCGCGCAGGAGTGGGCGCCGCGCCTCGCCCTCACCGTCGAGATCGTTCGCGTCTACCTGACGCATAATATCCATTATTATCTCGACCCTCCGTCCTTGGAAGGGCTTGAGCTTTACTACCGCTTGGGCGCGGAAATCGGAGCGTTGCCGCCAGCGCCGGGGCTTCATTTTGTTTAGAACTCAACTGTGATCGCAATTTTTCGACAGTGCCATTTTTTGTTCAGTCGTCAAAGGAAGAAGCCGCAAACTGCTGGTCAGTTTCTGAGTTGCCACTACTCGATAGTCCTCTCATAGCGGCACCAGTCGAAATCATCGGGCTTTGCCAGCAGTGCATTGACTTGCCGTAGCTGGACCCCTAATATGGTCGCGCACGGGCGAGCCTTATTCATTGATCGGCCAGACCATATCGCACTACCGCGTCCTTGAGAAGGTGGGTGGCGGTGGCATGGGTGTTGTCTATAAGGCCGAGGACACCCGGCTGCACCGCTTCGTCGCGCTCAAGTTCCTCCCCGATGACGTGGCCAAAGACCCGCAAGCCCTCAGCCGCTTTCAGCGTGAAGCACAGGCTGCTTCGGCACTGAACCATCCGAACATCTGCACCATCTACGACATCGGCCAGGAGAATGGGCAAGCTTTTATCGCCATGGAGTACTTGGACGGCGCGACCCTGAAACACATGATTGAGGGCCGTCCGCTCAAGGTTGCACAGTTGCTCGAACTGGGCATCCAGATCTCGGATGGTCTAGATGCGGCACACTCCGGCGGAATTGTGCACCGCGACATCAAGCCTGCGAATATCTTTGTCACCCAACGAGGTCAGGCCAAGATCCTGGATTTTGGCTTGGCGAAACTTAGCCCGCAGGGTAGCCACCTCGTGGATGGATCGGCCGCCACCGCAGGGACGCCAACTGCCGTCAGCGCCGACCAACTCACTACTCCGGGAACGGCGATGGGAACCATTGGCTACATGTCCCCCGAGCAGGCGCGCGGCGAGATACTGGACCACCGCACCGATCTGTTTTCCTTCGGCGTCGTGCTGTACGAAATGGCAACCGGCAAACAGCCGTTCTCAGGAGCTACCTCGGCCGTCGTCTTTGAGGCAATTCTGAACAAGGTACCCGTTCCACCGATCCAGTTGAATCCGGGATTGCCGGCGCAAATGGAAATCATCCTGAACAAGGCGCTGGAAAAAGAACGGGAGCTGCGCTGCCAAAGCGCGGCGGAGCTTGGCGCAGACCTGAAGCGCCTGAAGCGTGACACCGATTCTTCTCGTGCTGGGGTCAGAGGCGCTGCCCTGGCATCCGTCACGAGCGGCGCGAAAGAAGCTCCAAGCCAGGCACGAAGGAGTGGTCGCCTCCTGCCGGTGCTGATCTTCTGCGGTTTTCTGGTTGCTCTTGCAGCCGGATTAGTGGCGGGCAAGCGCCTATGGAGATCCTCGGCAGCCAGCGCGCCCCTGTATCACGAGATCACCTTCCGCCGCGGAGAGATTCGCTCGGCCCGATTCGCACCAGATGGACAGACCATCTTATACAGCGCCGCCTGGCAAGGAAACCCAGTAGAGATATTCGCCGCCCGTCAGGGCACCGTTGAATCGCGCTCTCTGGGACTGGACCACGCCGAGCTTCTAGGAGTTTCCTCGACGGGTGAGATGGCGCTTTCTTTAGGCAACCGTCCCGTCGGAACTTGGGTGAACGTGGGCACACTAGCGAGAGCGCCTTTGGCCGGAGGCGCTCCCCGCCCGATTCTCGAGAATGTCGAATGGGCGGATTGGGCGCCGGATGGAAACAGCTTGGCCGTGGTACACAACGTGAATGGCCGCGACCGGCTGGAATATCCCATCGGCAAGATTCTCTACGAGACCAGCGGCGGCTGGATCAGTTATCCGCGAGTTTCCCCTAAAGGCGACTTCGTGGCATTCATTGACCATCCCAACCAGGGAGACGACGGCGGCGCCGTGGCCATCGTTGATCTGTCTGGCAAGAAGAAAAAGCTGACCCGCGACTGGTACGGTACGGGGGGGCTTGCCTGGGCACCTACCGGCGAAGAAGTCTGGTTCACGGCCAGCGAATTGGGAGTGGATCATTATCTCTCCGCCGTCAGCGTGGCGGGGAAAGAACGGTTGGTGACACGGATACCCGGTACGTTGGTTTTGTTCGACATCTGGCGCGACGGACGCGTGCTGCTGGCGCGCGCGGGTCGGCGGCGCGAGGTCATGGCTCGGTATGGGGGCGAGGCCAAAGAACGAGACCTTTCATGGCTCGACTACTCCTATCCCGCCGATCTTTCCGCGGATGGCAAAACCGTTCTTTTTGATGAGGAGGGAGTTGGCGGCGGGGTGCACTACGGGAATGCACAAGAGCTAACTTACGCCGTTTACATTCGTAACACCGATGGCTCCCCAGCGATTCGACTCGGCGAAGGCACCGCCGATGCCCTCTCCCCTGACCAAAAACGGGTCATCGTGCAGACTCCGGGCGCGCCCGAGCAGCTCCGGATGTTACCAACCGGGGCTGGCGAAGCCCAGCCACTTACCAACGATTCCATTAACCACCAGTATGCACGCTGGTTCCCGGACGGCAAGCGCTTTGTCTTCTCGGGGAACGAGCCGGGGCGCGGGGTGCGGCTCTATTCGCAGGATGTTTCCGGAGGAAAGCCGAAGGCGATTTCTCCCGAAGGAGTCGACGCCGCGGCGTTTGCAATTTCGCCGGATAGCCAGTTGGTCGTGGGGATTGGCCCTGACCAAAAAGGCTACTTCTACCCCTCGGCTGGAGGCGAGCCTCGCATCGTTAACGGTATGGACCCGGGGGATCTACCCATCAACTGGAATCAGGACGGTCGCTCCTTATACGTCTATCGCACCGGTGAGGTGCCCGCCAAGGTTTACCAGTTGGAATTAGCTACGGGAAAGAAAACAGTCTGGAAGCAGATTGTTCCGGTCGATCCCACCGGTGTCTCCACCATCGGACCTATCCTGATGACACCGGACGGGAAGACGTACGTCTATGGTTTCCACCGAACGCTCGGAGACCTCTATTTGGTGGAAGGCCTGAAATAGCATATTTCCCTTTAGCCGAACGGCATAATCTGCTTTTTATCATTGCATCTTGCCGACCGTCATCCTGCTCCAATAAGGAAGATGCACTTGCTCACAATCATCCTGCTCGCCACGAAAAAGAGCGCCTTGCGATGGCTGATCCATCTCGGCGGCCCTAGCCTCATTTTGTTGGGCCTCGCCGACAACTCGCTCGTCCCGATGCCGGGTAGCACCGACGTCGTCACCATTCTGCTGGCCGCCCACCATCGCGACATGTGGGTTTACTACGCGATGATGGCGACGGCGGGAGCCGTCCTTGGCGGTTACCTGACCTACCGCATGGCTCGCAAGGGTGGCAAGGAAACTCTTGAGAAAAGGTTCTCGAAGAAGAAGACCGACAAGATCTACGCGATTTTTGCACGCTGGGGCTTCGCGGCGGTCGCGATCCCCGCTCTGCTTCCGCCGCCGTTTCCCATCGTGCCCATGCTCTTGGCCGCCGGCGCCATGCAGTACCCAACCCGGAAGTTTCTGGCCGCTTTGGCCGTGGGGCGCGGCATCCGTTACACCTTCCTTGCTTATCTCGGGGCGCACTACGGGCGGCACATTGTGAAGTTTTTCGCGCGGTACTATTGGCCCGTGTTTATCGTTCTGATCGCTTTCTCGGTATGCGGCGGACTGTACGGCCTATTCGAATACAAACGCAGACAGCCCTCGGGCATTTTCGAAAAACTCGCCTCCACCCCCTCGCACCAGTTAAAATAACCATTACCGTGGGGTGAAGAGGATGTCCCTGACCAAACAGCAAGCTCTGGAGATGTTTCGCTCCGATGACCTGATCGGGATTGGCATGGAGGCGGACGCGGTTCGCCGCAAGTTGCATCCCGAAGGCACCGTGACTTACATCATCGACCGCAACATAAATTACACCAACTTCTGCACGGAATATTGCACCTTCTGCGCGTTTTATCGTCCATTAAAGGGGCCGGCGTCGGCAGAAGGCTACATCCTCGATTTCGACACCATCTACGAGAAAATTCGCGAGACCGTGGAACTCGGCGGCACCGGCGTACTGATGCAGGGCGGGCTGCATCCCGATCTCAAGATTGATTGGCACGAGCGCATGCTCAGCGGCATCAAGCAGCGCTTTCCGCAGGTTCACCTCCACTGCTACTCCGCTTCGGAGATTTTGGCTATTGCCGAGTACAGCAGTCTCAATATCCGCGATACGATTGCGCGGCTGCGCGACGCCGGCCTCGATTCGATTCCGGGCGGGGGCGCTGAGATTCTCGATGATGAAGTCCGCTACAAAATCGCGCGCTTGAAATGCCTGACCGCCGATTGGCTGGAGGTGCATCGTACCGCGCACCAGCTCGGCATGCGCACTACCGCGACCATGATGTTCGGCGTCGGCGAGTCCATCGAACACCGCATCAATCACCTGCAAGTTCTCTACGATCTACAGCAGCAGACCGGCGGGTTTACCGCGTTCATCCCGTGGAGCTTCCAGCCCGCCAACACCGCGCTTGGCGGACGCCACTGGGATGAGGCCACCGCAGTTGAGTACTTGAAGGTGCTGGCGATCTCGCGGCTCTATCTTTCGAATTTTCTCAACGTGCAATCCAGTTGGGTCACCCAGGGATTGAAAGTCTGCCAGATGGGCTTGCGCTTCGGCGGCAACGACGTGGGCTCGGTGATGCTGGAGGAAAACGTCGTCCGCGCCGCGGGCGTGACCAACTGCACAACCGAAGAAGAATTGCGCCGCATCATTCGCGACGCAGGCTTCCGTCCGGCGCAGCGGGATACCTTGTACCGGCAATATTTCCTCAACTGAGCGAAACCCATTCAATCCCTGATGACGCGCTCACTCCTCTTCGCCTGTTTCCTTCTCAGCGCTTTGTTGCCGGCGAGTGCGCGAGACTCCGCACCCCCGGCGAACACGTCTTCCATTGCAGGCACGGTGGTGAAGGAACCGGGAAGCCAGGCGCTCAAAAAAGTGCTGGTGCAGGTTATCGCGGAAGATCGGAAACAGGGCGGAAACTACACCGCCTCAACCGACGCCGACGGCCATTTCCACATTGAGAACACCCTGCCGGGGCGCTACCGGATCTTCCTCGAGAAAATCGGGTTTGTCGGTGTGAATGGGCGCGGCCTCAAGTCTGACACCAACGTTTTCACGGTTCAGGCCGGGCAATCGGTGGAAGACCTGCTGTTTCGAATGTTGCCCACCGCCATCATGAGCGGCCGCATCACGGACGAAGATGGCGATCCGATGTCCGGCGTCAGAGTGACCGCACTCAGAAAAAAACCAGGGAAGGCAACGCGGGAAGCCACCGGGAGCGAGGCGACCAACGACCTTGGCGAATACCGTCTCGCCGGTTTGTTCCCCGGTCAGTACTATGTTTTGGCCCTACCGCCTCCGGACTTGCGCGACTACGAGCAGGCCCACGCAAAACCGCCGCCAGCCGATACCCAGAGCGACGCTCAGCCCGATGCCCGTTATCTCACCACCTACTATCCCGGCACCTACGATGCCATGCAGGCCACGGCCGTGACGCTCAACCCGGGCGACGAGATGCCAGTCAACTTCACGCTGGTGCCATCGAGAACCTATCGGGTTCGCGGAATTGTCACTGGCGTCACTGCTGGCCAGAAGCCGGTCGTCGAGTTGGTTCCGAGGGTGGGCGATTCGATCCACGTTAGCAATGATGTAGAACCAGACGGCCAATTCGAACTGCGTGGGATCGGCCCGGGATCGTATGTGCTCAGGGCATCGGCTGGCGCGGATTCGCACTCGCTCACTGCGCACCAGGATATCAACGTCGTCGCGGCTGACGTGGAAGGCTTGAAGCTGGCTCCCCTGCCTTCTTTCACGCTCTCCGGTCATCTCCACATCGAGGGTAGCGCGTCGGGAGACTTCACTCAGTACGTCGCAAACCTGCGCCTGGCCGAGCTGCCGGAAGATCCAGGCTTCTTCATCTCGCGAGACTTTTTTGGAACCAACGCTTCGGTGGATCGGCTCGGCAACTTCGAGTGGAAAGGTGTGAACCCCGGCAACTACATCGTGCAAGTGTACGGCGGCGATGGGCAGGGTAGCTTCTTCCTGAAATCGGTGAGGCTCGGCGAACGAAACATCGAAACCGGATTCACGGCAAGCGGGCCAGCGACGCTTGATCTGCGAGTGAGCACCAAGGGCGGCACGATCGAGGGAACGGTCGCTGAAAAAGAAAAGGATGTGGACGACGTTCATCCCGTGGCCAACGCCACGGTGGTGGCCGTGCCGGAGGAAAAATACCGCAAGCTTCCCGATCGCTTCGCGACCGGATCGACCGATCAGCTTGGACGCTTCACCATTCGCGGTCTGGCGCCGGGCAGCTACACGCTCTATGCCTGGCAGGATTTGGAAGAGGGAGTCTGGCGCGACTCTGACTTTTTGAACTCACAGCAAGCGACCGGTACGGCGGTGAAAGTGGAAGAAGGTTCTCGTCTGAAGGTCGCCCTGAACCTTAGTCCAGCGGGTGAGGAGTGGCGATAAGGAAGCCCATCGAATCATTGGGTCATGGGCAGGAAAAATGATTCAATGATTCAATGCCTCTTTGCGCTTCGCCCGATCAGGTACAATGCTTGCGCTGCCATCTTTCTTTTTGATTCATAGTCCTGCTGAGTTCATGGATTTGACTCTTACTTCTTTCCCGCCGGCCCTGGCCGTGATCCTCGCCTCCAAGGGCTTGGGGCCCTACCTTCGCCAGCATTTCCTGGACAAGACTTTCGTCGGCCTCTACAAGGTCGATGCGTTTGATCTGGCGCTGCTGATTCCCTATTTCATCGTGCTGATCATCCTCGCGGCTTACGGCGCCCACCGCTACTGGCTGGTCTATCTTTATTACAAGCACAAAAAAAACAAGACGACCGAACCGCCCGCGCATTTCGATGACCTGCCCCGCGTCACCGTGCAGTTGCCCATCTTTAACGAGCAATACGTCGTGGACCGGCTGCTCGACGCCGTGTGCCGGCTCGACTATCCGAGAGAAAAACTCGATATCCAGTTGCTGGATGACTCGACCGACGAAACCATAGAGGTCGCCCGCCTTTTGGTGGAGCGCTACGCCGCCCTGGGACATCCGGTCGCCTACCTGCATCGCGACAACCGTGAAGGCTACAAGGCTGGCGCTTTGGAAGCAGGATTGAAAACGGCGAAGGGCGAGTTCGTCGCCATCTTTGACGCTGATTTTGTCCCCCCACCCGACTTTCTGCTGAAGTGCATCCATCACTTCACTGATCCCAAGATCGGCATGGTGCAGACGCGCTGGACTCACATCAACCGCAACTACTCGCTGCTGACCCAGGTCGAAGCTATTCTGCTCGACGGCCATTTCGTGCTCGAACACTCGGGACGGGCGCGCAGCGGCGTTTTCTTTAATTTCAACGGCACCGCCGGCATGTGGCGGCGCTGCGCCATCGACGAGGCCGGCGGCTGGGAGCATGACACCCTCACCGAAGACACCGATCTTTCCTATCGCGCCCAGCTCAAAGGATGGAAGTTTCTTTATCTGCAGGATGTCGAATGTCCGGCCGAGCTGCCGGTGGAAATGACCGCTTTCAAGACGCAGCAGGCGCGCTGGGCCAAGGGCTTGATCCAAGTCTCCAAGAAAATACTCCCCAAAGTGTTCGCTAGCAACGCCTCCCGACACGTCAAGATAGAAGCCTGCTATCACCTGACCGCCAACTTCAGCTATCCGCTGATGATCGTGCTTTCCGGTTTGCTGATGCCCGCCATGATTATTCGCTCCTACCAGGGCTGGTTCCAGATGCTCTACATCGACCTGCCCCTGTTCATGGCTTCGACGTTCTCCATTTCCAGCTTCTATCTGGTTTCGCAGAAGGAACTGTTTCCGAAAAGCTGGTTGCGATCGCTGCTCTATTTGCCACTGTTGATGGCACTGGGAATCGGGCTGACCATCACCAATACGATTGCCGTACTCGAAGCGCTGGCCGGCAAGCAGACCGCCTTCGCCCGTACTCCCAAGTACCGCGTCGAATCGAAGAAGGACAGAGTCGGCGCGAAAAAATACCGCAAGCGTCTAGGATGGGTTCCGTGGATTGAACTCTTGATCGGAATTTATTTTGCACTGACGATCTTTTACGCCATCGACAATGAGAATTACTTCACCATTCCCTTCCTCCTGTTGTTCGTCATCGGGTACTGGGTCACCGGGCTGATGTCACTGCTGCAGGGTCGGTTCGCGGGGCTCTCGGTGGGTTCGGAAACCCACACCAAGCCATTCCCGGTCGGAGTGTAGACATTGAATCATTGAGTCATTTTTCCCCTGTCCGAACTTCCATTGATTCAATGTCTCAGTGATTCAATGACTCAATGTCCTTCCGAGGGAAACTTGAAGTCAACGGCGATCCTGGTCTCGTTCTTCACCGGTCTTCCCTCAAGTTCGTACGGCTTGTACCGCCAGTGCTTCACGGCCTCCACGGCGGATTGGGCAAGCACGGGCGAGCCTTCGACAACTTTGATATCGCGCACCGTTCCATCCTCCATGACCGTTGCTGCCAGAATGACCGTGCCCTCGATGCGCAGCAGACGGGCCTGTGCGGGATAAACCGGCGCAACGCGATACACAAGTTGACCGCCCGAAACCGCTTGCGACACTGGCACGGAGATCCCAGGCAACAAAGCTTTCGCGGAGGAGACTCCGTCGAGAGCGGACGGGTTCGTCGAGCCCGCGGGGATCGACCGTGGCTCGGCCGAGGTGGTCTCTTTAGTATGCGAGTCGGCGGTGCGCGAGTCGATTTGCGATCCAGTCTGCGAAGTGGGCACTTCGTGCGGGATGGCGGCAGCGGCAGCAGCGTCGGCGAGCAAGAGCGACCGGTCCGCCCGAGTTTTCTTTCCCTCGACCACGTCTACTTTTGAGGCGAACTTTACGAAAGTTCCGGCTGAAGTCTTTCCGCCGGACGGCAACAGCGATTCGCCACCAGGATTCGGTTTCCAGACCGGGTCATTGTCGGGAGCACGCTGGTCGGAAGGATGCGCGGTTACGGAGTTGACGCCTGCGTTGTTGACAGAAGCTGGCGTCGCGGCATGCGCCTTGCCATCCGTCTCATCCGGACCGCGCCAACCAATCCAGATCACCAAGGCAAGCAGCGAAATCGTGGCCAGACCGATGGCGCCCAAAACGTACGGTCGCAATCGGCTGCCCAGTAAAGCGAGAGCCACGTCCCCGACACGATCCGACCCCGGGAGCAGGCCGGAGGGTTGCGGCTTCTCTACCGGAAGCTTCGTCGCGGCGGACGATGCGCCATGCGGTTGCGATGCGCGTGCCCGTTCCGCCAGTCCCGCAAGCTGCTCGAGTAGTGCAATATGCCGTTCGCCGAAAGCTGCGGGCTTGGTGGAAAAAACTTCGAGGATTCCGTTGACCCCGCGCCAGCCCTGAATCGGCAACACGACAATCGAGCGCAAACCGAGGCTGCGGCAGACTTCCACATCGACGAGCGGATCATTCTTGGTATCTGCGCAATGCTGAATTTCACCGGTGCGCAAACACTCGCCCGAGATTCCAGTCTCCGCACTCAACCACGCACCGAGCGCGGGAGCCGTCTCGCCACTGCGCGCTCGGCACACCATGGCGCCTGCCTTCCACATCGCAAGCGCGGCTCCGGTGGCGCCCGTCAGTTGCCGGGCGGCATCGGTGATGGTCCCGAGCATCGGATCCAGGCGGTGGTCCCCGCCCGCGATCAGTTCCTTCAACGACAACAGGGCTATGCTTACGTCAAGGTTTCCGGAGAGGTTGCGAAACACGTTGCCGCTGGAGGAAGTCTCCGGCGAACCAACACGATCGAACACACTGAGTATTTCTCCAGAGCGAAACGGCTTCGATTGACGCACAACCACAGGCTTCTCTCTATCGGTAGATTGCCGGGTAAAACCGGCAGAACACAAGCGGCGCAGGCGATTTGGCCGAAGTATGAGCCAACTCCGCGCCTCTGTCAAGAAAATCGGCCGATAGCAGTAATAAGAAGTACGCGCGGGGTAAACGTTGACCCGATGATCCGATCGCCCGATGCCCTGCCGCTCGCACCAAACTAACCAACAATCGACTCGCGGGTACGATGCTACCCTGAACGCGCTCTGGTTTCTCGCACGCACCTCCGCAAGAGGCATTGCAGGGAACCAATCTCAAAAAGCTTTTAAGAACAGTCGAAGCGCTGGCGGATTTGGGTCCCGAACTTACGGCGGACCGCGACTTCCACCAAACCGCTCGCACCCTGCTGACCGCCGTGATGGAAGCGGCCGGCGCGCGCGAGGCTGTCCTGTTTTCGTTCGGCGAACGGCCTTCCTTGCTCACCTCGGTCGATGCCCAGGGATTCGCGCTGCTGCCCGAACCCTCCCTCATTCCCCTGCTTCCCCGCCACGTGCACACCCTGGCTGCGGCCGCCGGCCCGATCGTGCTCAACAGTTCCACCTACGATGTTTTTCTCAGTGCGAACGGCAATGTCGCGCCCGAACTGTTCAAGTGCATTTGCCCGCTGAAAGTTCGGGGAAAGCTCGCCGGCGTGATTGCCCTCGGACGCCGCCCCGGCGACGCGCTCTACGAAGAAGACGCGCTCGACGCTTTTGAAATGCTGAGCCACTACGTCGCCCTGGCCATTCAAAATCACACGCTCGCCCAGACGCTGGCGCAACGGGTTTCCGAAAACCTGCGGCTGCTCGCCTCGCTCCACGGGTTCTACGACAACGCGCTCGAAGCTTTCGCCACCGCCATCGACGTCAAACACGTCAACATCCATGGCCACTCGCTGCGGGTCGGCCGCTATTCTCAGGCCATCGGCGAAGCGTTGGGGATGGACCCCACGGACGTGGCCTCGCTGCGCTCGGCCGGCTATCTGCACGACATCGGTAAAGTTGCCGTCGATAAGCGGCTGTTCGGAAAGCCTTCGAAGCTCGACGCCGAAGAATCCCGCGCCATGCGGGACCACACCATCGTTGGCCATCAGATCGTCAGCCACGTGCAGTTTCCCTGGCCGCAGATTCCGGAAATCGTGCGCTGGCATCATGAACGCGGAGACGGCTCAGGATACCCCGACGGCTTGCGCGGCGACGAAATGCCCCAAGCGGTTCGCATCGTGGCCCTGGCCGATACCTTCGATGCCATGACCAGCGACCGCCCCTACCGCGAACGCCTGTCGGTTGGAGCCGCCCTCCAGGATTTGATCCGCATGAGCCCGCAAAAATACGATCCCCATGCGCTCCAGGCTTTGCTCATCCAGGTTCGCCGGGATGCGGTCGGAAGCAATCGCATCCCAATCCTTGACCCCGACGTGATGAACCTTTCGGCCACAGACGTGGACCAACTAGCGTCCACTCTGCAACACAGGATCACCCAGGATAAGATTTTTCTTACCTGAAATCCGCCGTTCGCGTTGCAAAAGTCAGCGCGACCCATCCGACCACCAGCTGGCCAAATTTTTCTCGGTGTAAAATCGTGGGCTAGTCCTCTCGTGCCTCGTTTTGTTTCTTAATCACGATGTAAACTTGGGGCTGTTGGCGTAGCTGTATCTATTTCACTCGGATTTCATCTAATTTTGTAGCTGCGACAGTGCAAGCCAATTTGCGAGGAGAGAATTGATGGCTGTCAGTGACCAGTCTGTCGCCACCGGTACACAACTCGATCAGTTGTGTATCAATACGATTCGCACTCTTTCCATGGACGCGGTGCAGAAGGCGAACTCGGGTCATCCGGGAACGCCGATGGCGTTGGCTCCGGTCGCCTACTGTCTGTGGCAGCAGTTTCTGCGCTATGATCCGGAAAATCCGATCTGGCCAAACCGCGACCGCTTCGTGCTCTCCAATGGACACGCTTCCATGCTGCTGTATTCCCTGCTGCATCTGGCGGGCGTGCGCGACGTAACTCCCGACGGCAAGATTCTTTCGACCCCTGCCGTGTCGCTCGACGCGGTCCAGAATTTCCGGCAACTGGGCAGCAAGACCCCGGGGCATCCCGAATATGGCTGGACCGCGGGTGTCGAAACAACGACTGGCCCGCTCGGTCAGGGTGTCGCCAATAGCGTGGGCATGGCCATTGCCGAGCGCTGGCTGGCGGAGTATTTCAATCGTCCGGGATTCGAACTTTTCAACTACAACGTGTGGGCGATTTGCGGCGACGGCGACATGATGGAAGGAATTTCCTCGGAAGCCGCCTCCGTCGCCGGGCATCTCAAACTTTCGAACCTGTGCTGGATTTACGACAACAATAAGATCACGATCGAGGGCAACACCGATCTCGCCTTCGACGAAAATGTGGCTGCCCGGTTCGCCAGCTATGGCTGGGATGTGTCGCACGTCCGCGATGCGAATGACCTGCTTGCACTCGCCAACGCCTACTCCCATGCCCTCAGCATCAAGGTTCGCCCCAAGCTGATCATCGTGGACAGCCACATTGGCTTTGGCTCGCCACACCGGCAGGACACAAGAGAAGCGCATGGCGAACCGCTCGGCGAGGAAGAAATCAAACTGACAAAACGCGCCTACGGATGGCCGGAAGACGCCAGGTTTCTGGTGCCCGATGGAGTGCGCGAAAACTTTCGCGACATCATGGGCAAGCGCGGGCGGCAATTGAGCGGTCTGTGGAACGCACTGTTCATCGAGTACAGCGCCCAGTATCCCGATCTCGCCATTCAATTCGAACGCATGCAGCGTCAGCAACCTTCCGGCGGATGGGACAAGGACCTCCCTGCATTTGCCCCCGACGCCAAGGGAGTCGCAACCCGCGATTCGTCCTCGAAAGTTCTCAACGCCATTGCAAAAAACCATCCCTGGCTTATGGGCGGCTCGGCCGATTTGTATCCATCGACGAAGACGCGGCTCACTTTCGACGGTGCGGGCGATTTCGAAGCGGGACAATACAACGCGCGCAATTTCCACTTCGGCATTCGCGAACATGCGATGGGCGCAATCGTAAACGGCATGGTGCTGTCGAAACTCCGCGCCTACGGTTCGACCTTCATGATCTTCAGCGACTACATGAAGGCTCCGATCCGCCTCTCGGCCATCATGGAAATTCCCGCGATCTGGATCTTCACCCACGATTCCATCGGCGTCGGCGAAGATGGACCGACTCACCAGCCGATCGAGCAACTGATCTCACTCCGAGCGGTGCCCGGCCTGATGACGCTGCGTCCCGCCGATGCCAACGAAGTCGTCGAGGCGTGGAAAGTAATCATGGCTCTAAAGAAGGAGCCGGTCGCGCTGATTCTGACGCGGCAAGCCCTGCCAACCCTCGATCGCGCCAAGTACGGGTCCGCAGCGGGCTTGGCTCGCGGCGCCTACATTCTCGCCGACGCGGACGATGGCAATCCTCAGCTCATCCTCATGGCCACTGGCAGCGAGGTATACCTCTGCATCGACGCCTACGAAAAATTAAAAACGGAAGGCATCCGGGCGCGCGTCGTCAGCATGCCCTCGTGGGACTTGTTCGAGCATCAGGACCAGAGTTACCGCGACCACGTGCTTCCGCCCGACGTCACCGCGCGACTTGCAGTCGAGCAGGCTTCGTTCTTCGGCTGGGCGCAATACACAGGACTGAAAGGACGCGTCATCGGCATGCGCACTTTTGGAGCCTCCGCGCCGCTCAAGGATTTGCAGAAGAAGTTCGGCTTCACCACCGAGGCCGTAATTCAAGCGGCCCGCGAACTGCTCGGCAAGTGAGCATCCAGCCCCGTTGCTCGGGACATCAGAATCCAGCCCCGGTGGGGCGACCAAGCTTAGCCCTGCGCTTCAGCGCTGGGGAAGGTAGAAAATAAGATTCAAGTCCCGGAGGGACGACCGTTTTCTGCAAACTCTTTAGGGGCTGGGCATCGGCTTCGGATTTTTTCCGCAGCCTGTGAAGTAACAGTTTATTAACGTCAGGCAATTATTCTTCTTGCCTGGCTTAGTCAGGAGACGTTTATGAATCCAGTGGGCACGATCGAGACCGCAAACGCCGCGAACCCTCTTACCCAGCTTCAGACGTTCGGCCAATCCATCTGGCTCGACTACATTCGCCGCGACCTGCTGAAGGGCGGTGAACTGCAGCGCCTGATCACGGAAGACGGCCTGCGCGGGATGACTTCGAATCCCGCGATTTTCGAAAAAGCGATTGCGGGCTCAACCCAGTATCAGGATTTTCTGGACTCGCTCGCCGGACGCACCGACCTCGACGCCAAGGGCCGCTACGAACTGCTGGCCATCCGCGACATTCAGGACGCGGCCGACCTGCTCGCACCTGTTTACCAGAGCACCAAAAAGCGCGACGGCTACGTGAGCCTGGAAGTCTCCCCGTATCTTGCGCACGACACCAACCGCACCATCGACGAGGCGCGGCGGCTGTGGAAGACCGTGGCCCGCGAAAACGTGATGATCAAAGTACCGGGCACCGCCGAGGGCATCCCCGCCATCCGGCAATTGCTCAGCGAAGGCCTCAACATCAACGTGACGCTGCTGTTCGCGCAGGGAGTGTATGAAGAAGTCGCGGCGGCGTTCGTCGACGGCGTGGAAACATTTGCTGCCAGCGGCGGCGACCTGAGCAAGGTTGCGAGCGTGGCCAGCTTCTTTATCAGCCGCATCGATTCGCTTATCGACTCGATGGTTGGAGATCGACTCAAGAAAGAGACCGATGCCGCCCGCAAGACGAAGTTACAGGGCATCCTCGGAAAAGTTGCCATCGCCAACGGCAAGTTGACCTACGAAGCCTACGGACGCATCTTTTCCAGTCCCCGCTGGAAGGCGCTTGCCTCCAGGGGAGCGCAAACCCAGCGTGTGCTCTGGGCCAGCACGGGCACCAAAAATCCGAACTATAGCGACGTGCTTTACATCGAAGAACTTATCGGACCCGACACCGTCAATACCGTCCCCCCCGCAACGCTCGACGCCTTCCGCGATCACGGTAAGCCGCGCCAAAGCCTGACCGAAGGTTTGGACGGCTCACGGAAAATTATGGCTGATCTTGCCGCCGTAGGCATTGTCATGAAAGATGCGACCGGCAAGCTGACCGCCGACGGTGTGAAACTATTTGCCGACGCCTTCGACACGCTGTTGGCTGCGGTTGAAAAGAACACGAAGCGACCTGATGCGCCGCAGGTTAACGCACAGACCGCTTCCCTTCCCGCCGATCTTGATGCGGCGGTAAAAAAAAACCTTAACGACTGGCGAGCATCTGGAAAAGTAAGACGGCTCTGGCAGCACGATGCCTCTCTCTGGACCGGCGAAGACGAGGCCAGTTGGTTAGGATGGCTCGGCATCACGGACGAACAACTCGCCAGCGCCGGCCAACTGAAGGCGTTCGCAAGCGAGGTCAAGGGCGGCGGCTTCTCCGACATCCTTCTGCTCGGCATGGGCGGATCCAGCCTTTGTCCCGAAGTGCTCGCGCTGACCTTTGGGCAAACTCCCGGCTTTCCGCGCCTGCACATACTCGACTCCACCGACCCGGCGCAAATCCGCAGCGTCCAAAACAAGGTTGACCTCGCGAAGACTCTCTTTATCGTTTCCAGCAAATCCGGCAGCACCCTCGAACCCAATATTTACAAGCAGTATTTTTTCGAGCGCGTCCAGCAAACCGTCGGCGCCGACAAGGCGGGCAGCCGCTTTATCGCCATCACCGATCCGGGCTCGAAGATGCAGCAGGTCGCCGAGCGCGACCGCTTCCGCCACATTTTCTATGGCCTGCCGTCCATCGGCGGACGCTACTCGGCGCTCTCCAACTTTGGCATGGTCCCCGCCGCCGCCATGGGCCTCGACACGGACAAGTTCCTCAAACGCACGAAAGAGATGGTCGAAGCCTGCAAGGCGTCTGCTCCGGTAGAACAGAATCCGGGAGTGATGCTCGGCCTGATCGTCGGATCGGCCGCGAAACTTGGCCGCGACAAACTTACGCTCATCACCTCGCCCGGAATTGCCGACCTCGGCGCGTGGCTCGAGCAGTTGATCGCGGAATCCACCGGCAAACTCGGCAAGGGCGTCATCCCGGTTGACCGCGAAGACATCGGTGCGCCGGACGCGTATGGCAATTCCAATAATTCTCATGACCGCATCTTCGCCTACGTTCGGCTGGAGACCGCGCCCGACGCCGCGCAGGATGCCAAGGTCTCGGCGCTCGAACAATCCGGACAGCCTGTCGTGCGTATCGCCGTGTCCGACATCTACAACCTCGGACAGGAATTCTTCCGCTGGGAAATTGCCACCGCGGTCGCAGGCTCCGTCCTCGGCATCAACGCCTTCAATCAGCCCGACGTCGAAGCCAGTAAAATCGCCACCAAGCAACTTACCTCTTCGTACGAAAGCTCGGGTTCGCTTCCTCCGGAAAAACCGATCGTTGATGAAGCGGGCTTCAAGCTCTTCACCGACGACAAGAACGCCGCCGACCTCGCAAAAGTCGCGGCGGCCGCCACTTCTTCCGGCAGCCCGCTCAAAAACTATCTGCGCGCGCACTTGGCACGTCTCGGCGCCGGCGACTATTTTGCCTTGCTCGGTTATCTCGAGATGAGCGCGGAGCACGAAGCCCTGCTGCAAGCCCTGCGCATGACCGTGCGCGATCGCAAACATGTGGCGACCTGCCTCGGCTTCGGGCCGCGCTTCTTGCACTCTACCGGACAAGCTTATAAAGGTGGTCCCAACAGCGGCGTGTTCCTGCAGATCACCTGCGACGACGCCCAGGACTTGCCCGTCCCCGGACAGAAGTACACTTTCGGAGTAGTGAAAGCAGCGCAGGCTCGTGGAGACTTCCAGGTACTGGCTGACCGCCAGCGCCGCGCGCTGCGCGTGCACCTCGGCGGCGATGTCAAGGCAGGTCTTACAAATCTGGCCGAACTGATAAAACAGATTTTGTAATAACTTGCTTGTCATAACTTGCTTGTAATAACTTCTTGAATCAGATCGAGGTCGAGTGGGGACCGGCCTCTGGCCGGTCCAGACCAGGCAAAACCTAAGGAGCACGAATGCAACTGGGAATGGTAGGTTTGGGGAAGATGGGCGCCAACATGACGCGGCGCCTGATGCGCGACAATCACACCATGGTCGTTTCCGATCTGAGCGCCGACGCAGTCAAGGGTCTTGCGGGCGAAGGCGCGGTCGCATCTGCTTCGCTTGACGATCTGGTCGGCAAGCTGAGCGCGCCTCGCGCCGCATGGATCATGGTGCCGTCGGGCGATGCCACGGAAAAAACCGTGCAAATTCTGCTCGGCAGCATGCAGGCGGGCGACACCATCATCGACGGCGGTAATTCGTATTTCAAGGACGACGTTCGCCGCTCCAAATTGTGCGCCGCCAAGGGTGTGCATTACGTCGACGTTGGCACCAGCGGCGGTGTTTGGGGATTGGAGCGCGGCTACTGCATGATGATTGGTGGCCCGAATGAAGCTGTCCAGCGCCTCGACCCGATCTTCAAAACGCTGGCGCCTGGACGCGGCGACATTCCGCGCACTCCGGGACGCGACAAAATGCCTGGCACCGCCGAAGATGGCTACATCCATTGCGGACCCTCCGGCTCCGGACATTTCGTGAAAATGGTCCACAACGGTATCGAATACGGAATGATGCAGGCCTACGCGGAAGGCTTCGACATTTTCAAGAATGCGACCAGCAAAGAACTTCCCGAAGAGATCCGCTACCATCTCAACCTGCCCGATATTGCCGAGGTCTGGCGGCGCGGCAGCGTGGTCAGTTCATGGCTGCTGGACCTGACGGCGATGGCGCTGACCGAAAATCCCACGCTCGCCGAGTACAGCGGCTTCGTGCAGGATTCCGGCGAGGGGCGCTGGACGATCCAGGCGGCAATCGAAGAAGCGGTTCCGGCCGAAGTGCTGACTGCGGCGCTGTACACGCGCTTCCGCTCGCGGCAGGAACATACATTCGCGGAAAAGATGCTCTCCGCCATGCGACAGAAGTTTGGCGGTCACGTCGAACCCAACGCAACCGCGAAGACGAAGTAGGCAACCGCCCCGGCTACAAGCTTCGGGCTGCGCGCCAACAGATTTTGGGTTGCTCGCAGCTCGCAGCCCGCAACTCAGTTTTACGAGGAAACAATGGCTCAAACAGAAGTCCTGCCAGCAACCGCCAAACCGCGAGTCGGGCGCACGGGAGACCCGTGTGTCATGGTGATCTTCGGCTTTACCGGCGATTTGACGCGCCGCAAGCTGATCCCCGCTCTCTACAACCTCGCCACACAGCAACTGCTGTCGCGCGAGTTCGCCGTAATTGGCGTGGGCCGCAGTCCCATGAGCGATGACGATGTGCGGAAGAAGGTCACCGAAGATTTCAAACAGTTCGCCACCGGCACCGTCGATAACGATTTGTGGGAATGGTTTGTGCGCCGCATGAATTACGTCAGCGGAGATTTCGACGATCCCGCCACCTACGACAAGCTGAAAGAAACGCTGGCCAAAGTTGACCAGGAGCATAACTCTCACGGCAACTATTTTTTCTATCTTGCCACCGCGCCCAATTTTTTCGGCGACATCGTCGAGCGGCTTGCGAAAGTGGCCCTGATGACCGAAGAGAATGGCCATTGGCGCCGGGTGATTGTAGAAAAACCTTTTGGCCACGATCTGGATTCCGCCAAGGCTTTGAACCAGCAGCTCTTGAAAGTCGCTTCCGAACATCAGATCTACCGCATCGATCATTACCTCGGAAAAGAAACGGTGCAGAATATTTTGGCGCTCCGTTTCGCGAACGGGATTTTCGAGCCGATCTGGAATCGCCGCTACATTGACCACGTGCAGATTTCAGTCGCCGAAACCGTCGGCGTGGAGAAACGCGGCGGCTACTACGATGGGGCGGGCGCCCTCCGCGACATGGTCCCCAACCACATTATGCAGCTCATCACTCTGACCGCGATGGAACCGCCAATTTCATTCGAGGCGAACGCGGTGCGCGACGAGCAGGCCAAAATTTTGCATGCGATTCAACCCTTCAGTTCCGAAGATGTGCTTAGCAAAACCGTCCGCGGGCAATATGGAGAAGGCCCCATGAACAACCAGCCCGTGCCCGCTTACCGCTCCGAAGACGGCGTGCCCCCGGACTCGCGCACCGAAACCTTCGTCGCCATGCGCCTCTTGATCGACAACTGGCGCTGGGCGGGAGTGCCTTTTTTCCTGCGCACCGGCAAGCGGCTGCCCTGCCGCAATACCCATGTCGTGATTCAGTTCCGGCGCGCGCCCTTCATGCTCTTCCGCGAAACCCAGGTGGAAGACATGATGCCCAACCAACTAGTGCTGCACATCCAGCCGGAAGAAGGCATCTCGCTGCGCTTTGCCGCCAAAACTCCCGGGCCCGCCATGCAACTGGGCGAAGTGAATATGGATTTCGCCTACGCCGACTATTTCGGAGTCGTGCCTTCGACCGGCTACGAACGCCTGCTGCACGACTGCATGACCGGCGACGCCACGCTTTTCCAGCGCGCCGATATGGTCGAGGCCGGTTGGAGCATCGTCAATCCCGTACTCGATGTATGGAAGGCGCTGCCGCCCCGAACTTTTCCCAACTATCCCGCCGGAGCCTGGGGCCCAAAAGAGTCCGACGAACTGATGGAACGCGATGGCCGGCGCTGGAGAAATTTTGAAAAATGACCGTGGAGATTGTGTAATTGCAACTTAGCAATGTGATCCCCCGCGACCAAAGTTCTTAACCACAGGGAGCACAAAGGAACACAGAGGGAGTCAAGGTTTCTCAAATTGCAAATTTCCCATGCCCTCTACTCGAACCATTGAAGTCGTTGCCACCGCATCCGATCTTTTTCACGCCGCCGCCGAAGAATTCGTTCGCGCGGGTCGCGCCGCAATTAGCGCCCAGGGCCGCTTCACGGTAGCGCTCTCCGGCGGCTCAACTCCAAAGGCCCTCTATTGCCTGCTCGCCACCAATTACGCCGCCTTCGACTGGACCCACACCTTTCTATTCTTCGGCGACGAGCGTCACGTCCCCCCCAACCACCCCGACAGCAATTATCGGATGGTCAACGAATCGCTCCTGACGAAAATTGCGATCCCCCCTGAAAACGTCTTTCGCGTGCCCGCCGAAAATTCCGATGCCGCCGCCGCTGCCTCGGACTATGAGGCCCAGCTCCGCCGATTCTTCGACCTCCAGCCCGGCGCGTTCCCGCGCTTCGACCTGATTCTGCTCGGCATGGGTCCCGATGGCCACACCGCTTCCCTGTTTCCCGATTCCCAGGCGCTCGACGAACAGTCGCGCCTGGTGGTCGCCAATTGGGTGGCGAAGTTCAACGCCCACCGCATCACCTTCACCTTCCCCGTGCTCAATCGCGCCGCCGAAGTAATGTTCATGGCCAGCGGCGCCGACAAAGCCAACATGCTGCGCCAGGTTCTGGAGGGCAAAAACACGCCTCCGCTGCCCTCGCAAACAGTTGAGCCCTCCGACGGAAGATTGTTGTGGATGCTCGACAAAGCCGCAGCCGCTAAACTAACTCGCTAAGACTTGGTCGTTGTGAGATTGCCCGGAACTCCGTTGAAAGTTAGCGGCTCCCGACTGTCATAGGTTACGCAACCTTCACGTCCTCGGCAACGCCCTTCTTAGAAACCGCGTGGGCCAGGGCAGTCAGCAGCGCGGGGATCTCCCGGTAGCCCT
>JANXZM010000048.1 GCA_025355505.1 Acidobacteriaceae bacterium | reverse complement strand
AGGGCTACCGGGAGATCCCCGCGCTGCTGACTGCCCTGGCCCACGCGGTTTCTAAGAAGGGCGTTGCCGAGGACGTGAAGGTTGCGTAACCTATGACAGTCGGGAGCCGCTAACTTTCAACGGAGTTCCGGGCAATCTCTGTTTCACAGAGAAGAACAGCTCAAGGACAAGCTGCCCAAGCACATCATTCTCAGTTAGTGTAAACGCCTGATTGCGACAGTTACCCGCCTGCGCGAGGCGCTGACGTGCTTCCTTAGGACCACGAAAACTACGGGAAGGAAATTCTGGTCTATCTCGACTCTGCCCGCAGCAAAAGTAAAGAACTCTACGGAGATATAGTTCCGGACTTTCGGCAGCCTTCGAAGGGGCGCGTCACCTGCAGGAAGTGGGCGCAAAAATGCGGCAGAAGCAACGGAAAGTGCCTGCAGCGCCGGATCGCATGAATGTTTAACTCCGGGAAGCCGAGCGGGCTCTGTTGATTCCAGAGGGGTTACCCAATCGTCCTTGGTTTCACCATGCTATTTACGCTCCGGGACAATACACAGGATATGCAACAGTTGTCACTCCTGGTATGAACGAGGCTATCGATCAAGGTGATCTGCGCCACCCAACAGCAAATCGCCGCGCTGGCCGCAGCCTTAAAGCGAGCCGTTCTGGTTCTGGAGCAATACCGCTGACCTCGGGTCGAGGGCTCTGCCTCAACCGTGCGGCGAGGTAAGCGCCGAGGCGACACGAGTTATGGCACTGGCAAGGATCATTACGCGCTCTCACGCTTGCTCGCGAGAGCTGGCGCTGGACTTGCTTGCCCGCGGTTATGCTGTCGAAATCGTTTCTCCTGACGCGGTCCCCGACAATATCGCCGATCTGGAATTGCGGGTCGAAGCCAGTCCCGGAAATCAGTTGATCGCAAGCGTGGAAGCACACGATGGCGAGCGGTCGGCTTCGCTTGAATTTGTGCATCATTTGAAGGCGCCAATGGTGGACTTTATTCGCAGGCCGCCGGAGCCTGGACCTGCGGTTCACTTCCGTGCAGAGCCTCTCAGGTCCAACACCGAGCCGAGCATCGAAGATGTGGAGCTACCTGCGGAAGCTCCGCAACTGGCGGCCAAGACGGTTTCCCCGGCAGCCGCAATTCTGCGCGATCCCGGATTCGATCCTAAAGAATGCGCGCGTCTGATCTTCCCGCCGGAGCCATTGCCGTCGCTACCGGTGGAGCCGCCCAGCCATTTTGCAACGGAGGCATCAACCATTGCTAGGCCAACGACAGCTCCGTCAACGATGGTGCGGCCGTGGACGATCCGCCTAAGATGGAAGCCGCTACTGAGCGGTCGCTCCGTGGCGTGGTATTGGCTGGTTGCTCTGAGTTTGGCTGCTGTGGTGCTCGTGGCCATGGTTCTCGGGTTCGGCGTCCGCCAGAACGGTAATGCTTCCGCTCAGGGTTCCAGAACAGAGCCCGTCGAGAAAATCGCAGTTCCGGCAACTGATGTGGACTTGCTGAGCGTCGCAGGTCCCGAAAAAGACCCCGAAAAGTACCGGGGAAGAGATCCGGGACAAGCCTCGGCTTTGGCAGTGTCGGCGTTAGCCATGAAATCCGAAACGAATTCCAGCCAACCTCCTAAGGAATCGCTACCGGCGAAGGCCGGAGCCATGACCGCCAGGGCCGCCACTTCCACAGCTGGGGCCCAAAGCTCGCACAGGTACGGTGACGACTTGATCGCGCGCGACACCGTCACTTATTTAGACAAACGTTACGAGCAGCATGCTTTCAACAAGCCGACCCCGAAAGCCGAACCAGCGAAACCCCTCAATTAGTGCAAACGCCTGTGGGTGTTGAAAAACTCCCTTTTCGTCCCAAACAGCCCAAATTGGGGAAATAGAAGATTTCTACCCGACCCGAGAAGATCGATTGTGGGACTTCCTGACGAGATTTTATTTTCGCGAAGTTTGCGGGAAGGAGTTTTTCAACAGGCACAGGCGTTTACACTAACGACCGACCGCTCGGTTGTTGGTGTAATGGCGATGTTACGCCAACTGGCGAAAGTCGGACGTCGGGCTGCATTGCGCCAGGGCATTTTCCGGTTCGAAGACAATACGGAAGTCACCAGTAGGGCTGGCCGCCTAACGCGAGGGAAGGCCATTCCTGACCACTTGGCCGTTTTCGAGATCAAAAAGGAAATTCCGGACAAATTCCGGACAAAATCTTTGACCCGCCCGACGCGAAGTGATAGGCTCTCTGGCCGGTTCGTCCTCCTGGAGGACTTATGAGAAAGAGTTATCTGTTGGCAGTGTTGTTGCTCGGGCCGGCGGGGCTCGGCGCGGATCCGCAGGCGCCCGTGCCCCCGGAGCAAGAACCGCATCACCACGTTCTGCTGAAGAACGATTTCGTTGAGGTGGTGCGCGCCACGCTCGCGCCCGGCGAGAGCACCTTATACCACATTCACACGCACGACAGCGCGGGCGTTGACCTGGCCGACAGCACGACAACCGAACAGTTGATGGGCGGAAAAGAGGGACCGCCGTCCACGTCGAAGGCCGGAGAAGCATGGGCCCAGGAACGGAACCCGAAACCCTACATCCACCGAGTGCATAACGTCGGGTCCGGCGCGATGGACCTGATTGATGTGGAACTGCTCCAGCAGCCCAAGCATCCGTCGGCTCACGCCGCCGCCAAGATTGAGGCGGAGAATCCCCAGGCGCGGGTTTACGAGTGGAATCTAGCGCCGGGAGCGGTCTCGGCGATGCATACCCACGAGCGCCCGTACGTGATCATTGCAGCCACGCCCATGCAGTTGAAAATGGCCGCGCCCGACGGAAGGTCGCTTAGGGAAACAGTGAAGGCCGGGGACTTCCACTGGATCGAGGCGAGCGTAACCCACAGCCTGGCGAATGAGGGACAGACCGCGGGAGAAATCGTGGAGATCGAACTCAAGTAAGCCTGCGGCGGGCGTACCATTAGAGCGAACGTTTGACCATCCATGTCCGGCTTCCGTACTCTGTAAAGCCCCATGAAAAGCACCGAAAGCACCCGCCTCCTTTACTTCCTGTCCGACCTAACATTCTTTTCAATGGTCTTCTACGACAGGTGCTTGTACGGCACTTTTCACGATTTCAGTTTTTTAACAGGAGAGCTGCCATGCGTCGAGAACGTGCGCTGAAGTTTGCGTTGGTCGTGGTGGGCTTGATCTTTTCCGGTTTAGTTTATCCCTTGACGATGTTTGTGCGGCAAGAGCCTGCGTTGGCGATGATGCTTAGCCTTTACGTCACACTCGGCATTTTCTTGCTGCTGGCAGCCCGTGACCCATCGGCGAATCGCAGCCTGATTGCTTTCACGGCATGGTCGAGCTTTGCCCACGCCGCGCTTATGGCGGTGCAGGCATTCCGCAATCTGATCCAACGCGGAGAACTGTGGGGCGTGGCTGCGCTCGTCATCATTGGCATAGCCCTGATCGTGCTGGCTCCGGCAAAGCAGCCAGGAGAGCTGGCATCCGCAGCCAGCGCGTAGGCTCGCACTCTGGAAAATCGACGACCCCGACCTCCCAACCCGAAGGGGGGCTGAACCGAGTACCTGAAGTCGCAATGTTGCGAGTGTAATCGCGATGTTACGTCAACTACTGCGGGCCAAAGGCTATTATTTGGTTTGCTTGCCCCACAGGGCGAGGTCAATGCCATACTCGCGTAAGACTATAGCGCTTACCGCTTCAGGTGAAGCTTGCAGCGTCGTACCTTGCCCATGATCAGAATCCGCCAGAACAAAATCTGCCTTCACTTCTTCGGGGAATTGGATTAGCTGAAAGCCCGACCGACTACGAGCAAAATCGATCACGAGCTTCGCTTTTTGGAAGTACGAAGAAATCGGAAGCAAATAGAATGCGTTTTCTCGGTATGGGCCGAGTATGCGCTCTACTGCTGATCCGCGAGGTGTGCGGCAAAGAAGTGAGCCTATTTTCTGCAGCTCAATGACGCCCTCCTCTTTTTCCAGATAGACACGCGCTATTGGCAACTCGGCGGGATCATGCGTAACTGCAGCAAGGAGCAGGATCGCGTGCTTTCCGAGGTTCTTGTACTCTGCTTCATTTGCTGGAAATGCAATATCGTCTCGGACCACCCGGTCCGTCGTCTGATCCGAATACTTCTGGGCCATTTGTTCGAGCGCTTGATCAACGCTTAGCGGCGATTGGTCCCCGAGAGAGAACTCATGTTGAGGCGGGAAAAACTTTGCATATTCATCGACCTTTTGTCTCGCGTCGGCAAAGCCTTGAGCTGCCGAAAGACGATACCAGCGCAGGGCTTCAGTAGTGTCCGGTGCAACCCCTTTTCCAGCTTCATACATCAAGCCCAAGTGATACTGGGCATCGGGTTCTCCCTGTTCCGCAGACTTACGGAACCATTTCACCGCTTCCTTGTAATCGCGTTTGGTTCCCCGTCCCAATCCATAGAACTCCCCCAGATTGAATTGAGCGTCGGCGCTGCCATGATCACCTGCCTTACGCCACCACCGCATCGCTTCTTTGTCGGAGTGCGGGAGACCTTTCCCAATTGAGTACAAGTACCCCATGGTCGCTTCCGCAGCGACGCTCCCCTGCCGCGCAGCTCTGGAGCACCATTCTGCGGCAAGCTTGTCATTCTTGGGCAGGTATCCTCCTACCGAGTACCCCAGCGCCAATTCAAGTTGAGCGTCAGCGTCACCGGCTGCCGCCTTTTTATCCACGGTCGGGAGAGTCTCTCTTCGGAGTTGATCGTTGATCTTCGCAGCGGTATTTGGATCGTCAGCGCGTTGGGCATTGCAGACCGAGATTAATGTAAACACCGCCCAGAGGGAAACGCGCATGCATCGGTGGCCTCCTGTGAAACTGTTGGGCATGGGTCTATTGTGCCCCAGTTCAACTGTTGCAAACAGGCGATTACACAAACTGAGGATTGCCGGACTGGCCAAGGCGAACCGGGTGTTCGATTGTTGGTGTAATCGCGATATTTCACCAACCACCGCCTGACTGCTTGGGGAAAACCCACCTCTCGGTCTGCTAGCGCCTGCCAGGCTTCCAGGGGGGGATCCCGGAAGCCTTTCGAGAGCAGCTAAGCGCCCCGCGCGGCCAAGGGCGACGGTCTCTGCCAAGTGCAATTTGACCTTTACTTCCTGTCCGACCTAACATTCCTTTCCATGGTCTTCTACGACAGGAGCTTGTACCGCACTTTTCACGATTTCAGTTTTTTAACAGGAGAGCTGCCCTGCGTCGAGAATGTGCGCTGAAGTTTGTAATGCGTGTATCGTCGAGCAGATCACCGCGCTGCTGATCGGTCTCGACATCCGGCACCACGGTCACGGTGGAATACGGATCACGGGGTTGCCCGGCGACGCGTACAAGGCGGGGTCGGTTACGCGCTAGAGTTTGCTCGTGGAGCGCCGGGCGTCCCCGCCCGGCCTCTATTCTATTAACAGTGCAAGCGGGACGGGCGAGACGCCCGTCGCTCCACTTTAGACATGACTATTCCTCCCAGCCACGCATCGGCCATCGAATTTGATCACGCTTCATTCCGCTTGAACGGGCGCGCGCTGCTGCACGATCTAGTGCTCTCCGTGAAGCAAGGCGAAACCGTGGTGCTACTGGGTCGCAGCGGATCTGGGAAGACGACCACGCTGAAGCTGATCAACCGCTTACTGTTGCCTACCGCGGGCCAAGTGCGGGTGAACGGGCGCCGGACGGCGGACTGGGATCCGATCCGGTTGCGCAGAAGCATCGGTTACGTCATTCAGGACGGCGGTTTGTTCCCACACTTTACCGTAGAGCGCAACATTGCGCTGGTGCCGCGCATTGAAAATTGGCCGCAGGCCCGCGTGGAAGCGAGGGTACGCGAGTTGTTGGCCACAGTCGGACTGGATCAGGAACTGGCATCGCGGTATCCAAGGCAACTCTCCGGAGGTCAGCGGCAGCGCGTGGGTGTGGCGCGGGCTTTGGCGGCAGATCCGCCCATTCTGATTCTTGACGAGCCTTTCGGCGCGCTCGATCCGATTACGAGATCGGAAATGCAGAAAGAGTTTCGCGCACTCCAACAACGGATGCGGAAAGCGGTAATCTTTGTTACGCACGATCTGCGGGAGGCTTTGCTGCTGGCAGATCGCATCGCGCTGATGGAAGAAGGCCGCTTGATCGTGGACCTTCCTGTGGCGGAGTTTTCGCGCTCCGAGGATCCACTGGTGCGGGCATACCTGGAAGCTTTCTCCGGGTTGCCGGATTCCACAGCGATCATGAGGGGATCGGCATGAATTTCTTGCAGTTCATGATAGCGAATCGCCAGCAGGTGCTCGACCTTACGCTGGAGCACATCACGCTGGCCGGCGTGGCTACGCTTCTCGCGGCGCTGGTCGGGATTCCGCTGGGCATCCTGATTACGCGCGTTCCCCAACTCAGCAAGCCGGTGCTCGGTGGCGCGAATATAATTCAAACCATCCCAAGCCTTGCTTTATTTGGGTTTCTTCTGCCCGCGCCGTGGATTGGAGACCGCGGAAGCCGGCTTGCAATCCTGGCGCTGGCGCTCTATGCGCTGTTGCCGCTGATTCGCAATACTTACGCCGGCATTCGCAGCGTCGATCCCGCGGTAGTCGAGGCGGGGCGCGCCATGGGATTGACCGACCTGCAATTGCTGTTCCAGGTGGAGCTGCCGCTGGCCTCTGGAGTTATCGTGGCCGGAGTGCGAATCGCGACCGTGCTCTCCATTGGTGTGGCAACAATCGCAGCCGCAATTGGCGCGGGCGGACTAGGAGAATTTATTTTTCGCGGGCTGGCCATGGTGAACAATCAGGTAATTCTGGCGGGAGCCATTCCGGCGGCGTTGCTGGCCTTGTCGGCTGACTTCATTCTCGGAATGCTGGAGCGGCGACTGGGTTCGCTACACAGAAAATCGTAGGGGAGGCATCATTGACGATTGATTCCATCCGCGCTCGCCTGGAACAAATCATCTGCAAATTGACTCTGTTATCGCTCATCTCCCTGCTTCTATTTCCGGTCTTGGGTTGTCAACGGCACGCGGATCGGATTGTGGTTGGATCCAAGAACTTCACCGAGCAACTCATCCTCGGAGAACTGTTCGCTCAAGTCATCGAAGCCCGGACTCAGTTGCCCGTGGAGCGCCGTTTCTATCTGGCTGGCACATTCATTTGCCAGCAGGCGATCCTCGCCGGACGAATTGATATCTACCCGGAATATACGGGCACTGCGCTGACGGCGGTTCTCAAACAGCAACCGAGCGGCGACAAGCAAGAAGTTTATCGACGGGTGAAGCAGGGTTACCAAAGCAAGTTCGGCCTCAGCGTGGGGCCACCGCTCGGGTTTGACGACACTTTCGCGATGGTGATCCGAGGCGAGGAGGCGCGCCGTCTGCACTTGAAGACGCTGTCGCAGGCAGCTGCGTTTACCCCGCAGTGGCGTGCCGGTTTCGGATATGAATTCATGGAGCGTCCCGATGGATACAAGGGCTTGGTCGCAAGCTACGGCTTGCGATTCGCCGAGGCGCCGCGCATTATGGATTTGGGGCTGATCACACGGGCGCTCAAGGAGGGGCAGGTGGATCTGATCGCGGGTAACAATACAGACGGATTGATTCCGGCCCTGGATTTGTTTGTGCTCGAGGATGACCATCATTACTTTCCTCCGTACGAAGCGATGGCGGTGATGCGCGGAGAAATGCTTAAGAACCATCCTGAAGTGGGGGCGGCGATTGGAGAGCTAGAGGGCGCAATCTCCGACGAAGACATGCGGCGGCTGAATTATGCGGTGGATGGACAGCATCGCGACGCAACCGCGGTGGTGAAGGAGTTTCTGCGACAGCGCAGGCTGATCAATTAGATCCTGTCGCAGCCTGGCAAACGGTTATCTCGGCAGCCCTACTACTCCACAGTGGATTCACCAGTTAGTGCGGGATTCGCTGAGACGCACTCACGCGATGCTCTTTCAATTCGCGGGAGGATCTCTGCCGGATGCTCAGGCATAGCTAGGCCACTCGAAGATGTCAACAACCCTCGAAATCCACACTCTGCCTGTGCCCGAACATCAGCGGGCGACGGTCGGAAATCTGGCGCGATTGAGAGGTGGCGGTTGTTGGTGTAATCGCGGTATTACGCCAATGACCCAGGGAACCTTGTGGTGCAATCTCCGCTATTGTACCCGGTAAAGATAGCTGCCTGAGAATTCAGTAAGAGAACTGCTGAAACATAGAGTCTCAGACGTTCGTGCCAAGCTGCACGAGTTTCAGAAGCTGGGATCCGATCAAATTCCCATCTTCAGCTTTTAAAAAAGCGGGGTTAGCGCATAGCCTTGAAGAATTACAGCCGAGATCCCTTGCCGCTTTTCGCCCCGCCCAGGCTCCATTCGGGACACTTGGCCGGAAGCTTGAACAGTTGCGCGTCCGGCGGCTCCAGGCTCACGTTGCTGTAGTTGATAGTGAACTCGGCGTGATTCATCGGATTTCCTACATCGATCCTGAGCGGGAAGCCGATCAGGTCCTCCGCCCGGTAGAGTTTCATCTTGAAGGTTGTGGGGATGGGCCCCTCAGCGACGAGCACCACGTCCTCGATTTTGCAGGTGTGTCCATCGACCGTTTCTTTAGTTTCTTTGCCTTCGATCGTCGACGACTGTTCGACGCGGAATTTGCGCGAGAAAGGGAATACGCCAGGGTCGAGCATGGGGACCTTTGAACAGCTCTTCGGATAAACCAGCCAACTGGAGCGGGTGTCAAGATCGCTGACACGGTAATGATCGGGGAAATCGAACCGCATGAGTTTTCCCGAACGATATATTTTGCGGTTGGTGTCACGCCCAAGGCCGCCGTTCAGCGTCGCGGAAAACTGCTGGAACGCCGCGAAAGGGCCGTCCGCGGACTGGTTGGCGACCGGTTGAGCGGCCGGTTTTTCCCGATTTTGGGCCCGGGTGTTCACTCCAAACACCAGCAGCCCGGCCGTGAGCGTCAAGGTCAGCGAATACCGCGTCATCAATCCTCACTCCTTTACAAGAAAAAGCCACGCAGCAAAATTACCGCGTGGCTTGTGAAAAACCAACCCAATGTTTCGATTACCGCTGGATGGTGGATTTGCCCGGGACGCGTCCTTTCGGGGCTGCGCCAGCAGGGGAGAACCTGGTGCAGGTGCCCGTAAAGATTAGGTAGTTGACGGAGCCGTTGCTAATGTAGTTCGCCCACACGCAATTCGGGAACGTAAGAGTCGGCTCATGGACCAGGTACTGAAGCGATTCGTTGATGCCGTAGAGCCCTTCGATCGGGTCCGAATAATCGTTAACCGGAGTCACGTTCGGCGCGATGGAGAGGGGGTTGCCATGCTGGAAGCCGCCCACTTTCGAGTCGAACGTCAAGCCGCAGGGCGTGCCGACGAAATGGGTTCCGGCCAGGATCTTCTTCGGGATAACCCCGGAGGACGGCGTGTACCGAATGGTCTGCATGTAGTCGCAGAAGCCATCGAATTGGAAGTTAAAAACCACGGGAGCCGCGCTGGCGGCGAGGCTGCCCACCAACACCACAGTAAGTACGAGCAATATTTTTTTCATCGACGTGCCCTCCTGGAAGATTGTACAAACGGGGGATAGTGAACTAACTTTCCTACCGGTCCAGCCGAAAAGCCGACTCAAACGGCAACATCATCGTATGGGGCTGTTGGGCTTGACGTGAACCCCAAAAACCGCACACGGCTGAGTATGATTTCAGATTGCGGAAAGGGGAAGAGGCATGTCGAAGAGTCAGCACACGGAAGCGCAGATGATCGGAGCGTTGAAGCAGTTGGAGGCGGGGCGGAAGGCGGAA
>JANXZM010000075.1 GCA_025355505.1 Acidobacteriaceae bacterium | reverse complement strand
TTGCACCGCTCGTTGCTGGTCGATCTGATATCGTTTCTTCATAGCGACTCTCTCCTTTTTTCTTGGCAGAAAAAACCACCTCGGTCATTATGACCGCGGTTGAGAGTCGCTACTTTCTACGAATTAACGGGCATCCTCCGGTACCGCAGTGGTGTGCGCGAGTCAACCAGCTATTAGCTGGAGCGAAGTTAGATCGTTGCTCGGGTTCAGCAGTAAAGACTATCTCGCTATGCTTTACAGAGTCTTTATCGACGATAGCGCCGACGAGAAAAAAGAGGACGTTGTTGCCGCCGGAGCCATTATAGGTGCGCATGGTGTCTGGGCGAAAATCAGACAAGATTGGAACCGTCGGCTGCACAGGGACGGCTTGCGATATTTCCGCTCGACCGAGTACTACAGTCTTACTGGTGAATTTTATCGGTTTAGAGATCGGATCAAATACCCAAAACCAAAAGGCGGCGAGGCGGCGCTGGCATTGCGAAATGACCTTGATGCCATCCTCCAAAAGTCGCCAGTGATCGGCGTCGGAATGATAATTCCGATGGGCATTTACACTGAATTTCGCGCGACTATGCCGTTAGCCGATCAAAAAATATCTTCCGACCCTTATGAATCGGCCGTGCAAACTCTCATGTTTGAGTGTGGCCATGTTGTTAGGGATAAGATTCCTCCCGACAGGGGCAAGGTTAATCGGCTTGCTTTCGTCTGCGACGATACTCCTAATGCTGCTCGCTACTCTGCCGTGTACGCCGGGTTTAAGGAGCGCAACCCACGCATGGCCTCTATCTTGGGCGGCATGGTTCATCTGGATGACAAACTCCATCCTCCGCTTCAAGCAGCGGACATGATGGCAAGCCTCTCGAAAGAACTGTTCCTCAATCATATGAATAACGGCGCCGTTGATCTAAAGACTGGGCGATTGCTTGGCGAGAAAAAGAAATACCTTCCATCTGTCGTGCTACCCAGGCTCAATGGAGTTACATACAACATTCATGTCTGGGACTGGCCTTGGATGATGAACGTGCTAGAAGCACAAGATTGACAACTGGGGGTATAATTCGCGGCGTCATGAGCTTCGCGTCTGAGTTGCGCAGTTGGGTCACTGCGGCGAAAGAACTGGTTCAGGACGAGCACAAGAAGCATCCCTACCTGTCTTGGCTCGCGCTGATCGTCGCGTTCATCTTCGCGCTTGCGAGTGTATTAAGTCGCTGATGCTATGTCTTACTTTTTGGCAACGAAGTGTTCGGGGTGTGGTCAAGAAATCCGCGTTTTAGAGGTACCCAATTCTTGTTATCAGGAGCAGGTCCATCTAGCACGATACTTCCACGCAACTTGTCCATATTGCGGCGAAACACAGCGCGGGCTGCTTTCCGACCTTCGGGTGATTGAAGCTACTCCCGAGTCACCGCCTCTAAATGAATAACCGACTCCGCTTCTTCCTTCTTCTTTTCACGCCCTGTCACGGTTCCTCCATTACATAGTCAGTCACGTATATTATTACCGTTAGCGGGAAATCTCTGCAAAGTATTTACGAATAATGACTTACATGGACAGTCTTCAGCAAATAAGGAGTTAGCTCGCTTTTTCGCTTCGCCCAGGGGTCTCGACGGAGGCTGCCCCCCGCTGATTGTCCCAAATTGGTGTTTTCAAAAAGCGCCGACAAATGGGGCTGGGCCGCTTCGAGGGCCGTCTTGGTTGACGGACACACCTCGGCCCTGACATCACAGGTCAATCCCATTGTCGCCGACAGGCGGTTAGAAGTCTGTGATGGTTGGCCCGGACGTTTGTGATAAAAAAAGGTGGAAGTCAGAAGGCGGAGAATCAGTGAGTGATGAAAGTGGACTCAGCGAGAGTCGGATTCTAGGGAAACGTCCCGTGTGTCCCCGGGTTTCCCGGGGTTTCCTGTCGCTCCAACTCGCTGGCCGTCCGGCGTGGGCTGTGATGCGGCTTGCGACTCTGTTCCGCAATCCCCTGTATGCCCAGCTCCTGGTAGCGCTGTAGCCACAAGTATCCGGTCGGACGCGAGATCTCATATGCGGCGCACAGTGCGCGGAAGGGCTGCGCTTTTTGCGTGGCCGCAATCACAAACCGGACGCGCTGCTCGTGAACATCCATCGTCTTCCATGCCATCGCTCTTGCCACCCCCGTGCGTGCTGCGCACGCGCTGGAGTGTAAAGGATGTCCCGGGACAATGTGTAAAGGATGTCATGAGACCGAACAGAAAATTTCAAAGAACGCGCAAGAATGGGGCACCCGCGGTCAGCCTTCTACGCCATCAGCTCCAAGAAGCGCGGGAGAACTGAGTTCGAGCGCTGCACCAAAAGCGGGGCATTGACACTGGCCTCCCTGGGGCTTAGCCTCGAGATGTCTCCATTGGCCACAGCCAAAACTCCGCCGCACAACTGTTACGCAGCGGCCTAGCAACGACCCTGACCCACGAGGACATTCGGGCAGTTGAAATTCATACGACCGAAAGCCCGTCGTCGATGACGGTTTCGTCCCGAATACATGGTGGTCAAGCAGTTGGTCGCAAGACCGATTCCACCCCAGGGACCCACCACCGCAGCCGGTCAGCTTCGACCGGTAGCCTCCAGCGTCGCCTGTTCAGAACAGGCGCAGAAGGAGTGTTTCCATGTTTACACGCACTGTCGAAGTAACCACCAAGTCGGAAAAGGCAAGAGACCTCGCTACCCTCATCAACGACAAAGTATTGCCGATTCTGAAAAAACAGACCGGATTCGCGGATGAGACTATTTTGGTATCAAATACAGAACCGAATCGCGTCCTGGCGATCAGTTTCTGGAATACCAAAGAAGATGCGGAGCGGTACCATCGGGAGCAGTACCCTGCCATCCACACGATGATACGGCCGCTCCTCGACGCAGAGCCCGTGGTTCGGACCTTCAACGTCGATAGCTCAACCACACACAAAATCGCTGCCGAGAAGGCCGCCTAAGAGATACCTTCCCAATCCAAGGGTTCGGGCACCATCGAAGAGGGCGGCGGCAGCGCCGCCCTTTCTCCTCGAGCCAGGCCGGGCTCGGCCTATCGTAATCATTTGAAATACGGAAGTGTATGGCGCGGCTTAAGCTGCGCCCCTTCAAAACAGAATCAAAAGACGGAAACCGGGGACAGGAACATGTCCTTAAGTGAAGCAACAGGAAACGTCCCGTCGCAGAAATTCGCCGCTTCTCCAAGCCGCGTTTTTCAATCACAAACAAGTGTGACGGCCTTCACAGACATTCCATCAGCCATGCGCGACAATGGTGACGGCCTCAGTATGGGAGCGCGTTAGCCCAAGCCAATTCCAAACGGGGATTTTGAAGCTAAATCCTTATTTTTGAATACTTTAGAGATAACTCCTTTGTATTGAATACTTTGCGGGAAATTGGGGGGGGGTACAAACCTCCATCCTAACTGAATCAAAATGCGGGGACAAATGGGACGTTCCCCACTGGCAACAATACTTGAGGGAAACGGGCACCGACAGGAAAAATGCGGCGCATCGAAACTAGGGCGTGTTAACACTAAATAGGATTTTGCGGTATTCTCTTTTTATGGAGATTACCGAGGCGCAGTACGGTCGCATCGAGTCCAGTCTTCCGCGGCAGCGCGGCAACGTGAGCCTGACCAACCTCGCGGTGCTGAACGCGATTCTGTATGTGGCCGAGCAGGGCTGCAAGTGGCGTGGGCTTCCCAAGCGTTTTGGCAACTGGCACAC
>JANXZM010000027.1 GCA_025355505.1 Acidobacteriaceae bacterium | reverse complement strand
CTTGCGCCCCTAATAAGTACAAGCGAAGCACCATGAGCACCAAAAATGCGGGGACAGACGGGACGTTCCCCACGGGCAACAACACTTGAGGGAAACGGGCACCGACAGGAAAAATGCGACGCATCGAAACTAGGTAGGATTAAGGAATGGAAAACGTCCCGTCTGTTTCCGAGTTTCCGTGTGCGGAAATAGGGGGCAGGTCAGAGCGCTGTGCGATCAGACTGCCACCCACCCTTCGCGAAAACAATAAGGCCATCCCCAGTTTGTTTTTCCTGGCTCTCGAGACGTTGGCGGCTGATGGCGGACGGCCACACCTTATGCGGCGCTCTAAGCTACCGTCCCTGATGGTTTGCCTCTGGCTGATACACCGTCCAGCCGTTGGTGAGCGCGATCTCTTTTAGATTTGGATTTGGGTTGATGGCGAACGGGTGGTTGGACATTGCCAGCATCTCACGGTCCCAGATCGCGTTGCCAAACGCACAATCGGGCGCGGCCTTCAGGACGGATCGAATCGCTTCGGATTTTCCGGGGCCGCTGGGAATTCGAATGAGCCGGTCCGTGATGGTTCCATTCTCGACCGCCACTTCGGCGGACAGAATGCGATTTTGCGGGATGCCGAAGCTGCACATGCCGGAGCGGATGATCCACTGGTTCGAAGAAGAGACGGCCCAGACGTCGCATCCGGATTGGCGCAGGCGGTGCACTAATTCGCGCATCTCCGGAAAAATATTGGACGCGATTCCCTGGGCAATGTAGGTGTCGGCCGCCTGCTGTACGACTTCTTCTTGCAGTCCGCTGTGCATGGTGACCATTTCGCCGCACATGACATCTTCGGCGACCTGGCCCGCTTTGTAGTCGGCGTAGCGCGAGCGAGCCCATTGTGCGATTTCTTTTGACACCAGGCTTTGTTCCAGTTCCCAGGAGAAAAATCCTTCTCCGGCGTCTCCGGACCAGAGCGTGCCGTCGCAGTCGAACGTGGCGATGAGCGGTTTGAGGCGGAGTACACTTTCGATGAATTCGGATTGCACAGATGTGAGACGCGTCATGAAGTGTTGGGCCTTGGCAGGAATTAACTCGAGGGCAGAAGCTGTGGCGGCGAATCCAACGTCGCATACTGCTCCGGAGTATCCACGTTGACCGCAACCAGCGGGTCGTCCACGGGAATGTACTCGATCTTACTCGGGTGCGCGTGCTCAACCTCGCGCGCGCTCGATGTTTCCGGAGCCCGGAGAAACGCCTCCATCATCTCGCGGCCCACCAGAATTGGATGCCCGTGTTTTCCCTGGTAATCGGGGATCACCGCCCATTTCCTTTGTGTCATGGCTTGTTCGAACGCCGCTTCGAGTGTTTCAAGCGTTTTCATCAGGACGGGCGGCCGGTCAACGAGCGTAACCATCGCGGCATCGCGGCCTCGGCTCAGAACCTCATGCAGGCCAACTCGCAAGGAGCTGAACTGCCCGCGCGCCGGATCGGGGTTCACCACCAGGGACGCTCCGTTGGCGTACACGACGGGGGCCAAGGCGGCTTCATTCTTGCCGGCTACGACCAGCACGACATCGACGTGAGAAAAGAAGAGCCGTATGGCAGCGGAGAGGAACGTGTTTCCCTGCGCCGATGGAGGCCACGGCAACAGCGCTTTGTCGCGCCCCATGCGTGAGGATTCCCCTGCCGCAAGAATTACTGCGCAAAAACTCGGCGTTCGCCCCATAAGGGCACGATAACAAACTGCTGCAACTCTGCCAAGGCGGCGGCTACGGGAGATTAACGAAACCGGACATTTCACTTGCTACAAAAAGCGGACATTTTAACTTGCTAACAACAGCCAAATTCCGCCGCGCTAGTCGGCGCTTTTGCTCTTTGTCCGCATGGCTTTAACCAGTTCGGGCAGCTTCATATACGCGGCGCGCGCCCCTTCTAAGCAAAAGCGAAAATCCCAAGCGGTGGGCGGACGTGGAATGGCACGCTGCAAAAGACGAAGGGTGGGCACGCGGCTCTGCACAGAACCAGAACGAGCCCCCCCCTTACTCCCTTGGAACTGACTCAACGGCCCCGCTTGCCGACGAGGGGGAAGGCATGCCTTGCGGGACCGGAGAGTCGTGACAGATGCGGGTCACGATACAACAACTCTTTCCCCGTTGAGCGCGTTCTCGCCGTTTGTTCGGAATTCGTAACAGCATTTTATGGGGAGTGACGCTCCGACAACTTCCTTACAGCCCTGGCAATCTCCGGCAGCTTGGCGTAGGCGGCGCAGCATTTTAACCACAAGCGGTGATCGATGGCAGGGGCGCCGCTTACCATGGCTCCGGGGGGAACGTCGTGGGGGATGCCGCTTTGGGCTATGGCGATGGCTCCGTCGCCGATTTTGACGTGGCCGGAGACGCCTACTTGTCCGGCTAGGATGACGTGGTTGCCTATGTCGGTTGTGCCGGCGAGGCCTACCTGGGCGCAGAGCAAGGTGTCATGGCCTATGGTGCAGCTGTGGCCTATGTGGACCAGGTTGTCGATTTTTGCGCCTTGTCCTATGCGGGTCTCGCCTATGCTGGCTCGGTCGATGCAGGTATTGGCCTGGATCTCGGCGTCGCTTTCTACTACTACGTTGCCGGACTGGACGATCTTGTGCCAGTGGCCGGTCTCTTCATTCTTGGCGAAACCGAAACCGTCGGAGCCTACTACTGCGCCATTCTGGAGTCGAACGTTGTCTGCCAGGTGGCAGAATTCTCTTACTACGGCGTGGGCGTGGGCGAAGAAATTGTTGCCTATGGTTACTCCGCGATAGATGACTACGTGGGCCAGGAGGACGGCGTTGTCTCCTATGACGGCGTCTTCGTCGATGACTACGTAGGGGCCCAGGTGCGCGTTCTTGCCTAGCTTGGCCTTGGCGTGAACTACGGCGGTGGGATGGACTCCTGGGGCGTAGCCTGGCGGCTGGTAGAAAAGTTCCAGGGCTTTGGCCCAGGCCAGGTATGGGTTCTTGCTGCGGAGCATTCCCGTGGATATGGCGGGAAAGTTTTCGGCTACGATTACGGCCGACGCTTTGGTGGTCTTGGCGGCGGTGTTGTACTTGGGATTGGAGACGAAGGTTAGCTGGCCTTGGGCGGCTTGTTCTATGCCGGATACTGCGGTGATTTCGGTGTCGGGGGCGGCGTTTTCGATGCGAGCGTTTAGGGCTTTGGCGATGTCGGCTAGTTTCATAAGCGGTGTCTCGGGGAATTGTAGCAATCAGCGTCGCAGGTCTTAATGGCGGTTTCAAGGAAAGTGTAGTCCGGTAGGTCTTGGAGGGGACAGAGAAAAGCTTGAACCCCAGGGGGTACAGGGGAAGACCGGGGAAACCAGAAGAACACCGGGGAAGAGGTAGGTACGAAGGGACGGATTTGAATCGCCAGCCGTCCGGGCTTAAGGCCTGGATTCTTACTGCTCAAACAGCGTGACCTGGCGCGTATCGGGTTGCCCACCTTTGCGGCGGCGATTCGCTGAGCCGATGACGGCAATCACCGTCACCGAAGTCAGGGCTTCGCGGGGCACGAACACTCGCTGGATGTTCGAGCGCAGGTCGGGAGGGTTCATTAAGAATCCTTCGGGAGGATTTTGGGTTAGGTCGTTGGGCAGGATGCCTTCAATTACTTCGCTGTCTTTGAACTTCAGGCGCACCCACAGGCCTTCGGTCCTTGGGCGAGTGGTGAAGGTCTTGCGCATCATCGAGTCGGTGTCGGAGAATTCACGGACAAAATAAACGGCCTTGATGTCTCGCAGGTCGATGGCGACAACGTTGCCGGAAGTGTTGAGCAGTTCGAGTTTACCGTCCACCACAAAATTGGCGGGAGCTACGAAACCGCTGACCGAGTCGCGGTCGTGTTTCCTTACGATGACTTTCTTGTGGGTCGAGGACATGGGGATCGGGACGCTTTCAAAGGCCGCACGGACAGGGCCGTCCGCGGCGGGTGAATGGAAGCTCCAGAAGGGATTCTCGCACTTTCCGGATGAATTGGGACAGTTTGTGCCTTCGTAGTAGCCAAACGGTAAACCTTGTGTTATTTTCTGTAGCTTGCTGGAATTGTAAGATTGCGGTATAAGTCTAATGTCTAGAGAGAGTTAGATTCCGGTGGCAGGCAGTACGCTAAGTTGCGAGCGGCCTGCCTGTGGAAATCCTGTGAATAACGCCCCGGTCCCGCACCGCGAGGCGACTAGGAAGGCATGGCCGATTACATATACACGCTGGAAACCCGGCTCACGCCGGATCAACAGAAGGCAGTCACGCTCGTCCTAGACACCGCCAAGGCGGCTGGGATGAACCTATATCTTACTGGTGGCGCTATCCGCGACATCATTACGGGTTTCCCTATCCGCGATCTGGATTTCACGGTTCAGGGCAACGCGCTTAAATTGCAGAAAGATTTGGAGCGCGCGGGCGCGGTGGTTGGTGGCGCCGACGCCGAAACGCGGAGCTTGCTGCTGACGCTGCCTGGGGGCGTGCGGGTTGAGATTGGGATGGCGCGGTCGGAGCGCTACGACAAGCCTGGCAAAGCTCCGCAGATGGCCCCGGCTACAATTATTGAGGATCTTCGCCGGCGCGATTTTACCGTAAACGCCATGGCCCTGTCGCTGAACGAAGGGTCGCGCGGCTTGTTGATGGATCCGTTCAACGGGGTAGCCGACATCGAAGCCAAAGTGATCCGCGTGTTGCATAACTACGCGTTTCTGGAGGATCCGTCGCGGATGATTCGGGCCACGCGCTTTAGCACGCGCTTCCATTGGCCGCTTGAAGAGCGGACGCAGGCGCGCTATGAATCGGGAAAAGAAAATAACTATATCGAGCATATCCGCAGTTCGAGCATTGGACACGAGATCGAACAACTGGCGTATGAGGACGATGCGCACGGGGTTCTGAAGGCGTACGAAAAAGAGGGATGGCTGAAGGTGTTGAATCCGCGCTGGAGCGTAGCCAAAGTGGACACGGCCGGATTGGGCGGGCTGATGAAGACCCGACAGCAAATGAACGAGCTTGGCTACACGCCGGAGGTGGCGCCGGCGGTGCTGCATTTTCTTACCGAGCGGCTGGGCGACAAGGATATTTCGGATTTGCGCCGGGCGATTCCTCGCAAGGATCTGGTCGAGGCGTGGAAGGATCTGGATTCGAACGCGCACAGCCTCGCCAAACGCTTATCGGGTAAGGAAGCGGCGACGCCTTCGCGGACGTGGCAATTGCTGTCGTCGGCGCGTCCCGAGATGATTCTGTTTCTGGCGATCACGGCGCGGAAGCAGGCGGTGACGCAGAAGATCAAGAATTTCTTCACCAAGTGGCGGCAGGTGCAGCAGAAGATTCCGTTGCCGGAGATGACGGAACTTCGCATCACGCCGCAGATGCCGACGTATCCCAAGATCGCGAACGATGTTTTCTTGCTTTTGTTGGATGGCAAGCTGCGTTCGCGGACGGAGACACTGAAGTTTCTGAAGCCGCTGGCGCCGCCACCACCACCACCACCACCACCTCCATCCGCCAAGCGGGGCAGAGGAGCTAAGGCTGCTGCCGTCGCTGCTGTTGTTGCTCCTCCGGCAGTGGCGATCGGCAAGCCGGGCGCTAAGGGCAAGGGAAAAGTAGCGGCAGCTCCAGCAGCGCCGGTCGTCCCGATCAAAGACAAGTTCGCCGCAGCGACGAAGCCTGCGGTGCCAGCAAAGCCGGTGGCGGCTGCAAAGGCACTGCCAGCGAAGCCTGCGGTGCCAGCAAAGCCGGTGGCGGTTGCAAAGGCACTGCCAGCGAAGCCTGCTGTGGCGGCCAAGGTGAGCAAGCCAACCAAGGCTCCTGCGATCAAGAAGCCGAGTAAGCCAGCCAAGCCTACGAAGCCAGCTGCTAAAGCGAAGGCGAAGGCCGGGGCCAAGAAGAAGCGCAAATAAGGCGGTTTCGGGGAGCGGTGAACTTCAGCTAGGGATTGTCTGATTCAGTCCAGGTGGGCAAGACTGGATGCTCGGAAGGGGCGACCCTCGGCGGCTAAAGCCGCTTGTGTGGCGGGTTCTAACGGCATGGGCTGAAGTCATGCCCATTCAAAGCTGCCCGGGAACCAACTTGACCAGAGTTTCCCTCTAGGTGAAAGTTGGTAGTTTGACCAGATCGTCGTGTGGAACTTGTTCGACGGGGTGTCCAGCCTTGCGCCAGGCACGCAGACCCCCGGCGATGACGAACACTTTGAATCCGAGATCCTGTAATTGGTGCGCCACCCGGGCGCTCGTGGCTTCGCGTTGTCAAGTACAGTAGAGATAAATTTCTTGCCCCTTGGGCAGGTGCTTGACTTCTTCAATGAGGTTGTTGGGTTCAATGCGGATCGATCCCGCAATGCGTTCGGAGTCGGCATCGTAGTAGCCGTGGCTGCGGACATCGGCGATCAGCATGTTCTTCACTGCATCGGAGGCTAGTCTTCGGGCTAGTTCCTCTGCAGGTATGCGAGGAATCACGTCGAGCAGACGGTATTTGCGGTAAACCCAGATGCGGTAGAGAGCGTAGGCTGCGAGTCCGATGGCGAAGATGACCTCAGCGGCAAAGCCAGCGGAGTGCAGTCCGCGCGTGATGGCGCGCAGCGCGTCGCTGAAGAGGTATCCCGCGAGCGAGTATGCGCCCACGTAGAAAATTGCTCCGAGGGCATCGTAAATCAGGAAATCGCCGAGACGCATTTTCATGCTTCCGGCTAGCGGCGGAGACATGGTGTTGATGCCCGGAATGAACTTGGCAAAAAGCAGTGTCTGCTTGCCGCGCCGGTAGAAATATTCCGCCGATCGCAGAATGCAGGTTTCCGGATTCGCCGAAAGGCGGCACAGGAGGCCCAACAAGGCCCATCCGCTGATTCGGCCCATGAAGTAGAGAATGACATCGCCGCTGACCATCGCCAGTGTGCCGATGCCGAACACGAGATAGAGATGCAGATCTCCGTAGGCAGCGACCGCGCCGGCGGTGAGGATGGCGAGCGCGGCGGGTAACGGAAGGCCGACCGCCTCCGCGAAGCAGACCAACCCTAAGAGCAGGTAGCCATGGTGCGAAAGCGACGAGAGCAAGTTGGTCATTGTGGATCGAAGGAGCTTGTTCAGTATAACAATCCCGCAATGGCGCCAGTCCGGTTGACCTTGGCGAAACAACTCCTGCTAAAGTGATACGACTTCAGGAGAAACTTTTGCCAGCCTCGATCCGGCGCTACATCAATCTTCCAAATCGTCCCGCCGGTCTTCCTTTCAGCGACGCCGTGCTGGTGGGCAATACTCTGTACATCTCCGGACGGATCGGCCTCGACCCGGCGACTGGCAACGCGCCAGAGAGTATTGATGCCGAGATCGATTTTTTATTTGGCGGCTTCCAGTCTGTTCTCCGCGAAGCTGGCATGGCAATGGACGACCTGGTATGAGTGCAGGTCTATTCGCCGGATGTTTCTTTGTGGCAACGGTTCAACGCTGCCTACGTGAAGCTGTTCTCGCGGGAGTTTCCCGCCCGCGCGTTTCTGGGATCGGGCACTCTTCTGATGAAGGGACGTTTTGAGATGCTGGGGATTGCGGTGAAGGGCTAGCGACAGTTTTACTCGGGTACGAAGGGCATAAAGCAACCACGAAGGGCACTAAGTCACGTACTAAGTAAGACGAAGGAAACGCTTGTTGGCCGGACGCTACTTTTCTCTTGCCACCACGAACTCCGGCGCCCACAACAGCGCGCGTTTAATCTCCGAGTCTGGGAAGGTGCAGATGGCTTGGCGTGCGGATTCGGCGTAGCGGGCCGCCTCTTTGGAGGCGAATTCGAGAGAACCATAACGGTTGAGAATGGTCAGGATGTCGGCATGGGTGACGCCGTTGAACGCGCGGTCGTGCAGGATGGTCTCGATATGGTGGCGCTCGGCGGCGGTGCAGCGCTCCAGAGCATGAATGACAGACATGGTGGCTTTACCTTCACGCAGGTCGCTGGCAACGGGCTTGCCCAGCACACTCTCTGAAGCCGTGAGGTCGAGCACATCGTCCACGATTTGGAAGGCTAAACCAAGATCGCGTCCGTACTGACTAAGGCGTTCTTCCTCTTGCTCAGTGGCGCCGCCCAGGATGCCGCCGGCTCGCATGCACACCGAGAACAGGCACGCCGTCTTGCGATCGATCAGATCGAGATGCTCCTGCAGAGAGATCAGCTTGCCGAGTTTCTCCATCTGGAGTAGTTCGCCTTCGACCATCTGCTGGGTCACTTCGATCAGCACGTCCACTATGCGGAAATTGCGCTCCTGCACCGCGATCTTGAATGCCTGCATGTAAAGCCAATCGCCGGCCAGCACGCACATCGAGTTGCCCCACTGCGTGTTGGCGGCGGGACGGCCGCGGCGGACCTGGGCCTCGTCGATGATGTCGTCGTGGACGAGCGTTGCGGTGTGGATGATCTCGACGACGGAAGCGAGCTTTACCGCGCCCTTGCCCTTGTAGCCGAAAAGTTTGGCGGAGAGCAGCAACAGCGCGGGGCGGATTCGCTTGCCCCCGCCGACGCGCAGGTACTCGCCAATCTCCGTAATCGCCGCAACATTGGAGACCGTGTCGCGTCCGAATTGTTCTTCGATCGCGACAATGTCGTCACGCAGAAGGTCAAATATTTCTTTCCCGTTGATGGACGTCGTCGTACTCAATTGTTTTAGTTGCTCCGGTAATTCGTGAACTGCAGGTCGATGCCAAAGTCCTGCTGCTTGACCATCGCGATCACTTCCTGCAGCGTGTCGCGGTCCTTGCTGCTGATCCGCACTACATCGCCCTGAATCGAGGCTTGCGCTTTTCTCTTTGAATTCTTGACCAGCTTCACGATCTCTCTTGCTTTTTCGATCGGGATGCCTTGTTGCAGGGTGATTTTTTGTTTCACCGAGCTTGCGGCGGACGGCTCCAGCGGGCCGTAGGTCAAGCCTTTCAGCGGTACGCCGCGTTTCACCAGCTTCGTCTGGAAAACGTCGTTCACTGCCTTCATCTTGAATTCATCGGCGGAGTGAAGCAGGATCGCGTCGGTTCCTTCCATCGCAATCTGTGACTTCGAGTCCTTCAAGTCGAAGCGCGTGCTAACTTCTTTCATCGCCTGCTGGATGGCGTTGGCAACTTCCGCGAGGTCGATCTTGCTGACGATATCGAAACTGTTATCGGGCATGGGATGTCACTGTCAAAGCCGCTGTCAAAAAAATGACGGCCTTCTAAATCTCCAGAGGGTCATGCTGAGGGATGCTCGATCGAAATGCAGAGTCCCACGGATCGCACACCCCAAACATGTACCCATGAGGGTAACAGAAGAGGCATTATCTGCGAAGGTTCGCTATGCGCGGGTTTCGAGATGTGGAGTTTCCAGCTTAAGTCCAAAGAATTTCCAGAAATTCTGCGCGGTGCGCGAGCCGATCTCTTCCGCGGGCAAGCCGCGCAGTTCGCCGATCTGGCGGGCCACTTCCCTCACAAATGCCGGTTCGTTGCGCTGGCCGCGATACGGAATCGGCGCCAGGTAAGGCGAGTCGGTTTCGATCAGCATGCGGTCAAGCGGAACCATTTGCGCCGCGTCCCGAATGGTCTGCGCCTTGGGAAAGGTGATGTTGCCGGCAAAAGAAATCATGAAACCCATATCCAGCGCGCGTCGCGCATGTTCGACGCTTCCGGTGAAGCAGTGCAGAATGCCGCCCAATCCGCTGGCGCTCCAGTGCTCGGCGATCAGCGCCAGGCAGTCATCCCATGCGTTCTCGCTATTGTCGGATGGGCGGCAATGAATGATGATGGGCAACTTCGCCGTCCGCGCCAGTTCCATCTGTTTCAGGAAAACCGTCCGCTGCATTTCTCGGGGCGAATGGTCGTAGAAATAGTCCAGGCCGATTTCTCCCCAGGCGATCACACGGGGATGCCGGGCCCATTGCAACATTTTGGCATCAGCCGCTTCGTTCGCAAGGTTTGCTTCATGAGGATGAATTCCCACGCTCGCCCAGATTCGAGGATATTCCGGTTTCCCGTCGTATTTTTCAGCCAACTGAATCCCGCAGTCGGCTGTGTCAGGTCCGTCGCCGTTTCCGATGGCGAGATAGGCTTCGATCCCGTTCTGTTTTGCACGCGCCAATACTTCTTCGCGATCGCTGTCGTAACGCTTGCCTTCGAGATGGGCGTGAGAGTCGATGAACATGGGTGTTAGCAAGATGGTGTAGGGACGGGCGGCCTCGCCCGCGCAAGTCGAGCGAAGTTCGGCAGCGTCACTTCAGCCGCGTGCCGACCGGTACGTCTTCTAGAAAGCTAGCCAGCACCGGCTTGCCACCTTCCGGTGAGGCGGCGACGATCATGCCGTTTGATTCCAGTCCGCGGAGCTTGCGGGGTGCGAGGTTTACCACGACTACGACCTTGCGTCCGATGAGTGCTTCCGGCTCATAAGCTTCGGCAATTCCGGCCACTAGTTGGCGCACTTCGGTTCCGAGATCGACTTCCAGGCGCAGTAATTTGTCGGCGCCCTTTACGCGTTCCGCAGTCTTCACCTGCCCGACGCGCAATTCTATCTTTGCGAAGTCGTCGATGCTGATCTTGCCCTCCGGAATTATGGCGGCAGGCTTGGCTGCGGACGCTTCCGGCTTGGCCGGCGCCGTCTGGCCGGCCGGCATCGCGGCGGGCTGCCGAGCTTCGCTCGGCTGTTCGGGCGGGACGCCCGTCGCTCCACTATCTTTTTGTTCTTCCATTTTCTGCATCCTCTCTACTGCCGATTTGTCTGCTCGCGGAAACACGGCTTGCACCTCGCCTAACTTTGTGCCGAGAGGCAGCTGTCCCCATTGCAATTGCGTCAGGTCAAACTTCTTGATGTCTCCGAGGCCCATCTGAACCCAGATTTTCGCGGTGGCGTCGGGCATCACCGGATGTGCTAGCGCCGTTACAATCCGCAGAGCTTCAGCGCTGGTGTAGAGCACGGTTGCCAGGCGCGCGCGGCTCTCTTCGTCTTTCTTTTCATCCAGAGCCCAGGGCTCGTTCTCGACGATGTACTTGTCCACGGCACTGACCAGTCCCCAGGCGGTTTCGAGCACCCGCGAGAACTGGTACTGGTCAAACAATGTGCCGCAGTCGGCGATCGTTTTGCTTGCCGCATCCGCAATCGCGGCGTCCGCCGGAGTGTGTGCGGTCTGCGAAGGGTAGGGCACTTCTCCTTTGAAATAGCGCGTGATCATGGTGAGAGTACGGCTGGCCAGGTTACCGAGACCGTTCGCCAAATCGGAGTTATACCGCTGCACCAGCGCATCGAAACTAAACGATCCATCCTGCCCAAAGACGACTTCCCGCAGCAGGAAGTATCGGAGAGCGTCGGCGCCGAGCACCTCGACGATGGTTTCTGCGCGCACGATATTACCGCGCGACTTCGACATTTTGCTTTCTTCAAACAGCAGCCAGCCGTGCGCCGTGATGCTCGTGGGCAACGGCAACCCGGCGGCGAGCAGGAACGCCGGCCAGTAAACGCAATGGAAGCGCACAATCTCTTTGCCGATCATGTGCACGTCGGCGGGCCAGTATTTGTCGAACTTACTCGTATCGTTTGATCCATAGCCGAGCGCGGTGATGTAGTTCGCCAGCGCGTCGAGCCAGACGTAGATCACGTGCTTGGGATCATCCGGTACGGGGATGCCCCAGGAGAAAGTCGAGCGGCTGATGGAAAGATCGCGCAGGCCGCCGCGCACGAACGAGAGCACTTCATTGCGCCGCGTTTCGGGGCGAATGAAATCGGGCTGCTCGGTGTAAAGGCGAATCAGTTGATCCTGAAACGCCGAGAGCTTGAAGTAGTAATTTTCTTCGTGGACGGTTTCCGTCGGGCGGCCGCAATCCGGACAGAGAGCGCCCGGCCCGACCGCATCCACGTAAAGCTCATCGGAAACACAGTATTGACCGGTGTAGGTCCCCTTGTAGATGTATCCGTTATCGCGGATCTTGCGCCACAACGCTTGCACGCCCAGTTGGTGCCGCGGGGAGGTGGTGCGAATGAAATCGTCGTGCGTCAAGCCCATGCGCTCCCAGAGCGCACGGAATTCCGCGGAGATTTCATCGGTGAACTGCTGCGGTGTTTTGTTCGCAGCCTGGGCGGCACGCTCGATTTTTTGACCGTGTTCGTCGGTGCCGGTCAGGAACCAGGTGTCATTTCCCAGCATGCGGTGCCGCCGCGCGATGGTGTCGCAGGCAATGGTGGTGTATGCGTGTCCAATATGCGGACGCGCATTGACGTAGTAAATGGGGGTCGTGATGTAAAACTTTTTACTCATGATTTCGATTGCCGGCGCCCAGCCCCTAAAGGGGCGTCTGATTTCGAGGAACTTTCGGCATCGCTAAAGCGATGCCCTGATACGAAACCGATGCCTCTATCCGAAACTCCTTATACGAAATTTGGTTCACGCTTTTCGCTCGCCTCGCAGGTACTGCTGGATCGCTTCCTGCATCACGGTGCGAAGCGGCACTTGCTGCGCCTCCGCCAGCGCCCGGCAGTCCTCGTATTCGGGCGCATAGTTTGAGACCGTGCCATTCATGCTGGCGATCTTGATCCGCACCGGACCCCACGTCGTATCCACCGTTTCCCATCGTCGCGCGAGCGTCTCCCGTTGTTCTTCGCGGCGGCGCACGCCGAGAGTTGTGGTCTCGGCAAAGATGAGCTTGGTCAAACGATTTGCGTCTTCCATTTTCGCAAGCACGGTGAGCAGTGCGCCGGGGCGGCTCTTCTTCATTTGCACGGGGACGCTGAACACATCCAGCGCGCCTTCCGCCAGCAACCGTTCCATGGCGTAGGCCAGCACCTGCGGGCTCAGGTCATCGAGATTCGCTTCGAGCACCGTGATCCTGTCATTCAATGCGTTTGACGATGTACTCTGCGATGTACTTGCGCTATCCGCCGGCAGAGCTTCTCCAATCGTCAGCCGCAGCAGGTTCGGATGCTCCGGGAATTCTCGAGTTCCCGCGCCGTATCCTGCCTTCTCAATCTTCATCGCTGGAAACGGTGCGAACCGGGCGCTTAGCGTCTTCACAATTGCCGCGCCTGTCGGCGTCACCAGTTCGACCTGTGGTCCCGACGAATACACCGGTGCATCCTGAAGCAACTTTAGCGTTGCCGGCGCCGGGACGGGGAGGGTTCCGTGCGCGCACTGAACGGTGCCGCCGCCCACGTTCAGCGGCGAGCATACCCATTCTTCGACGGCAAGAGATTCCGCTCCGACGGCGGCGCAGACAATATCAACCATGGCATCGACGGCGCCGACTTCGTGAAAGTGGACCTGCTCGACCGACGTGCCGTGAATCTCGGCCTCGGCCTCACCCAGCGCCTCGAAGATGCGAATTGCGGTTGCCTTTGCCGTGCTGCGGATGGCCGCTTTATGGATGATCGCGCGAATTTCCGTCAGCCCGCGACCGTGATCGTGGTCATGATGTTCGTGAGAGTGCCCATGATCGTGCCCATGCCGCTCCCAAAAAACTTCGCGCGGCAAATCTTTTTCGCCGTTGGCGTACACATCCACTTTGGTTGCCGAAATTCCGCCGCGCGTCACCCGCGAAATTTCCAACCGCGCACCGATATCGAGCGCCGCGACCGTGTCTTCCAGGAGCTTTGGAGACACTCCGGCATCTACCAGGGCGCCTAGAAACATGTCGCCGCTGATGCCGGAAAAACAGTCGAGGTAGGCGATGCGCATAAATTCAAAACCTTGGACCACAGGGGACACGGAGGATCACAGAGGAAATCCAGAAAGAGTGCCCCGTGTCCATCTGTGTCCTTTGTGGTTATGGGTTCTTCGTCGACAACGCGTGGAACTTTCATCATAGGCAAGCCCGCCACCTCCGTCAAACCCGCCGCTCCTCCGTGAGTTTGTTAGAATCACTGTTCGTTCAATAGGTTAAAGGGCATCCTTGTATCGACATCTGGAACGCCGACTGGTCGAGCATCTGCGGGAGTTTTTGCGTCGTACTTACGACTTGGAAACAGCGAACATCGTGGTTGAGCAGCCGCCGAAAATCGAATTTGGCGAGTATGCGCTGCCGGTCGCTTTCGAACTTGCCCGCTCTCTTCGCAAGGCGCCGCGCAAGATTGCCGAAGAGATCGTCGCCGGCGTCGGTGAGATTTCCGGCTTTGAGAAATTTGAAGTGGCGGGCGCCGGGTACATCAACGTTCGCTTAAGCCGCGCCGAGTTCGCCACTGCGGTAGCTGCGGATCAATCCCCGGCCGCGGATGTTCGGCCCGGCAAAGTGCTGGTCGAGCATTCCAGCATCAATCCCAATAAGGCAGCGCATATCGGGCATCTGCGCAATGCCATTCTCGGCGACACATTCGTCCGGCTGCTGCGCTTTGCGGGCAGGGAAGTGGATGTCCAGAACTACATTGACAACACCGGCGCGCAGGTCGCGGATGTGGTGGTTGGATTTCTGCATATCGAGCGGAAGTCACGGGCTCAGATCGAAGCGCTCGCCGCCGCCCCCCGCTTCGATTACGTGTGCTGGGATCTCTATGCCCGCGTCGCGCATTGGTATGAAGAGGACAAGGCGAACCTGCAGGCGCGTGCTGCCACGCTGCACTCGATTGAGGAAGGGAACAACGAGACGGCGGCGATTGCGGACTTGATTTCTGTTGCCGTCCTGAAGCGTCATCTGGAAACCATGGACCGGCTCGACATTGAGTACGACTTCCTGCCGCGCGAGAGCGAGATACTTCATCTTCACTTTTGGGATGCGGCCTTTACCAAGCTCAAGGAAGCGGGGGTGCTCACCTACGAGAACGATGGAAAGAACTCGGGCTGCTGGGTGATGCGTCGTGCTGGAACGGCAAAACACGCAAAGACTAACGCGGAGGACGCCGAGGTAAACGCGGAGAACGCTGAGATAAAAGAGGAAGACCAGAAAGTTATTGTGCGATCCAACGGCACGGTTGGTTACGTCGGCAAAGATATCGCTTATCACATGTGGAAGTTCGGTCTGCTGGGCCGCGATTTCGGCTACCGGAAATTCTATCGCTATCCCAATGCTCACGACTGCTGGATCTCGACGACCGACGGCGAGAAGGATCATCCTCACTTCGGCGAGGTGGCCGAGATCTACAACGTCATCGATGCGCGGCAGTCCGAACCGCAGAACACGGTAATCGAAGCTTTGCGCGGACTTGGCCACGGCGAAGCCGCCGACCGCTACACTCACTTCTCCTACGAGATGGTCGCGCTCACGCCGCGCTGCGCCGCCGAACTTGGCTACACACTGAGCGACGAGGATAAGGCGAGGTCGTGGATTGAGGTCTCCGGCCGCAAGGGATTCGGCGTGAAGGCGGACGATCTCCTGGACGCTCTCATCGCCTCGGCTCGCAAAGAAGTGGATGCGCGTCATCCCGAGTTGAGCGAAGTGGAGCGCGCCGGCATTGCTACGCAGGTCGCCATCGGGGCGTTGCGTTTCTTTATGCTGAAGTTCACCAAGCCTTCGGTGATTGCATTCGACTTCAACGACGCGCTCAGTTTTGAAGGTGAAACCGGACCCTACGTCCAGTACGCGGTGGTGCGCGCTTCCAACATTTTTCGCAAAGGTGGATACGATCCGGAGAGTTTCTGTAGAGACGCGGCTGACCGCATCTCTACGGAAGATTTCGCGAAGTACCTCACTGGCGAATCCGGCAACGACATCTGGGAGCTGTGGCTGGCGGCTGCGAAAACTTCATACATCGTGGGCCAGTGCATCGCAACCACCGAACCTGCTTATCTTGCGAAACATGGCTTCCAACTGGCGCAGCTTTTCAACACCTTCTATCACCGCTATCCCATCCTGAGCGAAGCGAATGTGGGACGAAAGAAATTTCTGCTGGTAACCGCAGCCGTGGTTCGCCGCGAGCTCATTCGCGTTCTCGGGGCCATGGGGATTACTGCGCCGCCGGTAATGTGAGCCGGTCGTCGAAGCCTGACAACTCCGGGCGCTCCGGCCAGCATCCCACTGAATAGCAAGTGGGGATAGCGCAGATGAAAAAGAACATTTTTGCAATGGTGCTGCTGAGTTTGGCACTGGTGACGTTAAGCGCTGCGACCGCTTCCGGAAACGCTTCGGAGTTGCCGCGCACTCTGGCCAACGCGCGCTTTGTTTACGTCACGGCCTACGATGGCGATCAATTCGATCCCCAACTGTTGCCGGATGACCGCGCCGCTATTGCTCGGGTCCAAGACGCAATTTATAAGTGGGGCAAACTTACGGTGGTGTATCGGCGGCAGCATGCCGACATCATCATGGCGGTGGAGTCTCGTCCGTCAGAGGATGTGCTGGCGGTCTATGATGCACACAGCGGTGATGCAGACAGCGGGCCTTCGCAGATATATCTCTGGCGTGTGATGGGGCGTGGCGGGTTGCAGAAGAGCGAGATGCCGCTATTTTCGCAGTTTGAGAAAGCCTGGGACAAGATCACGAATTGAGCTGGCACCTCCCATCCCACCTTCCCAGTCGGATGCCCGAGGTATTTTGCTTGCAGCGAACGGACGCAGTTGCCAGGAGCTATAATTCGCTACGGGAAAAGAACACAGTATAAAATTTCTACGGTTTATGCCGGGATTGCCTGGGTGCGGGGTTTGTGTGTTTCCCACAGCTAACTTCCAAGGCACTGATATAAAATGAGTTAAATTTGTTTTTTGGGAACGTCAAGTGGCATCCCCCGTGCATTAGCTGGGAGTGGGTCCAGTTCACAGACTCTTACCAGGATCCGAAAGACTCAGTAGAGTGCAATATTTGGGCAAGGAGCCCGCAACCTATATGAATCGCATTTCGTTGACCCTAATGCTGGCGGTGACAATGGCCGCATCCATCGGATGTACAAGCAAGAATTACGTGCGTCAACAGACCACGCCGCTGATCAACAAAACCAATGAACTCGACGACCTGACGGCAAAGAATTCTAAAGACGTCAAGGACGTGGATCAGCGCGCCCAATCCGGTATTCAGGCCGTGCAGGCCCGCGCCGTAGAGGTGGACCAGAAGGCATTGGCTGCGGGAAGCGAGGCCGAGAAGGCGCAACTCTCGGCGAACAACGCTACCCAGCGCGTGGACGTTCTGACCAACGCGGTCGTCAACTTGGATAACTATCGCCCAGTGGTGGAGACGGCGGTGCATTTCGGGTTTAACAAAGACAATCTAACGAAGGACGCCAGGGAAGCCATCGATCAGCTTGCCGCCAGCGTTGCCACTACCAAGGGCTACATCATCACGGTAGAGGGCGCGACCGACTCGGTGGGCGGCGCGGAGTACAACTACGATCTGAGCCAACGCCGAGCCAATGCTGTGATTCAGTACCTGGCAGCGGAGAAAAACGTTCCGGGTTACAAGATTTATTTGATCGGGCTGGGTAAGGATAAGCCGGTGGAGACCAACAAAACTGCCGACGGCCGCGCCAAGAACCGCCGCGTGGAAATCCGCCTGATGACCAATACTGGGGCCGGAACAACCCCAACTGACAAGCCCAGCAATCAGACTCCGACGGCGAGCGCGAATCCACCGTCTTTGTAAGTATAAGTTTACCCCTCCTCCCCGGAGGACTTTGCCAAATCAGGCCGTCCCATAATGTGGGCGGCCTGACTTTTTTTGCTGGCTCCCACCTCGTGGAGATATGGGCGTCCACGCCGAGCGCAACTCGGCAGACTGTGTGTAGTCGCAGCAAATCTAGATTCGCTATCGCTTCCGTTCATACGGCTGGGGACGCCCTGCTTCGACCTGGCTCTGAAGCGATACAATAGGGGCGTGCGCATTCGATTCCTAATTATTGTTTTGGCGCTGCTGACGACGATTTCGGTGGCACAGGATTCGACCGACAAGACGGCTTCGGACAAGGCTGCCGCCCGCAGTCGCGAGGCCGAGGAGAGCTCCAGCCACGATACGAGAATCGATATCAGTGCGCCCAAGGACGACGCCAAGAACCACCCCGGCAGCAAGGCGGCTCTGGAAGATCTCGACATCCCCGAAAACATTGACCCTTCCGGCGTGCAGGAGTTCCACCCCTGGAACCCGATGAAGGCGCTGAAAAATATTGAGGTGGGCGACTTTTACTTCAAGCGCAAAAACTACAAAGCCGCGCTCGAACGCTACAAGGAAGCGCTTTACTACAAGGATGGCGACGCCCTTGCCAGCTTCCGTCTCGCCGTGTGCCAGGAAAAGCTCGGAGATAAAGCCGAAGCGAAGAAATACTACGAGCAGTACCTGAAGATTCTTCCCTTGGGCCCATTTGCAAAAGAAGCGCAGGGGTCGCTGGAGCGGCTCGCGAAAGCGCAGTAGACTTTCGACGGGGTCTCGGAATAGGGTTGGTTCATCGCGGAATCAGATGGATAGTTCCGATTCTCGGAGTCTTGGCCGTTCCGCATACTCACGGAATTTTCAAGGGAGCGGCTATTTCGCTTCCTGCGGTCACTCGGCCAGGACGTGCAGATTACCGTCGCACCCAAGCCGCCCTCCAGCCGAAAACCGCCGACGTTGGCAGTGTACGCGACCGAACACCGTGTCACGGCTGACAGTCGCCGCTAAGCCGTCGCGGGCGCGTCAATGCGAATGTACTTGCGGCATGCCTGAAGGCACCCCCTGATACGAATCTTACTTACATCACGGGCTGCCAGACTTCCTATTTCTCCACTCGCGAAAACTCCCCGGTGGATGCGTTTACGGACACCCTCAACTTGGCGGTGTCCCGGCCCGTGCCGTAGATTACGTGCCACAGGAGTTCGTTCGTCTGCCGGTTCCAGTCCAGCACATAAAAAACTGGCGTGTCGGGTTCCTTCTCCAGCAGTTCGCCTCCGCCGTGCTGCTGAGCGACGGCAAAGGCCTTATCCGCATCCACTTTCAGAAACTGGACATTGAAAATCTGAGTGCTGGAATTTGTCGGGCTGTAGGTGTCGTCGACTCCGTGAGAAATATCGCCGTTTGCCCAGGTATAGAACTTGGTCGCGTGCTGCGACGGTGAGGCGAATCCGGCGCGCCACTCTCCCGCCTTGCCGTCCCGGCCCTTGGAGTCCGCTTCAGGGTGTGACTCCACCCGATAGGGTTGAGCATCCTGCGCCCAGCCGCGGGCGGAGATGTAGCACTTGTAGAACGCGCTGCTTCCGGTGATTGCCTCCGGAGCCTTCGGCTTGGGCGTCTCCGACGTTGCCGGCTTACTTGGTTCCGAAGAGCACCCGGCCATGAATCCTGCTGTTAGAATTGCCACAAATAAGTTTTTCATCATAGCTTTTTCATCGATGATTTCCCGATCAGGCTTGCTGTAGCAGTTTGGCTTTCGATGCGCGAATGTGGTTTCGCAAATCATTGTACTGAACCGGCGCCATGAATTCCTATCTCGAACGTTTGCGGCAGGAACTCGAAGATGCAACAGGCGGTGCCAGCCCGAGCGCCCTGGCTCAGGCTCCTGCTGGAAAGTGGAATGCTTCCCAGATACTGGAACACCTTTTTCTTACCTACAAAAACACCAACCGCGGATTGGCAAAATGCCTGGACAAGGGTGCTCCGCTGGCTACGCGCACTACGCTGCAGCAACGCTTCGCCACTCTGCTGGTGGTAAATCTCGGGTATCTCCCAGGAGGCCGCAAGGCCCCGGAAGGTGTTGCTCCGCGCGGAATGTTGCCGCAAGAGGTTCAACAAGCCATCGCGCCTGAGCTTCAAAAGATGGGTTCCGGCCTGGACGATTGCGAGCGCAGGTTTGGGGCCCGCACGAAAATCATGGACCACCCGTTCCTTGGACCTTTGACGGCCGGCGAGTGGCGCAGGTTCCACTGGGTCCACGGGCGGCATCACGCGCGGCAGATTCGGGAGCGGATGGGGAAATCCCGATGAGTTAAACGGTGGAGCGACGCGCGTCTCGCCCGGCACTCCACCAACAAGTGTTACTTCTTGGCGTCGTCCCTGTCCTTGTCCTTTTCTACAATGCCTGCCTTGCGCGCCTGCTCCTGCATCTCGTCGAGTTCCTGCCGGGCGGCATCGAGCGATTTCTGCTTTTCGTCCACGTCGCTTTTGTACTGGGTGTCTTGCTTATCCCACTGGGCCGCGTTTCGCAGCTTACTGCCCGCATCGCCATACATCGCGGCCGCGCGCAGGCGGTATTCGCGCTGATCGAGGTCGAGCTCGTGGTTCAGAGAATCGATCTTCGCTTTCTGCTTGTCGAGCTTCTGCTTCCATTCGTCCGCTGTCTTCTGCTTTTCGGCAGCGACCTTAGCGGGATCGACGGCGGACGCTTTCGCGGCCGGCGCGGAGTTCGCATTCCCAGGCGCTTGCCCAGCGCCGGCATCGCTCGTCGGTGGCGGTCCGACTACGCTCAGATTTTCGCCGGTAGGGAGATTGTCGTTGTCGTAGTGGCGGCTGGTCGTAAGCGGCTCGACTTTGTGCTTGCGAGCCGTCCGCGCGTAATCCCCAAGTGACTGAGCGGCTGCGCTGCCGATCCCCAAAAGAAGCAGAGTACCAACTGCGATGTGTTTCATGTTTTTCATGTGATCATCCTTTCGCAAGGCCGCGATTTAATCGCGGCCTGCAATCGCCCATATCAAGAACTTGTGGTGGCAGCCCGGGCGCCTCCCAGAAAACTGCCGATGGTCCGGTCCACCTGCGTCGTTTCGCGGGCGATGGCGTCGGCCAGCTGATGTGCCAGCTCCGGGTCTTGGCTGCACGCCAGTTGCTGCGCATATCCCGCAATCGTAGTCAGAGAGTCGCGTAGTCCGTGCGCGAGTTCCGAGGAAAGTTCCCGATGCACTTTTTGATCGTGCCGGATGCGCTCGATGTCGGTTTTGTCGGTGAGCACAAGCGTCGTGCCCATGAGACTCGCATCCTCGGCCAGAACCGGAGAGGCGGTCACCTCAAGTACATTGCTTTCTCCGTCCCGCCGGAAGTAGTTCAGCACCAGCCCTCGGACCACTGATTTCCCCGCCAGCGCGGGAGCCAGAGCTTGCTCGACGCTCGATTGCGAACCCAAAGCCGAATCGTTGTTTTCCGGGCGCAAAGTTGCCGCGCGGAAAAGATCGGAGGCATGAAGTCCGACCGGCGAGGCGAAGTCCAGCAACTTGCGCGCCGCCGAGTTCGATTGCCGCGTCAGTCCGTTGGTACCCAGGAACAGAACACCGCAGGAAAGGTTGGAAAGTATGGTCGCGCTCAGCGTGTCCGAAGCCTTGGCTTTTCTGCGGTCCGAAAGTTGCTGGGTGGTGAGCTCATGTTTTTGCTGCTTCAGTTGTTGAATCACGGCGTGATAGGCGTGCACCGGCAATCCCTCCTCCGCCAACGGAGCGTAATTCAGCGATTCGGGTTCCGGTACGAGATTCTTCCGCAGGCGCCGAATCACGAATACGCCCAACCCGAAAGCCGCGATGGCAGCGAACATGAGTAGGCCCATGCGCAGCACCATCGGATTCATCATCAGCTTCACAGCGCGCTCCAATACCAATGCAGGAGGCGGTTGCCAAACAGGAACGACAAAAGCCCCATGCCGCCGAGAAATACGCCAAACGGCATTTCGTAATAGCGGAGCGCCAGCCGCGCCGATTGCCATGCGCGACGGCGGGCTTCGCGCGAGGAAATGCCCGAAGCAGTGCCGCGCGCCTCAAACCGGCGAGTGCGCTTGATCCAAACCGCGAGAACTGTACTGAGCCCAAACAGCGAACCCGCCAGCGATGAGGAAAAAATGGTTAAGACCGTGAGCTTGGTTCCGAGGAATGCGCCGATCAACGCCATCAGCTTGACGTCGCCAAATCCCATCCCTTCCACGCCGCGGGCTCTCAGGTAAATCGCGGCTGCGCCGTATAGAAACGAGGCGCCCACCGCCGCTCCCAGCAGCGAGTCTGACAGGGACCACAAGCGCCACGTAATCCCGCTTCCCATCGCGGGCGATACCAGACCTGGCATGATTCGGGAAGCCAGGTCATTCACCGGAACCAGGAGGCTGAACCCGATTCCCAGAACCAGCCCGGGCAGAGTCATCGCGTCGGGAAGAAGCTTGGTTTCCGCATCGGTGAAGACCAACCCCAGCAGCAGGTAGCCGAGCACGATGCACTTCAACATCGCCAGCGTCAAACCAAAATGGACGTAGCAGCCGAGAAAGAGCAAGCCCGTGAGTAGTTCGATCACAAGGTAGCGTGGCGATATGGGCTGCTTGCACCCGCGGCACTTTCCCCGAAGAATCAGCCAGCTCAGTACGGGCAGGTTGTGGTAGAGCGGGATCGGGTCTCCGCAGTGCGGACAGGCGGAGCGCGGCGTCACCACCGACTTGCCACGCGGCAACCTGTAGATACACACGTTCAGGAAGCTGCCAAAGCACAGCCCAAAGGCGAAGATCGCAACTGCAAGAAAAGGTTCCACGTCGGCTAAGTGCTCAGTGTGCTTGGATTTGTATGATTATAAGCGGCTGGGGCGGGGCTTTCTAAGTACGAAGGTCACTGTACCTCCGTCGTCGGCAAGTTATTGTAAGTAATGAGGGGAAAGCTCTTACGCCACCCGGCTGATTTCGTGCCCCTGGGGCAAAAAAATCGAAAACACCGTTCCGGTCGCTCGGCCATCGGCCCGGCTCCGCACCCGAATCGATCCTCCGTGTTTCTGCACAATGCCGTGCGAGACCCACAATCCCAGCCCGGTCCCGGTGTCCTTTTTCGTGGTGTAGAAAGGTTCGAAGATTTGGCGGAGGTTCTTGCGGGGAATCCCGCTGCCGTTGTCGGCCACCGTGATGCGGACTCCCGCCATGCCGCTGGACCAGTCGCGGCCCGTCGCCACGCGGACTTGCAGAGAACCTCCGTCCGCCATCGCATCCACCGCATTCACCAGAAGATTGGCCAGTAACTGCCGCAACTCGCCGGAGTAGCCACTGATGTGGCAGTCGCTGCGGTAGCGTCGCGTCACGTGGGTATGCCGGCTTTCCAGTTTGCGGGAATACAACTGCAGAATCTCGTCCATGATGGCGGCAGGATCCATCGAAGCCGGAGAACTGCCATCGCGGACAAGTCCCAAAGTCTGTTGTGTCAACTGCGCCACGCGACCGATCTCTTGTTCTGCCAGGGTCAGATATTCCCCGGCGTGGTTGGAGTCATGGCGGGCCAGGTAGAGCAGGTTGACGACGGCCTCGAGCGGATTGTTGATCTCGTGCGCAATCGAAGCGGCGAGCCGTCCCGCGGTGGCGAGCTTTTCGCTGCGGCGAATGGCTTCTTCGGATTGTTTCTCAGCAGAAATATCGCGTACGATGGCCGACGCTCCCACGATCTGGCCGCGGGCGTTGCGCAGCGACGATACCGACAGCAGTACCGGCCAGCGTGTGCCGTCCTTGCGCATGCGCTCGGTCCGATAGGAAGCTACGTGCCCGCCGCTATTGAGTATTTCGCGGTTGCGTTCCACTTCGTCGCGGCGGTCCAGCGGCGCTAGCAGCGCTACCGTCACCCCGACTGCCTCCTCCGCAGTGTAGCCATAGAGATTTTCAGCAGCGCGATTCCAACTGGTGATCGTGCCGTCGGGACGGGTGCTGTAAATTGCGTCAGAGGAGTATTCCACGATGGCAGCCATCTCGCGGGTGGTGCGATCTGCGCGCGATTCCGCCAACGTTTTTTGCCGGGCCATGCTCCCGGCAAAAATGGAGATGGCCAGGAAAACCGCCAGCCGCTCCAGTTCGGCGCCCGAGCGGATACCGAAGCTGAAGTGGGGCGGAACTACGAAAAAATCCAGGCAAGCGGTCGAAACCAGCGAGCTGAAAATCGCGGGACCAAAGCCGAGGAAACGAGCGGTGAAAAGCACCGTGGCCAGCAAAAGCGCAAAGAGATGCCGCTGCAGAATGGGAGAAAGAGTCCAGAAACTGAGCGCCACCCAAATGGCGAGCGCGGCTCCTCCGTATTGCACCAGCGCCGAATACCGATTCCGCGCGACCCAACTCTTCAGATTGGCCCCAATTCCAGACATTTGTTTAAGAGGCTGCCGGCTCCACCTAGTGGACTTAGCGGTGTTAGACCAGAACCAGCAAGACTGCTTTCGATGTCCTAAGAAAACTCTAGCAGTAGCAGAGGCGCGCGGCAACCGCAGCGCGCAACATCGTCGCAACCCGTAGAGACGAGCCTTGCCCCGTCTCCGTTTAAACGCTGCGAAAGACGCGGCAAGCTCTCTTCGTTACTGGGGAGCGTCCAACTTTCGGCGATTGGAGTCGGGGCCTTGGTCTGCCAACGTCACCGTCAACGGCGATCGCAAGGTGAAGTTCAGCACGGTCTCCGACGGCAGGTGAATCTGCTGACCCTTGGTTGCCGCCTGCACGCCGCCGCCGAGGCCGCCACCTGCCGCCGCCCCGATGCCCGCGCCCTTCCCACCCCCGGCGATGCCTCCTATGATGGCCCCGATCACCGCACCGGCACCCACCTTCTTCGCCGTATTCGTCGAGCGATTGCTGCCCTGGCGCCGGTATGGGTCCGCCTCGATGCCATACAGCTTGCCGCTAACCGAGATCGAATCCAGTTGCAGAACCAGCAGCGATTGTCCCGCAAATTTTCCCGCACTCTTCACGTCCACAACGTGGCCCTTCACGTCGTATCCCGATGGTACCGCTGAGTCCCCATCCGACGGCAGAGGCGCGTCGAGGGTTGCCCGGAAAGTTTCTCCAGGCTGCGCCTTTTCGGAATCAATAGCATCGAGCAGCCGAATTGCCATGGACGTTCCCGATGGCACTGTGACTTTTTTCGCAGGCGGCGGCGTTGGAGGTGCTGGCGGGGCCGGCACTCCTGCCGCCGCCGCACGATTCTCGTCCGCCTTGGTGTTGTCTGCTACTGCGGGCGGCGGAGCGGCCGCTGCCGCCATCTCTTCGGAATCAGGCTTCCTCGGATGACGCGGCGTGCTCGGACGGGGTTTCTCCGATGACTTTACCGCTGCCGGCGGTGGCGCCTGCGCTATCCGGCCGGTGGCGCGCGTTGCTGGCGCCGACGTAGTCTCCAGATTGTTCACCACTTGCTTGATCCCTGGGGTCGCCGACGCATAGCGGGCCGCTGCCTCACGCTGCGTTTCATTCTCGACTGTCCCAGACAGCGTCACCACGCCGTCGGAGGCCTGCACCGTGATCGGCTTGCCGCGCAGCCCGGAATCCTCATTGAGCTTGGATTGAATCTGGCCGGTCACCTGGCGGTCATCCGGCGCTTTGGTGCATGCCAAACCGATGGCCAGGATGCCCGCCAACAGAATCGCTGAAGAATATTTACCTGCCGTGAACTTCATAAACGCTCCCAAGCAACCAAAGATAATTATGCTTAGTTTAGATGCAGGCGGGCGATTTGGGGACTGGAGAATTGGAACCAGAAGCTGACGCGGGAGGTACCCCGGGGATCGTCTTGCCTAAGCGAAACAGAATTCAAAAGAAACAGCAAGAGTTATGCGTAGCTTGCTGGTTCTTAAGGCAATTCGCAGCTCAGTCCTGGTGGAGAAACTTGTAGTCCAGGATGGAGGCCACCAATCCAAAAGCATCTTCGATATTGTCAACCGCATCCTTGGTGCGAATCATCCTCCCCTGGCAAAGGACATTGCTATTCTTTTGGCCGGAGATTTCCTCGGGCATCTCGAAGATCAGTTCCACCAGCGCATTCGCCGGCAGTTGCTGTGGGCCGTGAAACAGCACGCCCGACTGGCTGATGTTCTGAATCATACCCTCGTACCACGTACTAAGATTCTTCCCGCGGTATCGAACCGGAAGCTTCGACCGCAGCCGACGTGCCCGGGGTATCCAGGTCGGCTGTATTTGACCGGAGCGGCGTCGGACGGTGGGCGTCTCCGCCACTGGGTTATCGACCCGATTTCCGCGACGCATGGTCTTCCAATCGTACTGGTAAGCGGTCGCGCACACCATGCAGACCTGGTAAAACTCTTCATTCGCCGAGCGGCGCGGCCAGGAAAACTCGTGCGAACAGCGTCCCAGCATGAGAACATCCATGAGTTTTTGCGGCATGATGACGAGTAGTGCTCCCGTACTAATCGGACACATCCATCTTCCGACGGCTTGGCCGTTCTGGATAGGTTACTTTCGTGTATCGCGGTCTTGGACTTATGCTTCCCCATATGGCACGAACCGAACTGTCGCGCATGGCGTTTCTGCTGGCCGGAGGCAAGAGTTCCCGTATGGGCGCCGACAAAGCCTTCTTGGATTTTGGCGGCCAAACACTTCTGGATCGCGCGCTCACTGCGCTGGGCGCGGTCTGCGACCGCGTGACCATCGTCGGCGACCCTGTCAAGTTCGCGAAATACGGATCTGCACAATCTGCTTCCACACAATCTGCTTCCACAAAATATAGAGCAGTGGTGCCCGACATTTTTCCCGGATGCGGTCCCCTCGCCGGCATTCACGCCGCGCTCCTGGATTCGCTTACCGACTTGAACCTGATCCTCGCCGTGGACATGCCCTTCGTTTCCAGCCAACTTCTGGCATTTCTTTTCGCGGTGGCCGAAAACAACGACGCCATCGTCACCGTGCCGCGCTCCAGCAAGGCACTGCAGCCGCTTTGTGCCGTCTATCGACGCGCCTTTGTCCCTGTCGCCGAGCAGGCGCTGCGGGCAGGGAAGTACAAGATCGATGCTTCGTTTTCCGCTGTGTCCGTCCGCGTGATCGAAGAGGTCGAACTGACAGCGGCCGGCTTTTCAGAGCGGAGTTTTTTCAACGTGAACACCCCTCAGGACCGCAGGGCAGCCGAAAACCAATCCTTCTAAGCTGAGGTAGTGCGTCAATTTGCGAAACCGTTCACCACAAAGGCCACGCAGGTACGCGAACGAAACGCCCGTGGCCAAAAGCCTTCGTCATACTTGGTGCCTTTGGTGGTTCAGGGTTTTGCCGGTTGCATCTTGAAACTGACCCACTACCTAAACCGCTTAGCGCTTGAGCTGTGCTGGCATCTCATGCCATCCTGATAGCCATGGCTGCTGCGGACACACTATCTCCCTACATCGAATTTAAAGATGTTTCCAAGGCGTTTGGAGATCGGGTCATTCTCCAGAACGTCAGCTTCGATGTGTTGCCGGGTGAGATGGTGTGCATTCTGGGACGGAGCGGCGTCGGAAAATCGGTGGCGCTCCACAACATCATGGGCTTCCTTAAGCCGGATTCAGGCCGGGTCATTGTTGCCCGTCAGGACATCACCGACTACAACGAGAAACAGCTGGAAGATATCCACAAGAAAGTCACGATGGTGTTCCAGAACGGCGCCCTCTTCGATTCCTTAACCGTCGGTGAAAACGTTGCTTTCCCCTTGCGCGAAAAAAGAGAGCTTTCAGAAGAGCAGATTTACCAGGTCGTCGATGGCCTGCTCGAAATGGTTGGAGTCAAGGAAATGCGCGACCTGCTGCCTTCGGACCTTTCTACCGGGATGAAACGTTCCGTCGCCATCGCGCGAGCGCTGTCCGCGCAACCCGAGTGCGTGCTCTACGACGAGCCCACCACCATGGTGGACCCGCTGATGGGGAATCTGCTCGGCGACCTCATCGCCAGGCTCAAGTTGCAGCTCCACCTGACCTCGGTCGTGGTCACGCACGACATGCGCCTGGCCAAAAAACTGGCCGACCGCATCGTCTTCCTGCACGAAGCCCGTGCGATCTTCTTTGGCACCTACAAGGAAATGGAGAAATCGACCGAGCCCATCATTCATGAGTTCCTGGAACTGGATGAATTGAAGATAGAAGCGTAAAGGCAGTGCCTCTAAAAGCCCTGCCGCACCAATTCCTCCACCGTGAGCGAACTCGGCACGGCCTCGCTTTTCATCATCTTCTCCACGTACTTGGCGATCACGTCGGCTTCCAGGTTCACCGGGTCTCCCGGCTTCAGCGATCCAAGATTGGTCATCTCAACCGTATGGGGAATGATCGCGATCTTACACAGGAACGCAGAGCGGTTCCGTTCGAGCCTGGCGACCGTAAGGCTGATGCCTTCGATCGAGATCGATCCCTTGAACACCGTGTATTTCTCGACCTCGGAGGGGATTTCAATATGCAGCCACCAGTTCTCGGAATCCGCGATGCGCTCGAGCTCGATCAGTTTGCCCACGCCATCCACGTGCCCCTGAACAATATGGCCATCGAAGCGCCCGTCGGCCTTCATCGGCAACTCCAGGTTCACTAGCGCGCCCTCGTGCATCCGTGAGAACGAAGTTCGTGCCCACGTTTCCGGCGCCAGATCGGCGCAGAATGTTTTTGGGTTGATGTCAAGCGCCGTCAGGCAAACGCCGCTTACCGCAACGCTGTGGCCAGTTCCCAATTCTTTTGGAGTATTCGCCGCCTCAACGGTGATGCGCCGGTTCTCACCGCGCTGCTCGATTCTTACGACTTTTCCCACTTCTTCGACTATTCCGGTAAACATATGATTTATGCCTCGGTTTTTCTTTGGTGACAAATATCGAAAACGACTACGCTAGGGTCTCACGCGAACTTACGCTTGCGCCGCGTACGGGTCGCGGAGATAGCCTTCCAGCGCAAAGTCTTCGCCGAAGCGGTGCAACTCGAAACGCTGCACACACTGCGCCCTCCCGTGCAAACTCTCACCGTCGATGAAGGGAACTGCGCCCTCGCCAAGAATCTTCGGTGCGTAGTAGAGAAACACTTTGTCCACCTCGCCTGAAGCCAGGGCCGCGCCGTTCACCAGCGCTCCACCTTCGATAAGCAAGCTGGTGATCTCCAGTTCTCCCAGGCTCCGGACAATTGCGGCAAAGTCGGGCCGCCCGCCCGCGGTCGCCGAAATCTGTTGCACGCGAATCCCCTTGGCTTCGAGCGCTTGTTTCAATTCCTCTTCTGCCGTCGAACACAGTACAAGAACATCATGATCCGCCGTTTGGACCACTCGCGACGTGAGCGGAATCCGCAAGTAAGAATCCAGGATCACGCGCAGCAGCTTGCGCCGCCGCGGCAGGCCGCTCCGGTCGGTCAGCAGCGGATCGTCTGCCATCACCGTGCCCACTCCGACCAGGATCGCGTCATTCCGATGGCGTAGCTGCTGCACATGCGCGCGGGCCGCCTCGCCCGTGATCCACTCGTGCCCGCTGCGCGCTCCCTCCGATACAGGCGTGGCTGAGCCAGGCTCCGTGCCCGGTTTCTTGGCCGCAGCAATTTTTCCATCGAGAGTCATGGCCGATTTCAGCGTGACCAGCGGTTTGCCAAGCCGGATGTACTTGGCAAAACTTTCGTTCAGCTTCTTCGCTTCCTCCTCGTATAAGCCGACCTGTACGGTGATCCCCGCCTCGCGGAGCTTGGCAAATCCTTGACCCGCCACACGCGGATTCGGATCTTCCATGGAGCAGATCACGCGATTCACTCCGGCCGCGATCACGGCATCGGCACACCGCCCGGTCCGGCCCTGATGCGAGCATGGTTCCAGATTCAGATAGAGAGTTCCGCCCCGTGCCCCATCCCTTGCCTGCTCCAGTGCAAGAACCTCGGCATGCTTCACCCCGTCATAGGTGTGCGTGCCCGCCCCAACTTCGCGGCACGACGCGTCCACCACGACCGCCCCCACCGCCGGATTAGGCGATACGAGCCCAACCCCCGCTTGCGCTAACTCTAGCGCCCGCCGCATGTGCTGTTCGTCGATGGTCATGAGAAAAAAGCTGTTCGCTCTTCGCTGTTGGCTTTTCGCGAAAAGCCAACAGCGAAAAGCCGGACTTTACGCAAACAACGACTCCACAAACTCTTTAGGATTAAACGGCAGCAGATCCCCCGCCTTCTCTCCGACGCCCACAAACCGGACCGGCAGTCCCAGCTCCCGCGAGATTGCAACCACCACGCCGCCTTTGGCCGTGCCGTCGAGCTTGGTCAGTACAATTCCCGTGACTCCGGACGATAGCGTGAATTGCCGCGCTTGTTGCAATCCATTCTGACCGGTGGTGGCATCCATCACGAGCAAAGTCTCGTGCGGCGCGCCGGGCACTATGCGTTGTGCCGTGCGCTTCATCTTTTCGAGTTCGAGCATCAGGTTTTGTTTGGTGTGCAGACGCCCCGCTGTATCCACGATCACGTAGTCGGTTTTGCGAGCGGTTGCCGCCCGCAGGGCATCAAAGAGTACGGCCGATGGATCACCGCCAGCCTTCGTCTTGATCACTTCGGTCCCCGTGCGCTGGCCCCAAATTTCAAGTTGCTCGATCGCCGCCGCCCGGAACGTATCCGCCGCGCACAGCAGCACCGTTTTTCCTTGCGCCCGAAATACTTGCGCTAATTTTCCGATCGTCGTTGTTTTGCCGGCGCCGTTCACGCCAACCACCATGATCACTTCCGGTGGACCCTCCACTTTGGTCGGGGGTCGTGAAGCAGTCGAGGTCAAAATCGCCAGCAGTTCCTCTTGCAGCAGCCGTTTCAGTTCATTCACATCCTTGATCTGCTTCCGATCGGCTTTGTCGCGCAGCTTCTCCAGAACCTCATGGGTGGTAGTCACGCCGAGGTCGGCGCCGATCAGCGTGGCTTCCAGATCGTCGAGTGTGGAGCGGTCGATTTCCTTGCCGATGGAGACGACATCTTCGATGCGCTGGGCCAGGTTCTCGCGCGTGCGCCAGACGGCTTCCTTCATGCGCTCGATAAAACTTGGTTTCTGTTCTTCGTCCAGGCTGCCAAAAAGGGTCTGAATCATGAGGTATCCGCCACCAATTATATAGGCGGGAAGGGAAGGCAGGTTTTCCAGGCGACCTTCAGGTGTGCGTGGTTTCGACGGTGAGTGGGGTAACGGGTTGGAGCGGCACCGGACCGGGTGCGGCCGATTCCAGCGGCATCATCTGCGTCAGTGATTTATGGATACGAATTTCTCCCCGCTGAAACACCGCCATGAGCGCGGCCACCGCCTTGGGGTCAAGGCGCTGTCCCGACAGATTCTGAATGATGCGCAACGCTTCCACTGGATCATGCGCCTTCTGGTAAGGACGGTTGGTGGTGAGAGCGTCGAAGGTGTCCGCGACCGCAATCACGCGCGCCAGCAGAGGGATCTCGTCGCCTTTCAAACCGTAAGGATATCCGCGCCCGTTCAGCGCCTCATGGTGCAGCTCGATTCCGGGCAGCATTTCGCGCAGCTGCGGCACCGGACGCAGGATGTTCGCGCCCTTGGTGGTGTGCGTCTTCATGATCTCGAATTCTTCCGGCGTCAGAGCGCCGGGTTTTTTCAGGATGCGGTCTTCAATGCCGATTTTCCCGACATCGTGCAGTTGTGCCGAGATCCGCAGTATCTCCAGAAATCCCGGATCCAGCCCCATCTCTTTCGCGATCATGATCGAGTATTTCGTAACCCGGTCGGAATGGCCGCGCGTGTATGGGTCTTTTTCGTCGACGGCGCCCGCCAGCATCTGGATCGACCCCATGAATAAATTCTTGTTTTCTTCGGCGGCGCGCTTCAGGTCCTCGACGAACTGTTCCAGTTCTTCCGACATCGTGTTGAACGTAGTGGCCAGTTCGCCGATTTCCGTGCGCGTTTTCAGGTGCACGCGCTGGGAGAAATCACCGCGCGCAATGGCCCGGCTGGAATGGGCCAGCACTTGCAGCGGGTTCGTGATCCTGCGCGCCGACAAAATACTCAGACCCACACTCACAAACACGGCCAGCCATGCCAGCAAACGCCCCGTGCGCTGCATCTCGTAGATTCCGCGATACGCGTCCTCCCGCGGCTTTTGCACCACCACCGCCCAATCCAGCGAGGTCACCGGACTGTACGTTCCAAGCATCTCGATAGTGTCTTTCCCGTTTCGAATCGTGAATTCGCGGGTCGCTGCTAATTGGGCTTTCGAGCCTACATCCACAAAACTGCGGACGATCTCGAAGTGGGTCATTTCCTGTCCGGTCGCATATTGCGCAGTCGCGGCCGCCACCAGCCTTCCCTGACTATCCACGACGTACGGCGTCAATCCGCTCAGACTGACTTGCTGCAGGCGGCGGATCAGGTAGTCCATATCTACCACCGACCCGATCATCCCCAGAAAGCGTTTGTCATACATGATCGGCGAGCTGACCAGCATCACAGTTCGCGCAGATTTTCCGCCGCCCACCACCAGGGGCTGGCCGCTGTAGACACGTCCTTCGCGGGCGGCTTGATAGGCGCGCTCCAGCTCCCGTTGCAGAAAAGCGTCGGGCTCAATACGCCCGGCGGAAACTCCTTTGGCATCGGCATTCAGTAGCGTCGCATACGCAATATCGTTGGACGACGATACAAAATTCTCAAGCATGGCCCGCAGCTCTGGCGTCAGAAAGTTCTGAGTGCTAAGGTCGTTCCCGCTAGGATTGGCCAGCATCATTACCTGAATCGACGACGACAAATTGGTCAGGATCATACGCAGCGTTTCCTGGTGCTGGAAAATGTCGTCGGCGAGCGATCGCGTGACCGTGTTTTGCAGCAGCATTTCGTTGGTTTTCAAGCGCTCCCGGTTCATGGCCTCGATTTGCGCTGAGTAAAAGTACATCGGGAGGACGCTGATGGCCAACAGCACGCCAAGGATGACGTAAAGCAGCGGAATGCGCGCGGGAATGGGAAGCTTCAATGGCAAAACGCAATCCTGTCGGCCCAAGCGCGGGGATGAGTTGGTCCGTCCTGTATCCATTCTATGTCGGTTTGCACGGCTGACCTCAGGTGCTTAAAGTACATCTCACCGTTACCGAAGTACCCACAACGCCGGTCACTGAGGTCTCTATCGCCGGGCAACCCTGTCAGTTCTCAGTGAGAAGCGCCGAAATTCGATACAGAAAACTGAGGACTGATTTTGGCGCCATCGCCGGTCTATAATTAAGCCAGTCGGCCCGGGGTGCTGCATGCGGTCCTTCCATGTTTACTGCGTTTGTTCAAGGCTGTTGGCGATTGTTCTGGTCTGCTCCTCGAGGGCGCTCGCCGGGAATACGCCGCCCCCCAGAATTTCCAAGGAAACCCGCCGAGAAATTGTTCACGCCTTCAGTGAGGAGCTGGTTTACATCCGTGCGAATTTTCCGATGGGAAAGACTGGGCTGAAGCTCAGCAACGGAATCGCAACCCCCAGCGGCCCGGAGTTGCAACGTTTGATGGCGCTCTTTGGACCAGCCGCGAAACCCGGCGACCGGGCCCGCATCAGCGACGTCGTCATCAAGGAAGACCATATCCGCTTTGAGATCAACGGCGGTCCCATCAAGCGAAAAAAGTGGTATCAGCGTATCGAGATTTCCGGTGGGAGTTCATCGGCTCCGATTGCGCCATCGGATTCTTCCGCCAATGCCCGCGGCTCTTTCGTCGATCTCTACTTCGACAAGTATGTTCCGGAGATGACCGGGCCCGAACTGAAGCTGTTGCTGCGTCCGGTGTTTGATTTCGATGCCAAGTCGGCGCTCGACGCCTATCTGGAAACCGTTTCTCCCCAGGTCAAAGATGCCATCAAGAATCACCACGTGCTGGTGGGCATGAATCACGACATGGTGATCTATGCCAAGGGACGTCCGCCAAAGAAAGTGCGCGAGCGTGCCGACGAAGTTGAGTACGAAGAATGGATCTTCGGCACTCCTCCGCAGGACGTGGATTTCGTGCGCTTCGTTGGCGACGAAGTAGTGCGGGTCGAGACCATGCAGGTGGATGGCCAGAAAGTCGTGCGCCTCGAAAAGGAAGTTGATCTGGGCGCGCCAACCGTTGCCAGGAAACAGGAAGAACTCCGAGTGAACGTACCCACGTTGCGGCGTCCCGGAGAAGAGTTGCCGGAGTCGAATCCGGCAAACCCGTCCAGCACGCCACCGATGGGCGCGCCGCAACCGACCGACCCCGGGAAAGACCCAGGGCCCAACTGGACTAAGACTATTGCGTTATTGCGCGATTGAGGCATTGAATCATTCAAATTCAAAGGCTCGTAGGTTTCAGTTCTTTGACTCAATGGCTTAATGACTCAGTGATTCAATCAAAGTGTGCAAGCTGGTGCTGGCTGCGGTGGTTCGCAATGAAGTGGAGCAAAACCTTTTCCTTCATGCGGAACCTTTGCCGTCGCTCGATGCCGAACAGTGGATCGCGGACTATCGCCACCTCATCAAGTTAACCAGTCCCGAGCTTGTTCCGTTAGAGCGCCTTCCTGCCTCGACCTTCTACACCTGACCTTCTACACTAGGAGTGTGAAGATTGCCCTGGGCCAGATCAACCCCACCGTCGGGGACTTCTCTGGCAACGCTGCCAAGATCATCCAGTTTGCACATCAAGCGCGGAGTGCTGGCGCTGGCCTCATTCTGTTTCCAGAGCTTGCGGTTTCCGGCTACCCGCCGCGTGATCTGGTCGAGAGGCCGTCGTTTGTAGTGCGCAGTCGCGCGACCGTCGAGCGGATCGCCGCCGAGACGCAGGGCATTACCGTGATCTGCGGCACGGTAACCCCGGCTGAAGCGGAGTCTGGCAAAAAAGTGATGAACTCCGCCGCCCTGCTGCGCGAAGGGCGCGTCGACTTCATCCAGTCCAAGATGCTGCTGCCCACCTATGACGTCTTCGACGAGGCGCGCAACTTTGCTCCCGCCAAGAGCCAGCAACTGTTCAGCTTCTGCGGCAAGCAGATGGCGTTGACCATCTGTGAGGATGCCTGGAACGACAAGCGCTTCTGGAACCGGCGGCTCTATCGCATTGACCCGGTCGAAGAGCTGGTCCGCGCCGGCGGGAACTTCGTGCTCAACATTTCCGCGTCGCCGTTTTGGCTGGGCAAGCGCGAACTGCGCCGGGACATGCTGACGGCCATCGCGCAGAATCAGAATGTCCCGGTCGCCATGGTAAACCAGGTCGGGGGCAACGACAGCCTGGTCTTCGACGGATCGAGCCTGGTGATTGCGCCCGACGGTCGGGTGATCGCGCAAGCGAAGTCGTTCGAGGAAGACCTGATCTATTTCGATTCCGAGAAGCTCAGCGGAAATATGCACCCACAAGTCGAGGGTGAAGAAGCGAGCGCTTATGAAGCGCTGGTTCTGGGAACGCGAGATTACGTGCACAAATGCGGCTTCCTGCGGGCGATCATCGGACTCAGCGGCGGCATCGATTCCGCGCTCACCGCATCGATTGCGGCCGATGCGCTTGGACCCGAGAACGTCATCGGCGTCGGCATGCCCGGGCCCTATTCGTCGCCAGGGTCGATTGACGACGCGCGAGCACTGGCCAATAACCTCAAAATTCGCTTCGAGCTGCTCTCGATCCGCGACATCTACGAGGCCGCACGCCTGACGCTTGCGCCCGTGTTTGCCGGCCTGCCGGAAGACGTCACCGAAGAAAACATTCAGTCCCGCACCCGCGGCATGCTGCTGATGGCCATGTCCAACAAGTTCGGCGCGCTGGTGCTTTCGACCGGCAACAAAAGCGAATTGGCCGTCGGATATTGCACGCTATACGGCGATATGGTGGGTGGGCTGGCGGTCATCTCGGACGTGCCCAAAACGCTGGTGTACCGCCTGAGCGCTTACGTGAACTCGCGGCGCAAAATAATTCCGGAGGCGACGATCAAGAAGCCGCCGTCTGCGGAATTGCGCCCCGATCAAAAAGATTCAGATTCACTCCCGCCCTACGACGTGCTCGATGCGATTCTCGAAGATTTCGTGGAGGAGTCGTGCTCGGCGGAACAGATTGCTCGCGCTCACAATTTCGATCCAGATCTGGTGCGGCGGGTGATCCGGATGGTGGAGCGCAGCGAGTACAAGCGGCAACAAGCCGCGCCAGGAATCAAGATCTCCGCCAAGGCGTTCGGCTATGGCCGGAGATTCCCCATCGCAGCCAAGGCGGAGGTCTAGGGAGACTCTGATTAAGTTCTCCATTTTCCACTGATGTTCAGGATAGATTGAGGGGAGAGCATCGGAGGGGTGGCGAGGATGAAACAGCGGACACTGGCGGCGCAGAGCGGGTTTGAACGGTACACGAAGAAGACGCGG
>JANXZM010000089.1 GCA_025355505.1 Acidobacteriaceae bacterium | reverse complement strand
TCTGCAGATGGTGTATCGCGCGGCCACGGCGGCCGAGGCGGAGCAACATCTGCAGGAGCTGGAGGTGAAATGGAAAGCCTATCCCAGCGTAAGCCAGGTGTGGCGGCGGAACTGGGCGCGGATCACACCGTTTTTCCAGTATCCACCGGACATTCGCCGCGCGATTTACACGACCAATGCGGTGGAGTCGCTGAACCGTTCGCTGCGCAAGATCATCAAGACGCGCGGAGGGTTCCCCAACGAAGAAGCGGCGTTGAAGCTGTTGTTCCTGGCGCTGCGACAGGCGGCGAAGAGGTGGACCATGCCGATTCATCACTGGCGCGAAGCCCTCAACCATTTTACGATTCTATGGTCGGAACGGATGCCGGCCTTGGAAAGAATCGCCTCATGATACCGCGGGGCTCTTCTACATCGCTGGGCAGGGGAAGGGGAACCGCCCCCTGCCCCTGCACCCCATCCCCCCAAAAAAACCTGATCGTTTACACAAAAGTCTGGACACACCCGAACCTGATCCTACTCCATGATTCATATGCCGACCATGAAGTCCCAGAATTTAGCGTGAATCTCCTATACACAACAACGGCCAACTTCCAAACTCTGGAATCACAAGAGAACGTAGCCGCATGGAGAGCCAACTATCACATCATAGAATTTCTTCCAATGGAGCGACTCACAGGCTATTTACGGCTTGATCGCTCCAGCAGTCTGGCTCTAGTTGACGCGATTGTTTGCGCTGCGGACACTGACATGATCGCTTGGGAGTCGCCCACCGTTCATTCGATTCTGAGCTTTCCAATCACGCGATCACTGAAGCTAGCCGAGGGCGTTCGCGCTACCAACCCCGCTCCCTGCAGCGCCTGCTTCACCCACGTGTAGCTCAGCTCGATCCCATGCTCGGCTTCGAGCTTCTCGTGAAAATGCTGCACGTTCAGATCGAAATACTTCTCCCGGTAAAGTGCGAACACCTGCTCCACCGTCGCCACCGGCACCCGACGGCGCGACGGCCTGCCCTGCCGCCGGTCGAACAGTCCGTTGTAACCCTCTTCCACGTAGCGCTCCCGCCACCGCCGCATGTGCCGGTCGCTGATGCCCAGTATTTCCGCCGCCTGCCACCAAGTGATCTTCTTCGCCATCGCTTGCAACATTACGTCCTGTACTTTCATCGCCCGCTCCATCGCGGCCTTCGGGTAAGAGTCCATGCTTGGCATGGTCTCCTATCCTCGCCGCCCGCAAAGCGGACATATCACTTGCTATCTCAACCGGACATATCATGTGCTACCGACATGTATGCAGGGTGAGTGGTCGCGGTGTCAGACAAATGCATTAAAATGTCTGACAGGATGTCTTCGCTGCGCATCACGATCCGCATTTCTGAGTCTTTAGGTTAATCGCCTGAAGAAACATGCCGGGATGAGACGGCGCTCCGAGTCTGCCTTGGTGCGCGAAGCCTTGGGCGACCCTCAAGTGGACCAGTCGCGGCCTTTGAACCGATCGACTCGCCCCTCGCCGGTGCTACAATCCCGGCCATGAAGCGCCTACTATTCCTCTTCCTGCTGTTTCCATTCCTGGCTGCGCAGACCGCGACTGAAGTCGAGATCACGGCTGAACCCTCGCACCACTTTGCCCTGGAAAACGAATACGTCCGCGTTTTTAAGGTCGAGGTTGATCCCCATACTTCGACGTTCATGCATCGCCATCGCCACGACTACGTCTTCGTCACACTCGGCGATGCTCACGTCTCTAGTGAAGTCGAGGGCAAGCCGCCCGTGGAGCTCAAGCTCACCGACGGCGAGACACGGTTTGTGGCGGGAAATTTTGCTCACGTCGCCAAGAATCTCGGGGATCGACCCTTTCGCAACGCAACCATTGAGTTGATGCAGGATGAAAAATTGCGGCAGACACCTTCCCCTTGGCCGGACGCAGAGGGCGAAAAGACTTTCCCGGGCGGTCGCAGCAAGATTTTATTCGTGAAAGACGGAGTGCGTGTGTCCGAAGTTAACCTCGAACCGGGCGCGGTCGTGCCCAGCCATCATCACGGCGGCCCGCATCTGCTAGTCGCGGTCAGCGATCTCGATCTCCGCAGCGACGTCGAAGGAATAGGCCCGGCGCCCGGAAAATTCAAGTCCGGCGATGTCAAATGGCTGCCGGGAGGCTACACCCACACGCTGACAAATGTGGGGAAGAGCCCGGCGAGATTCGTGACGGTGGAATTTTAGGTAGAGACGCGGCTTGCCGCGTCTCCTGTGTGCACTCTGGCAATAGTGAAGCCGCTCTACGCGCTCTTGACCAACGGGTTGCCGGGAGAAACCAGACCGACACGATGGAGCTTAGCGGTGAGGCGGTCTTTGTCTTTGTCATTGGAAGCAGAGGAGGCGGCGGCGAGGCCCTTGCGCAGCTTTGTGATTTTCTCTGCGCGAGTGCGGCGGCGGCGAATTTCCGGACGACGGCTGGGTGCGGACATAAAGTTCTCCTTAAGTGTTGAGTGAAGCAAGCGGTGAAATCACGAGTCAGAACGACGGTCGGCGCAGCGAACTCGTGCCGAACTTCAATTATAGGGTTGGACAGCACTGCTGGCAAAGACAGGGCGACTACTGCGGCCGATAACCGATGCAAACCACTACAGGTAAACGCGGATACTTTACGAACCGTGAGTCCTCAAACGAAAGTTTACACATAAGGAAAATCGACCCGCGATCGGACTCGATCTGGCGAGCATGACCGCAGTTCCCGCAGAGACCGGGGACAGAGCGGATCGGCGCGTCGTAGGTTTCAGAAAATAGCGGAGCCACACTCCCAATGTAAACCACGAAGCTGGCTGCTGCCACTTCAAGCTTGCGGTATAGTGATCGAGAAAATGAACAGCCTTCGATTATCCGTTTCCGTACTGACCTTGTGGCTGGCGGCGAGTCTTGCTCATGCCGCTTCCTACCAATACTTTTGCATCGGAAACAAGAACGACATCCAGGCCAAGCCCGTTCCCGGTGTTGCCATGATGGGGGGTGGCAGCGATCTTGACGAAGCGTTTCGCTGGCTTTGTCAGAAGGGCAACGGTGGTGACTTCCTGATCCTGCGTGCGACCGGCGGCGACGACTATAACTCCTACGTCAACGGATTGTGCAAGCTGAATTCGGTGGCGACGCTTATTCTTCCCGATCAAAAAGCCACGCAGGATCCAGCGGTGGCGAAAATTATTCGCCAGGCCGAAGTGGTGTTCATTGCGGGCGGCGATCAGGGCAACTACCTACGCGGTTGGAAGGGCACTCCGGTCCAGGACGCGATCAATGCGAATATCGCCGCCGGCAAGCCGATCGGCGGCACCAGCGCCGGTCTCGCCGTGCTGGGTGGCGAGGGGCAGCGCGACGAAACGCTGCTCCTCAACCGCTTACGGCGGATAGCTTTGTGGCAGCCGGACCTGTAAGCCGAATTCTGTCCGCCTTGCGGCGGGACGGTCATTCCTCTGGGCCACGCATTACTGCGGGGCTCAAGCGACCTACCCGGAGGTTGTGGCGCGCCGAGCCGGCACGCGTCCCTGCGAAGCCGAAGCTTCTCAGGAACTCCCTCCCTATTTGGTCTTGCTCCGTGTGGGGTTTGCCCTGCCCGCTGCATTACTGCCGCGGCGGTGCGCTCTTACCGCACCTTTTCACCCTTACCTGAGCCTTGCAGCCCGGGCGGTATGTTTTCTGTGGCACTTTCCGTCCAACCGGCTTGAACCGGCCGTCCCGGACGTTATCCGGCACACTGCTCTGCGGAGTTCGGACTTTCCTCCCGTCTTGCGACGAGCGACCGTCCGGTCCGGCTGCCAACAGAATGATTATAGTGCACGCAGATCGTGCGGGCGACACGTCGCGCCGGATGCCTGTTCCTAGTCCTTAGGGTGCGAGCAGCAACGGATACAGATACAGCGGCAGGGCCCAAGCCGATCAACAATGAGATCAGCCCCGATAGATAAACCGGCGCGGCGTTCACCAGTCCACGCAGAAGCACCATGACGCCGATGCCGACCGCGGCCGTGACCAAACCTCCCAGTTTCATGCCTTCGAGGCGGCGCTTTATGACGTTCTTCTCCTGCTCACGCACTAATTCCAGCGCGCTCTGCCCGGCTGGACAGGCGAGACGCCTGTCTCTCCGCTAATTCCCTACATAACAGGCTCGCTCTGTGAATGCTTCCTACCCTGGCCCGCCGAGCTTGTCCTGCTAAACTCATGTGGAGAAAGTCCTGCTCCCGCAGTCCCAGAAACTGCAATCAGACGGAACTGTGGCGAAAAGCGTGCGCCACCTAAAAAATGAATATTTCCGAGGCGATCAAGATCGCGTTCCTGTCGCTGTGGGCGAACAAACTCCGCTCGGCGCTCACCTTGCTCGGCGTGGTCATCGGCGTTGCCGCGGTGATTGCCGTGGTCACGTTCGTCAACGGCATCAATGGTTATGTGGCGACGAAGATTTTCAATCTCGGCGCCGACGTTTTCATCGTGTTTAAGAATTCACCCGCCGTCACCAATATCGATAAATTTCTTGAAGGTGAAAAGCGCAAGGACCTCACCATGGAGGACTACGAAGCCGTCCTCGAAGCCTGCAAGCATTGCGAATGGGTTGGAGCCGCGCTACGCAACGAAGGCGGAAACGTTAAGTACGGCGAGCAGTCCATCAGCGATACCACAGTCCGCGGCATGACGCCGTCCATGGTGCCGATTCTCGATATTGATCTCACCGCCGGTCGCATGATCAACGATGTGGATATGAGAAACAACTCCGCCGTCGTCGTCGTGGGACCGGACATCGTGGATAACCTGATGCCGGGCACGGATCCTATTAACAAGGAGCTGCGTGTCGACGGCTGGGTCTATCGTGTGATCGGCGTCGGCAGGCGCAAAGGTAAGACGCTCGGCCAGAGCATGGATAACTACGCGCTCATGCCGATCACCGCGTTTCAGAAACAGAATGGTTCGCACAGCAGTATCCGCATCTCTGGCAAGGCCGCTGCCAGCGGGACCGGATTCGAAGAAGCAATGGACGAAACACGTGCCACCCTGCGCGCCCGCCGCCATGTCCACCCGGGCGACGAAGACAATTTCGACATCGAGACCAATGACAGCCTGCTGAGTATCTGGTCGAACTTCAGTGGAACGTTTTTCTATGCCATGATCGGAATCGCCACCATCTCGCTGGTGGTGGGCGGCATCGTGATCATGAACATCATGCTGGTCTCGGTGACGGAACGAACTCGCGAGATCGGCATCCGCAAGGCCATGGGCGCGCGACGCAGTGACATCCTGCTGCAGTTTCTGATCGAGTCCGTCACCCTGGCCCTGCTCGGTGGCGCGCTCGGCGTGCTCTTCGGCATTACCTTCGCCAAGGTCGTCACACTTGCCATCGGAATGCCCTCGGAGATCAAACTCTGGGCCGTAGGAGCAGGGTTGTTTGTGGCGGCGAGCGTAGGTATTTTTTTTGGCGTGTATCCCGCGAAACGGGCAGCAGTGCTGGATCCAATTGCGGCGTTGCGCTTTGAAACTTAAAAGCTCAACCTCGGGGGACACAGAGGTTCTCAGGGAAAACCACAGAGGATTTCTCGGTATACTTTGCGTCTTGGCGGCGAAAAGGTTCTGAAGTCATGCTCGTCAAAGGCGAACTCGGCGAAGGCCTGAACATGGCGGTCGACACGATCCGCAGCAACAAACTGCGCTCGTCGCTGACCGTGCTTGGCATCGTGATTGGGGTTGCCGTGGTCATCGGGATTTCGTCGATCGTGCGCGGCCTGAACGACAACGTTAGCCAGGTCATCAGCAGTCTGGGTTCGAATATCATTTTCGCCTTTCACCTGGAGCCCTTCACCTTCGGACGTCCGACGGAAGAGATGCGCACCCGCAAGGAACTGACCTTCGACGACGCCATGGCGATGCAGGATCTGCCTCATGTGAAAGCAGTCACCGCCGGCGTGCGCTATTTCCGGCCGGAACTCGGCACCGGCACCTACGCCGTCAAATACAAAGACCGTAAGTCGAAGCAGACCATCCTGGAAGGCGACACCAGCTCCTACAAAGACGTTATTGACGTGGACCTGGACTCCGGCCGCTGGTTCAGCGATATCGATCAAGAGCGCCGCGCCCCGGTCATTATCATCGGCCACGATACCGCGGAAGAACTTTTTCCGAGCGAACAGGCGCTGGACAAAGAGCTCGACATCGAGGGCCAGTCGTTTACCGTGATCGGTGTGGCGAAAGTCCGCAAGAGTGTGTTCGGGGGAGGAAAGAATCCCGATGACAACATCGTTTTCTTTCCGCTGAGCACCTTCCGCAAGTTACACCCCGAGCTGAAGCAGTACTGGATCAGCGTGAAGGCCACTTCGCACGCCGACATGCCGAAAGCCATGGACGAAATGCGCGAGTTGCTGCGCCGACGCCGGAGAGTCCCGACCGAGAAGCCGGATAACTTTGCCGTCTTCACGCAAGACTCGATTTCCGATGTGTGGAATCAGATTACGGGTATGATCTTCGTCTTCATGTTTGCGGTATCGAGTGTTGGCTTGATCGTTGGCGGTGTGGGCGTGATGAACATCATGCTGGTTTCGGTGACCGAGCGCACGCGCGAAATCGGAGTGCGCAAAGCCATGGGAGCCCGCAAGCGCGACATACTCGTGCAGTTCACGCTCGAAGCCGTCATACTTACGGCTGTGGGGGGAGTGATCGGGCTCGCGCTGGGCGCACTCATCACTGCGATCGTCCCAGTCGCGTTTCCATCTCTTCCGGCCACCATGTCGGTGTACTGGTCGATCTTCGCCTTCTTCGCCTCGGCTGCGGTCGGCCTGATCTTCGGCATCTATCCCGCGTGGAAAGCGGCCAACCTCGATCCGATCGAGTCATTGCGCTACGAGTAACATCTACTGATGCCGCCATTGACAGCGCGACTCCTGCTCGAAGCTCTGGCCGCGATTGGAACTGTCGGCAGTCTGTTTTTCTATTTCTTTTCCGCTCTTTCACTTGCCAGTTTCCTCGGTGACAGGCGCAAGAAACTCAAGCAGACTCCGCTGCCAGAAAGCCAGCTACCGCCGGTTTCCATCCTTAAACCCTTGAAAGGTGTCGATCCCGAAATCTGGGAGAATTTTTGCAGTCACTGCGAACAGGAGTATCCCCAATTTCAATTGATCTTCGGTGTCAGCGATCCCGGCGATCCGGCCGTCGAGGTGGTGCGTAAGCTGCAGGCAAAGTATCCGAACCGTGAGATTCAGCTAATCGTGTGCGATCGCGTCCTCGGGGCGAATATCAAAGTCAGCAATCTGGCGCAGATGTTGCCCATGGCGTGCCACAAATTTCTGCTCGTGAACGACAGCGACATGCGCGTCCCATCGGATTATTTGCGCCAGGTAGTCGCTCCGCTCGCCGACGACTCTGTGGGACTCGTTACCTGCCTCTACCGCGGCATCGCCGCTCCAACGCTGGGATCGCGCCTCGAAGCCCTCGGCATCGCCACCGATTTTGTGCCGGGAGTGTTGAGCGCGAGATTGTTAGAAAGAGGATTGCACTTTGGACTGGGCTCTACGCTGGCGTTTCGCCGTCGCGATCTCGAAGCCATCGGCGGCTTCGAAGCATTGCTGGACTATCTGGCCGACGACTATGAACTCGGCCGGCGCATCGCCGCCACCGGCAAACGAGTCGAACTCAGTGTGGCGACCGTCGTCACACTTCTGCCGGCCTACACACTGCGGCAGTTCTTCCGCCATCAACTGCGCTGGTCGCGCACCATCCGCGACGCCCGTCGCTGGGGATACGCCGGATTGCTTTTCACTTTCGGATTGCCATGGGCGCTGGCGACGCTGCTAGCGGCGCGTGGCGCTGCCTGGGCGTGGGTATTATTGGCGATGACGTTTGCAGTGCGGTTGGCCGTTGGGTTCGTCAGTGCGGTGTTCGTGCTCGACGACTGCCTGAGCTTCAGCAACGTTTTCTTGCTGCCGTTGCGAGACCTGATTGCGCCGCTGGTCTGGGCCGCAAGTTTTATGGGCAACCGCATCCACTGGCGAGGCGATGTGTTCGATCTGAAAAACGGCCGCCTGACTATCGCGAAGCCGGCGTCGTCGGATGGTTGGCAAAAATAGTCTTGCCCCCACGGCGCGCCACCACATACCTCGCCAATCCGCGCAACGCCGGCGGGTCATCCTCTTCGGCCCACAAAAAAACCCGCTGCGGCCCATTCCACATTTCCACAAACGATGCCGGCGTCTCGAAAACTCGCGGCGCTCCCGGAAACTGCGTGCCATACCACATGTTTCCGCCCGGCGCGCGCAAACTGTGCAACGGGATTCCGGTGTAGAAATTCAGCGTGGACGCATTTTCATACAGCCCTATCACCACAATCTGATCGCCGGGCCGGTACTGTTCGCGAATCGCCATCGCCAGATCCTTCGACGAGAGAATCGGAGAGAAGATGCCGAACGCCATACGCACACACCCGAGCAGAACCACCATCATCGTTACCAGCGCAACGTTCCCGGCCCCCGCCCGCGCGCCACGACGCAGAATCCAGTTGGCGAGCGTTCCGAGCAGAAATGCGAGTGAAAAACCGAACAGCGGCACACGAAATGCCCCCATCGCCTGGGGGGTCAAGTCTAGAAAGTGCCCGAACGAGAGGGCGTAGTCCTGCGGATTTTTTCGCAACAGGTCCGACAGATCCGTGCCCGGAGCCGGCGCCTTCGAAAAGAAGAGCAAGGCAAAGCCAACCACGGCGATGGTCACGCCGACCACCAGCAACACCGCCGACGAAATCTGCCCGCTGCGCCGCTCTCGGCTACCCGCAGCGGAGGCTCGTTCCCGTTGCAGCCATCCGCCAACCAGCAACGCCATCCCCGGAATCGCCGGTATCGTGTAGTATTCCTGCCGCGTTGAGAGGCTGAAGAAGCCCACGATTACCACGTTCCATAAAAAAAATAAAAGATAGCCGCGCTGACGCCGCGTCATCTGCGCGCGAAACTCGCGCCACCGGCGTGGCACTTCCCGCAGCGACTGCGGAAGAAACACAGTCCACGGAAGCAGCCACAAAACCAGCAACGCCCAGAACAGCATCAGCGGAACCGTGTCGTAGTCGCGCGGCACGCGCCTGTTCAGGAAGCGCAGGATGTGTTCATTGACGAAGTAGAACCACAGGAATCCCCGCACGTTACCTTGCGCCGGATTTCGCAGCGCCGCCATAATGTGCCACGGTGCGGCGATCGCAAAAAATACCAGCGCGCTCGAAACCAGACGCAGCTTTAGCAAGTGCCGCAAATTCCCCGTCAGCAGCAGATAAAGCCCAATCGCTCCTGCCGGAAACACCAGTCCGATCAGTCCCTTGGTAAGCACGTTGAGGGCGCACAGGGCGGCGAGTCCCCAGCATGTCCAGCGCGCCGGCTTCGGTTGCTCCAGCGAGACTAGAAAAAACCAGAATGTCAGGGTCAGCCAAAGACCCACTGCCACGTCCGGAATCAGAAAGCGCGTAAACAGAAACGGCCCGAGCGCGGTTGCCAGTACCAGGCCAGAATCGAACCCGCCTTCGCTGCCCAAAGCCCAACGTCCCAAACCGTAAGTGGAGAGAATCATCGCCAGCACGCCCAGCATGAGCGGAAAGCGCGTGCTCCACTCGTTGATGCCGAACAGCGTGTAGCTAGTTGCCACGCCCCAATACATCAGCGGAGCTTTTTCCAGATAGCGAATGCCGTTGACGTACAGCGTAACCCAGTCGTGACGCAGCAGCATTTCCCGCGCCGCCTCGGCATGCACCGTGTCGGCATCGTCGAGCAAGGCGGGCCGGGAGAGTCCGCTCATATAGATGACCGCCCACAGCCCTACCAATGCCAGCACGGAAATCCGCCAGTCCGAAAGCAATCGGCTTGGACGATGCATTGTCGGATGGATCGCGGTATCGATTGGCGGTTCTTCGAGATTGCGCGCAGCGCCGGAATTCATCGCGGAATTTTTCATTATACGGGAGTAAGAACGCCCTCAGTCCGCGGCGACCCCGCGGGAAACTCGGTCGTCAGCCACCTCGCGGTAAATCTCAAGGATTCTCGACACCGAAGTGGTCCAGGAAAATCGCTGAGCTTGATCATAGCCGCGTTGTTTCATCTGTGCGCGCAGCGCCGCATCAAGCAGCGCCCGCTGCAAAGCTCGCCGGATCTCAAACACGTTTTCCGGATTCACCAGCAACGCCGCGTTCCCCGTAACTTCCGGCAGGCTCGAAGTGTTCGAAGTGACTACCGGCGTTCCGTGGGCCATGGCTTCCAGTGGGGGCAATCCAAATCCTTCGTAGAGCGATGGGAACACAAAAATCTTGGCAACATCATAAAAAATGCGCAGCACTTCGATGGGCACAAATCCCAGGAAACGCACATCGTTCTGCACGCCGCTTCGGACCACCGTGCGCCGCAGCCGCGGATGGCTCGAAAGATCGTCCCCGATGATGATGAGCTTCAGATCCGGGAACTGCTGCTCCTTCTGAAGTTCGCTTTTCAGCGCCGAAAACGCTTCGATGATGCGCACCACATTCTTGTGTGGCCGAATCGCGCCCGCGTACAGAATGAACGGATAGTTCACCAGATAGCGCTGGGCGATCAGCTCGCGATCCGCTTCCGTGGCATGGCCGTGCAGAAAGCGCTCGTCAATTGCGTTGTACACCACCTCGATGCGCGCATCCGGAATCGCCAGCAGCTTTTCGATTTCGTTCTTGGTGAATTGCGACACCGCGATCACGCGCGCTGCTTTGCGCAATGCACGCCGCGTCAAATAAAAGTGCAGGCTGCGCCGCAAACTGGAAGCGTTGCGCGATCCGTACATGTGCTCGAGCAGATCGTGCACCGTCAAAACATAAGGACAACCGAGGCCGCGCGGAATCCAGAACAGGTGCGGAATGTGAACTACGTCGCACTCCAGTCGCCGCACGATCGCCCGGAAAGCGAGATTGCCTTTGAGCGTGTCATCGCGTCCGGCCAGCGCCACCGCATGGAAGTTTGGCGGCAGCGGGCCACATTCCGCCACCTTCGCCAACGATCCGATGAGAAAGTACTTGCTCTCGCGGTCCAGGCGCGCAAGGGTGCGGACCACGTTCCGGATGTAGGTGCCAATCCCGAATTCCGTCATGCGACGGATGTCGATGGCTACTTTCACGAATGGAATTTAAACACAGAGGGGATAGACAGGTACAAGTATTTCGCCAAACTTTGTCATCCTGACCCTGAGCGCAGCCGAAGGGAAGGATCGGGCTTGCGGCGAACAGCAGGTCCTTCGCTTCGCTCAGGATGACAATCCATAATTGGGATGACAATCCAACAAATGCTAGGCCCTGACTTCCGCCTGCGCCTTCGCTCTCCGATCCGCATACAGCGGAAACTCTTCCGCCATCCCCAGCACCTGCTTGCGGATTTTCGCCAGCACCGCGGCGTCCGTCCGATGATTGAGCGCCTCGGCGATCCAGTGCGAGATCTGCTGCATCTCCGCTTCTTTCATGCCGCGCGTAGTCACCGCCGGAGTGCCAACCCGAATGCCGCTCGGCTTCATCGGCGGATTCGTATCAAACGGAATCGCGTTCTTGTTGACCGTAATGCCGGCCTCACCGAGAGCCTTCTCCGCCTCGCTGCCGAACATGCCCTTAGCGAACACGTCCACCAGCATGAGGTGCGTGTCGGTTCCACCGGAGACGATGCGATAGCCGTCAGCCGCCAGCGTCTCGGCCATCACCTTCGCGTTGGCCACAATCTGCCGCGCGTAGTCGCGGAAGCCAGGCTGCGATGCTTCGAGGAAGCACACCGCCTTGGCCGCAATGATGTGCACCAGCGGCCCTCCCTGCATTCCGGGGAAGACAGTCTTATCGATCGCCGCTGCAAATTCCTGCTTGCTCAGGATCATGCCCGAGCGCGGCCCGCGCAAAGTCTTATGCGTGGTCGAAGTCACAATGTGCGCGTGCGGCACCGGCGATGGATGCGCTCCACCCGCCACCAGCCCCGCGAAGTGCGCCATATCCACCAGGTAGAGCGCGCCAACTTTGTCCGCAATCTGACGCATGCGGGCGAAGTCGATGATCCGCGGATAAGCGCTGCCGCCGCCAATAATCAGCTTCGGCCGCTCCGCCGTGGCGATCCGTTCCAGTTCGTCGTAATCGATCGTCTCCGTTTCTTTGGTCACGCCGTACGGGACGATTTTGTATGTCTTGCCCGAAAAATTCAGAGGATGCCCATGCGTGAGGTGCCCGCCGTGAGCCAGATTCAAACCCAGAATCGTGTCGCCGGGCTGCAGCACGGCCGAGTATGCGGCTTGATTGGCCTGCGATCCCGAGTGCGGCTGCACGTTGATATTCTCCGCGCCAAAAAGCTTCTTGCCGCGCTCGCGCGCCAGTTCTTCCACCACGTCGGTAAACTCGCATCCGCCGTAATACCGCTTGCCGGGATACCCTTCCGCATACTTGTTGGTGAACACAGACCCGGCAGCCTCAAGCACAGCCTCGCTGACAAAGTTTTCCGAAGCGATCAGCTCCAGACCTTCATGCTGGCGGCGAGCTTCGTTGTCGATAGCGTTCGCAATCTGCGGATCAACTTCATAAAGCGGGCGGGACATCGAGGAATTTTTCATGGTTAGGTACCGAAGGCTATTTTACTGTGGCGCGGACACTCCTGTCCGCGAGAGCCTGCGAGCGAGTCAACTAAACGAGGGGCTTGATGTGCTGGCGGATCCATTCGAGGATTTGGGAAAAACGAAATTCGTGTCGATCCATCGAGCCATAGATGAACGCATATCCGTCCAGACCCTCGACGTCGATGTAAGAGCCATTGCGCCGCAGGAAAACATCGGCGGCGGTGAAAGCGATGCGCTTATTTCCGTCGAGGAAGCCGTGATTGTTGGCGAGCGACTCCATCAGCGCGGCCGCTTCTTCTTCGATGGAATTGTAATAGCCGGTTTGCGGACGAAAAACGGCGGCCTCAACAGCTCCCTTATCGCGGACACCATGGAGACCGCCGAACATCTCGATTAGCCGATACTGCATCCGGTAGACTTCCGCCACCGTAAGGTAATCTGCCATTTGGCTTTTTACTTTGCGAGACGCTGCAACAGGTCGCGGTTGCGAGCAACCGACTGCTCGAAGGCATCCATCACCTCGGGGCGGACCAGGTGCTGGGACGGAACCACGTTGTGCAGGTAGAACTTTAGCGCCTGTTCGAGAACATGACGCTTGGTCTGCCCATTCCGCTCGGCCACCGCAACGAACTCATCGTAGAGCTGGGCGTCAATCTCAGGAGTGAACTTCTTGGTCGTCGTGGCTGGCATGGTCCCCGCCTCCCTGTACGACTCCTATTTTACCTCTTCACCATGATAAATCAATATAAATATGTATTTATCCATGTCATTGGAAATAAATGTATTAATCGTTGTCAAAAGCCAGTTCGATCACCACCTAGCTAATAAAGTTTTCCGAAGCGATCAGCTCCAGCCCTTCATGCTGACGGCGAGCTTCATTGTCGATAGCGTTCGAAATCTGCGGATCAACTTCATAGAGCGGGAGGGACATGGCGGAATTCTTTCACAAGGCTCCTGGTTACTTTTCTCCGAGCGAGGCAGCAGAAGTCTCCTCCCATGTCCCTGAGGAATTGGGGTTAGATTCACCAAAGCAGCTACGAGCGCATGCCTCGACCAAACCATCCAATTGTTTGCAGAAGATGATTGTCTGTAGCCAGCGCCGCCGATTTCTAGAATGCGACAAGAAGAAGAGCAGCAGACTTATGCCAAGGCCGACCAATCCCCGGATGGGGAAGCAATATGCGAAGGAGCACAGTGCAAAAAGCAAAGACGGATAGATCAAATGTAAGAACATCTTGTGTTCGGCTTGAAATCTGTGACAGTGAGCAAACACTAAACTCATCCCAACAGCCAACCCTCCCTTGAACACCAACGTGTCCCACAATTGGAACCGAAAGCATTTAATTTCTTGGATTGTTTTACTCTCAAGGAGTTCTCCGTCTCCACACAGTTCAGCCCAGGCCTGTGCAAACGCCCTGTGATCGCTGCCGAGAACCAGCCACCTCATCATTGGGGAATAGTCGGCTGCTTCATAGATCACTCCAATCACGTAACACAGTCCACCGAGCATGAGAGGTATTATTATGGTTTTCCAACTTTGATCCCCTCCCAGGAAACACAGCCACAATCCCGGAAGCTTGTCTCGAACCATGGACAACGTCGCGAGCGTCATTGCGCCGGGAATGATTCGTGACAAGATGTCGTAGTAGAAAAATAAAAACGGCTTATCCATTGGGAAACTGTATCGCCTCTTGCGGATTCTTGATTGCGGAAATGATGTTCTCCGCTACCTTCGCAATAAGCTTTTCTCCCCAAAATGGATCGGTTAATTCATAGTAAATTACTCGGACGTGCCTGACATCGAAGGGAACGTCTGCTTCATTTGAGGAGATAAGCACGACTGGCTTGTGTAGAGCGTGAGCCAGTCCAAGTTCATAGAGGACGTTCGGATTTCTGCCAGTTAGTTCTGCTACCAGCACCCTTGCGCGTTTCAGGCCAGACCATATCTGATCGATGATTTTGCCCGTCGCAAAGATGTCGGTGTCCGCTCTCACAGGGGTAAGGCCAGCCTTCTTGATCGCCGGTTCGTAGATGGCGGCGTAGTAGCCGCCTATCGGATTCGCAAACGGCATCATCACAAAACAAGTGTCAGTTGCTTCGACCGTGACACCCTTACTCACTTTTTTCAAATGGTCGTCGGTAGTAATGGAGGCCACGCCCCCTGCCTCAGACGGGGTGTGGGTAATGTCCAGTACGCGCTTCTTGTCGTTGACCTCTTCCAGCAACTGCGCCGCTTCCAAGTCCTCAAGGAAAACGCTGATGAACTCGTTCACGCGGTCAGAGGGTATCTTAAAGCTCTCGGTGGCGGTGTTTGCCAAGAATGATGTCTCGTCCGGCAGGTTCTCCCCTCGGTAATGCTTGTAGATATCAGAGATAAGGGGAGCCTTGAGGAGAGCTTCTCGAATGGCGTCTATCTTGTCGGTGGGTTTCTGAGGCCGGACGATGCGACGAGTGATGTCGGTCGGTTCAACCTTTCCCGGAGATGGACGTTGGAACAGTCCATACTTGATGGCAGAACTAATCTCCACCTGAACCTGGCCACTCCAGCCGATGCCAGCAAACTTCGCAGCCTCGCGGTCGGTGCATTCCTTCCCTGCGTTGTTCTCCAGTACCGCCTGCGGGATTCGCAGACACTTCAGGATGGGATGCTTGGGATATCCGAGCGGAGCACCAGGCTTGGTGCCTCCGTTGGTAACTCTTGCGCTCTTCTTATCCTTGGAGGATTTCTTCTTCTTGCCCTTCGCCTTCGCAGGCGCGGCTCCAGCGGTGGCGTGCTGCGCACTATCTTCGGCCATATAAGCAGATGCTACCGCAACCAGAGTAGAACGTAACAACAAAAAATAAAAACTGGGCCGCGGCAAGTCTAGGATGTTTTGCAACGGTAGGGTCAAAGCTCCGCCAATTACGCGTACTGGTAATGCATAGTGGCCGGGTTAATGCTGATACGTGGCGGATCACCGCGGGGATCGTCGTCAATGTCGGACATCATCGCGATGAACTCGCCAACCTTGCCGCTAAGTTCCGGGCTCATGTTCAAGACCAGAAGACGAACGAGCTTATCTGTCTGAGGTCCGATTACCCGCTCGCCATTTTCCATCTTTGACAGCGTTGTATTGTCCAGATGGACCAATGCAGCGAATTCCTTGGCGCTTTTCCCGGCATAGGTTCGGAGAAACCGCAGTTCATCGCCTTGCAGTCTGTAAGGCTGGCAGACGACTGCCAGAGCGAGCGTATCCATCAGTCCGTTCATATGAGGAATCACCGGTTCCGTCGTGCCGCACTCACTGCATTGAATGATCTCGACTTTGCGGAGAACTACCGGCAGTCCCATTTCATCGAACCGATAATCGCCCCGCGTGACGGTCGCAGCGTGTCCGCACTGATTGCACTTTTCCTTTTTCGTGACCCTTCCCATTACTTTTCCCATACGTCAGCCCCTCGCCTTCGCCGCCACCGAGAAAACCGTGATTAAGTAAGCCCGGTTGACTTCTTTAAAGCAGAACACGATCACGAGCCACTTTCCGTCAGGCTCGTGTCCTTCCACGCTGTATTTCCAATCTCCGGTTTTGACATCATGCTCAGGAGGCTTGAATATCACCCCCTTACGCAATACATGCCAAGCGGCGGGGAGAGTACGGCCTTCGTTTTTCAGTTCTTCCCGGAAGTGCTGTCCTGGAATGACCGATCCGCCTTTTTCAAGACAGGCGCGAAGCATGTTGTGCGCAACTCCCACTTTGACGGCAGCAACGCGCATACTGTTGGCATTATGCCAACTATGGCGCTGTATGTCAACCCAATAGGTGTGGGGTCGAGACGAGCCTCAATGGACGAAGACGAAATCAGACCGGCAAATCAGTCGAACGCGGTCCTCAGAAAATTCACCAGATGCCACCCATCCATGTATTTGTAAGGCGTCTCTCCCATGGTGTAATGCCCGCAGGGCAGCACGACGACTTTGTGATCGAGGTTGTGCTTTTCGAATTGCTCGACCACCTGCTCGGAAAATTCCGGCAGGAACGTCAAGTCGTACTTGGCATAGATGATGAGCGATCGGCGCGGCCAGCGCGAAAACTTGTCGAAGTACACCATCGGACTGACGGCGCGCCACACCTGCCGCAGATTCTCCAAGTCGATGGCCGCTTCCAGTCCCTCGCGGATGTGGCGCGTGGATTGGCCGTGCCAGACCACGTCGGCAAAATATGTCGAGGCGTGATTGAAGGCAGCCACCTGAATCCGGGGATCGTGCGCGGTGGCGATGAAGGCATAGCACGAACCTAAGCTCGTGCCGACTATGCCTAATCGGTTGTAACCCTGCGCTTCCAGCCAGTCTAGACAGCAGCGCACATCGATCACGCCCTGGCGCACCGAATCCAGGGTGCGTCCTATGTTGGCGGAGACGGCGTAGTCGGCGCGGTCGATCTCGGCGGGGCGGCGAATGTCGTGATGCGGCATGCTCAGCCGCAACACCGCAATCCCGAGTCTGTTTAGCAACCCGCAGAGGCTGTTGTAGGAAACCGCATCGGCATTCCAGTGCGGCAGCAGAACTATGGCGCGCTTGCCGCGTGCCGGGAACCAGCGCGCGTTCACCAGATTATTTTCAGGATAGGGCGTGACCACCGGCGAAGTGAAGCGCAGAAATTCCGCATGAGTACCGCGAACTTTATCTTCGAGGCGCGGGTCGGGCACTTCGCGGGTGCTGAATACCTGAACCTCGCGGCGCTCCAGGCGAAAATCCACCGGCGTCTTATAAGAATAAAAATCGTCGCTCGCAGCAATGATGCGGTCGTTGAAACGCGAGAAATATTCCAGCAGATCCCGTGAGACCCCTCCCGCAGGATCGCCGTTGCGGCCCGGCCAACTGTGCGTCCAATCCAGTCCCCAATCCAGCGGACGGACCACGCGGTTATTGTCCACCGACGTGAGCCGGGTCTCCCAGTCGTACATCCATTGAGCGTAGCGCGAAGGCATATCTATTCTAGAAATACAACATTGGGGCTCAGATTGGCGAACCGTAGCAGGTCAATGGCAGGATTGAGCACCCAACTGTCAGCAAGCGGCATTCAGCCGTTAGCCAAAGGCCAAGAGCTAAAAGCTACGAGCTGTATATTCTCGGGACTCGCTGCGACAATCCGCACAGAATTTCGTAGGGCACGCTTTCACAGCAACGCGCCAGTTCTACGGCGTCCACGCTCTTGCCGCTGCCTGCGCCAATTAAAACGACTTCATCTCCCACCGCGACCCCGCGAATGTGGCTGACGTCCACGATCGTCAGGTCCATCGAGACGCGTCCCACCACCGGAGCATACTCGCCGCCGACAATCACCCGTGCGCGATTGGAAAGCAGACGCGGATAACCGTCCGCGTAACCTACGGGCAGCACGGCGATGCGGCTCCGCGCTTTGGTCACGAAGGTGCCCATGTAGCCGACCGCTTGTCCGGCTGCAACATCCTTCACCGTCAGCACTCGGGTCTTCCACGAAAGCACCGGACGCAGCGGCAGCGGAGCGACCGCGGCGGGTTCACCGGCACGCGTGAAGGCAAGTGAATATCCGTAAAGCGCGATGCCCGGACGCACCATGGTCTTCCACGTGCCGGGGCGCGCGCTCATGGCGGCGGAATTTCCCATGTGAACCAGCGGAGGCCGCAGCTTGTAACTCCGCAAGACCGCAAGTCCATCTTCAAAGCACTTCATCTGGCGCACCGCGTCTTCGGCGTCGAGCACTTCCGCGGACGCGAAGTGCGTGCTGACGCCTTCGAGAGTCAGGTGCTGGCACGCCGACAACATCTCGCACAAATGCGGCAACGCTTCCTTCGATGCGCCCAGACGGTTCATGCCCGTGTCGAGCTTCAGATGCACAGGCAACCGATGTGCCGGTAGATCGAGCTGCCGTGTCCGCGCCGCTCGTTCGAGCAACTCAATGTGCCATGGTTCCCAGATGGTGGGAGTGAGATTCTGGGCGACGATCCCATCTTCCTCGCCCTTCCAGATTCCGGTCATGAGCAGGATGCGGGCCTTGGTGCCGGCGCCGCGCAGCGCCAGGCCTTCGGCGGCATCGGTCACACCCAGCCACTGCGCGCCCTCGGATTCGAGCGCGCGCGCGCACGCCACCGCCCCGTGGCCGTAACCATCGGCTTTGACCACCGCACAAATGGTGACGCCCTCGCCGATATGATTCTGTACCGCGTGAAAATTTTCTCCCAGCGCGGCCAAAGAAACTTCCGCCCAAGTGCGCCCGTCGAGAATCAGCGAGCGGCGGTCGGGTAGTTGCGGCAATTCAGGACGCGGCGCGTTCACGTAGCCGATTATAGTGACCGGACCCGCCGCGCTGTTAAGTGCCGATGGTAACTGTTGACGTCAACTGTTGACGTCAACTGCCCGACAGCGCAAAGTTCACTGTGACTTCGGTCTCCACTTCGATGGGCTGGTCGTTCAGCAGGTACGGGCGGTAGCGCCATTGCCGGACCGCTTCAATCGCGGATTTGACCAGCATCGGCTGTCCGCTGACCACGACCAGATTCTCGATCGTCCCGGCCTTGCCGATGATCGCCCGCAATTGGACCGCGCCCTGAATGCGCGCCTGGCGGGCGAGTGACGGATAGCTCGGCTGCACGCGGTGCAGAAGGCTGCCCTCCGCCCAGTGCGACACGAGCAGGGGCTTCACGGGAATTGGGCGCGCCGGGATCACCACGGGGAAACCGTCGCCGAGCCCATGGTGAACACCAATGCTTGGTCCGCTACCCGGTCCCACGTTGATGGTCGGAGCGTCTGCCACAGTCGGAGATGTTTCGGCATCGTTGATTCTCGGTGTTTCCCTAGGGACCCATCGTGGCGCGATGAGGTGGCCTGAGCGCGGGTTGCTGGCAGCGCTGACATTGTGATTCGGGTGCACAGGCTGTGTTGCCGCAAATTGTGTAAATGCCGCGGGTGCCGAAATCCGCAGCCAATGCACCTGCGGTGGCCGCTCAACCCAGAGCATCGAGATTGCGATGAGCAGACTCAAGCTAAAAGTCTGAATGGTGAAGGATGCGAGCGTAGCCCGTCCGCGACGAGCAGACTGGCCCCAGTTGCTTTCTAGTGTGCTGAACATAGCGTGTGTCCTCCGGAACCAGCCCGTTATCCCTACAGACACCTGCGGCTTGCGATTTGATCCTGAGCGATGAGCGGAAGCGAAAACAAAAGTCAGTTACTGACAAAAAAAAGGAGAAAAAAAAGACCGCGTTTGCACGCGGTCTAAAGAAGTAAGTTGGAACTGAAACAAACCGAGCGGTGTCGTTACTGTTTCGGCGGCGTGGTTGCCGGCAGCTTGGTCGCGGGCGCAGCAGGTTTGCTGGTCGCCGGTCTCACGGGCCTGGGAGCCACGCTACCCGGAGCGGGCGCCGGCACTCCGGACTGCACGTTGAAGGCTTCGACGATCGGTTGCGTGATGTCCACGGCCGGTCCGTACCAGATCACCGGGCCGCGCGGCCACTGTTGAGACGTATCCAGGATCATGCCATAGCCGTTTTCACCGGCGTACTTCACGATAAGTGGAGCCATCCTGGTGAGAATTTTATTTCCGATCTCGCCCTGCTGGCTTTGGAAATCCTCCTGTGCGTCCTGGGTCGCGCGATCGAAACTCTTCTGCTTTACCTCGATCTGCTTCACCAGCTTGTCACGCGATTCCTCATTCAACTTATCTTGCTGCGCATTGAGCTGCTTCTTGAAGCTGTCGATTTCGTCGGCCAGGCCCTTCAGTTCGTTCTGCTTGGGTTCAAATTTCTTGGACAGCGTGTCGAAATCTCGCCGTCCTTCGTTGGAGGCGAAGATCGCCTGTTCGATATTGATGGTGCCAACTTTGGTGCCAGTAGCCTTGGCCGCCGCCGCAGAAGGAGCGTTAGGGGTGGCGGCAGCAGCCGGGTCGGCTTGGGCCAGAGCAAAGAGGGAGAGGGAAAGGGAAAGGCCGAAGACTACGGCCGTGGTGACGCGTGCAAACTTGCCAATCAAGAACTTGCTAATCATTAACTTGCTAATCATTGGATCCTTTGAACTCCTTCAGATTTTTCGGAAATGCTGGAAGCTTCCAGCTCGCTGGGATCAACGAGAAACCGATCGCAACCCGAGCCTATCAGTCATCAGACCTGAGACCGTAAACCGGCGCAGCCAGCGCGTACGACGCCCGGCTCTCTTCACGCCAAAACCGCAAGCGTGGTGATCAGGGTGTGGACGCTCTGAATTATACGGAGCATACCGGAACAGCGTCAAACCGTCTTCGCCGTTCTTGCCGGTTCGATGCGGCTAAGCAGTGAACGTTCCGCCGTCAGTTCGCCCGGTCAACGGTCCCCGTCACAACTCAGCCATAACTCAGTAATGGAACCTATAGCGAAGTTCGATAAAGATTTCGCGCGGGTTGTTCCAGTGGAAGCCTCCGAAGGTGGTGCTGTTGTCGAGCTCGATGCGCCGGTTGGCGACGTTCAATGCGTTCAGTGAGGCGGAGACGCGCTCGCCGAAGTCCTTGCCTAACGACAGATCGAAAGTGGTGTGCCCGGGGAGATAGCCGCCGGGATAGGGCTGGCCTTGGAACGCGTTGCTGAAACCCGAACCGTAGTAAATGTTGGTGGAGGCGTAGGAGCGCCACGGGAGGGAGACGTCGGCGCCGATGTTCAGAGTATTGCGCTGGTCGTGGTCGAGGGCACAGAGGCCAGGGCTAGGATCGCAGAGATTCGTGGCGCCATCCGTCAGCCCTCCGATGATGGCGCCGCCGGCGTAGGCAACCTGGTTGGAATAGGCAAGGTGAAGCTGTGCGCGATGGGCGATGCGCGGCGAACGCAGCGTGAGTTCCCAGCCGCGGATGAGGGCCTTTTCGATGGTGAGGGGGAAGAAGAGATTGGAGTCTCCGATGGAGTTGTGGTCGAAAAAATTATGGGCCCGCGTACGGAAGGTGTCGGCGTCGAGCGTCCATCCGCGGAAGGGGATGGTGACGCCGAACTGATGTTCTTCGTCGCGCTCGCCGTGGAGCGGGATGAAGGTGCAGCCATTTGCCGCGCACAACTGCAGCAACGATCCGGAAGCCGTCAGCAAGGGAGGCGCTTGGTAGTAGTGACCGTAAAAGGCGCGGAACGTCCAGCGCAGACGCGGAATGGTGACGGTTGTGCCGAAGCGCGGGCTGATCGCGTTCTCGGATTGAACACCGGAGAAATGTGTCGGGCGCAGGCCGGCGGAGAGAGTGAGCCACGGGAAAGGTTTGAATTTTTCGTCGAGGAAAAAAGCGGCCAGACTGCCGGAAGCGGGCTCGGAGTCGACGGAGAAAGGATTACCGCCGCACTTAGGAGGAACGTAGTTTGGGTCGCCGTTGGTCGGGCAATGGAAGAGAATGCCCAACCGGTGATCGTCATTCTGATGAAACCCAAAGAAGCCGGCCTGCAGATCGTTTCGGACAAAGTTTGCGCCAAAGCTTACTTGGCCTCCGGCATAAGTCGAGGAGTGATGATCGGTGGTGGCGGTGGGATAGTCGTTTGGCGCGCTCTCATAGTCGGCGCTGTTGCGATGAAACAGGGGCGAGATCGTGAGCATAAGTTTCGAGTTGAAGGTGTGGACCCAGGAAGCATTGATCAGGACATCGGATTCGCGGTCGCCGTCGCGGAGGCCGCTGCTGTCGAACTGCGCACTCTCCAGATCGTTGAAGTTGGGATCGTACGGAACCTGGTAGTAAGCCTTGCGCAACGCGGTCACGAGGCGCAACTGATTGGAAGGATTGGCGTTGAAGAGGAAGGAACCGAAGCCTCCGTAGCCATTGGCGGCGTCGTGGATGACTTGTGAAATAGGCGGTTGGATGCCGAGATTGCTGCGGTTCCCATTCAGACCGACGTAGTAGGCGAAGCGTTGCGTGTGACTGCCGAAGCTGAAGGAGTCATTGGTCTGGTAGAAGTTGCCGGCGCTGAGCACGAGTTCGGCCTGGTTATTGCGTTCGAAGCCGGAGCGGGGCACGACATTGAACACGCCGTATGTGCGGTCGCCGAACTCGGCGCCATAGCTGCCGCGATTGACTTCCAGGTAGTCGATGTCTTTGGGATCGAATTGCGGGCCGATGTTGGTAGCGATGTTGGTGTTGGGAACGGGCACGCCGTCCACGAGCCAAGTGGTTTGATGGCCGCCGCGGATGTGCAGTTGGTCGTGCGTGACATACGCGCCCGGTACGTTATTGGTGATCATGGCCATGCTGTTGGTGCGGTCGGCGCCCGGAGTGCGCTCGATATCCAGGCGGCTGACGAGCGTGGTGGGAGTGGCGCTGTCGGTGGCGACGACCGCAAGCGAGGCGGAGACGCTGATTGTTTCACTCGCCGAGGCCACCTGCAATTGAAAGTGAACGACTGGCACAGTGCTCGAGATGACCGTGACATCCTGTGAAGTTTGCGCGAAGCCCTGACTGGCGACGCTCACGGAATAGTCACCGAGGGGCACGGCGTTGAACTGGAATTCGCCGGTGGCATCGGTGGTGACGCTCTTTGTCCAGTCGGACGATTTGGCTTTGAGCATCACCATAGTGTTCTGAATGGGACGATGTTGGGGGTCGTGCACGACGCCGTGGATCGCGCCGAAGACGTTCGCGAAGGTGGCGGAGGTCATCAACAGCGAAGCGGCAAGCGCTAGCAGCTTAAAGCGAGTCATATTTTCTGTCCTGGTGAAATGGTCGATTGCTCTCAGCGTTAAAAAAGTCCAGTCCCTCGGCATCGCTGGAGCGGGCCGCGAGCTTCGAGCACCCCATTGTGGTTGGCTCGTAGCGCGCAACTCGAAACAGAGTTGCTGATTTTCAGAAATTTTGGAAGAGGGCTAGCTGCGGGGAGGGGCGCGGGCGGAATCGTGTCCGGAGATGTCGCTGGACTGAAGTTCCGCGCTTGGTGACGGGCGCGTTGGCTCGATCAGGAGACTCAAAAAGGAAAGCAGAGTGGAGGCTGGCTGCGCCCACTCGGAGGTGGTTGCGCCGCAGCAATGGTTCTTGCAGCAATCACCGTTGTTGGCGGCTTGAAACGCGGTTTCGGATGATTCGACTGGGGATGATTCGGGCTGGGGCGGCTTCGACTTCGCCATCCCATGGTGGCAGGGCATCGCGGGCTGCGCCGCATGCACGGACACTGGCTGGCGCATGCAGTGCATGGCTCCCGGCTGGGTACACTGGGCCATCGCCAGCGGCCCATAGGCCGGGGCGAGCATGACCAGCAGCAGAAACCTGGCAGTCCAGCGAGAAGCTCCCCACATTGCGGGAAAGCATAGCAGCAAACAGTTCCCAGTATCCAGCACCCAGCGAACCGGTTGCGACCGGCAACTGGGTACTGGGTACTGATTCCTGTACCATTTCTCCGTGCATGGGCTGGCGGAGCGGCTGTTGAAGACAATTCGGAAGCAGGGGGCGATTCGGGCGGGGGACCGCTTGGCAGTCGCGGTTTCAGGTGGGGCGGATTCCGTGGCGTTGCTTTGCCTGCTGCTGGAGTTGCGAGCCGAGTTGGGGATCGTGCTGTCGGTGGCGCACGTCAATCACAAGTTGCGCGGAGAAGAGTCGGACGAGGACGAGCGGTTTGTCGCCGAACTGGCGCGGCGGTACGACCTCGAACTGCATACTCACGAGGCGCCGCTCGACCCGGATAGAGATTCCGGGATCGAAGCAGCCGCCCGCAAACTGCGTTACGATTTTTTTCGCCAACTCGCGCGGGAGAACCGCGCGGCAAAGTTCGCAACCGCTCATTCTCTTGACGATCAAGCCGAAACCGTCCTGTTGCGCATTTTTCGCGGCACCGGCATCCGGGGACTTTCCGGCATTCATCCCAGGCTCATCCTGACCGAAGATGTGGAAGACGAGCAGCGGGGCCCTGCGCTCGCCGAGGTGGTTCGCCCGCTGCTGCAGTTCCGCCGAGCCGAACTCCAGGAGTTCCTGCATCAGCAAGGGCAGTCCTGGCGCGAGGATTCCTCCAACCGCGATCTCGGTTTTTTGCGCAATCGCGTGCGCCACATCCTGCTGCCGGTGCTGCGGGAGAATTTTGGAACTACCGCGGTCGAGAACCTGGCCGACCTCGCGGAAATCGCCCGCGCCGAAGAGGAGCAGTGGAGGGGCGTTCCGCACGATGTCCGCGCATTGGGCATGGACCCGGCAGGCGGGAGATCGCCCTCGCTGCCGCTCGATCCGGGACTGCTGTCTTTCCCGCTCGCCGCGAGTCGCCGCGTTGTCCGCGACTGGCTGGAATCGAGCGCCGCAGGCTCGGGTGTCTCGTTTCGCTTGATCGAAGAAGTTCTTGATCTCGCCCGCGGCCCAGCGGGCAGGAAACTCGAACTTCCCGGCGGGCACATTCTCCGCCGCACCCAAACGGATCTTCGGTTGGAACGCGCCAATGATCCACTCGATCCGGCCGGCTACGAATACTCCTTACCTGTTCCCGGCCAGATCGAAATTCGCGAACTCGGCATCCGCATCGAGGCCGTGCTGCTGGACACAAAGGATGTTCCAGAAGCTGAGCACGGCTACCTTCTCGACTTCAGCCGGGTGCCGAAACAGTTGATTCTGCGCAACTGGCGGCCCGGCGACCGTTTCTGGCCGTCGCATACCGCAGCGGTAAAGAAAGTGAAGGAGCTGCTGAGTGACCGGCATGCGACCGGAGCGGAGAAAAAGCTGTGGCCGGTTGCGGTCGCGGAAGGCTGCGGGCTGATCTGGATGCGGAAGTTTGCGGTTCCCGCCGCTTTTCGATCGCCTCCGGGGGCTGCAAAAGCGATTTGGATTCGGGAGATTGCTGGCATGATGTAACATGCCATCGTTAGAGTTGCTGCGTCAGAGTTACAGCTTCAGAATTACAATGCCGGAGGCGCCACTTCCGCTATGAATGTTTCTCCGAATACCGGGTTGCGCCAGGTGATCTCGGCCGACCAGATTCAGAAAAGAGTCCGCGAACTGGGACGGCAGATTTCCGACGACTATCGCGGCCAGACCGTGATCGCGCTGGGCATTCTGGAAAACAGCTTCCTGTTCATGGCCGATTTGGTGCGGGCGGTCGATGTGCCCGTCATCTGCGCTTTCATCAAGCCGAGTTACAAGCAGAGCAAGCAGGGCGAATCCCCACTGTTGGAGATTCTTTTCAGCCACGAACTGGCGATTGCAGACAAGCATGTGCTGTTAATCGAGGGGCTGGTGCATTCGGGGGTCACCAGCGAATACCTGATGAGCGATCTGCGGGGGCGGGGCGCGGCAACGGTGAAGTTGGTTACGCTGCTGGATCGGCAGTCGGCGCGCCGTGTGCCGCTGCAGCCGGACTATTTCGGATTTCTGGTGGATGACGCCTTTCTTTGCGGCTATGGGTTGGGTAGTCCGGAGCAGACGGGACGGAATTTGCCGTATTTGGCGGCGACGATATAAGGCAAGGGCTTTTGCTGTGAGCAACGAGCTACCAGCCAGGGGCGGGAATGTCAAAGGCGGGGTGCTCGAAGCCCGCCGCTCGTAGCTCGTAGCCGTGCCATCCCGTGACTTCGTGTTACTTCCTTGCGGTCCCCCGTTTTCTTTGGAAAAGGGCTAGAATTGTTCGGTAGTCTTTCCCCAGTCGAAATCCCGCCTCCGGCATCTAACATCGCATAAGGGGCGGCGTATTTCTTCGGTAAGGATGAGGCTGCACTTAGAGGAGTTTTAGGTGAATTCTACGATCAAGACTGTACTTTTCTGGGCGGTTATTGTGGTCTCGGCCTTCCTGCTGTGGCAGGTGGTGAAAACCGGCAGCAATGCCCAAAAAGAAAAAGAGATCGGTTTTTCTGAATTCCTGGCGGATGTGGACCAGGGCAATATCCACGACGTGATGTTTATCGGCCAGGAAGTGCGCGGGAAGTTTAAGAACCCCGACGCGCCGTTTCATACGATTGTGCCGGCCAACTATCCGGATATGTACAAGAAGCTGACGGACAAGGGTGTTCCGTACGGCTTCAAGGACATCAGCAACGGCACCTGGCCAAACTGGATTCTGAATCTGGCTCCGCTGGTCCTGCTGGGCGCGCTCTGGTTCTTCATGATCCGGCAGATGCAGACGGGTGGAAACAAGGCGCTGTCGTTTGGCAAGAGCCGGGCGCGCTTGCTCTCCATGCAGCAGAAGAAGATCACGTTCAAAGACGTGGCTGGCGTGGATGAGGCCAAGGAAGAACTTCACGAAATTATCGAGTTTCTGCGCGAAGCGCAGAAGTTCCAGAAACTTGGCGGACGTATTCCGAAGGGCGTGCTGCTGATTGGACCTCCGGGAACGGGCAAGACCTTGCTGGCACGCGCGGTCGCGGGCGAAGCGAGTGTTCCGTTCTTCTCTATTTCCGGCTCGGACTTTGTGGAAATGTTCGTGGGCGTGGGCGCGAGCCGCGTGCGCGACCTGTTCGAGCAGGGCAAGAAAAACGCTCCCTGCATCATCTTCATCGACGAAATTGACGCGGTCGGACGTCATCGCGGCGCCGGGCTCGGCGGTGGACACGATGAGCGCGAGCAGACTTTGAACCAGTTGCTGGTGGAAATGGACGGCTTCGAATCGAACGAAGGCGTGATCCTGATGGCGGCGACGAACCGTCCGGATGTGCTTGATCCGGCGCTGCTGCGCCCGGGACGTTTTGACCGGCGCGTAGTGGTGAATCGTCCGGATGTTCGCGGACGGGAAGAAATTCTGCGGGTGCACACCCGCAAGATTCCTCTGGCCGATGACGTGGAATTGCAGGTTCTGGCCCGCGGCACACCGGGATTCTCAGGCGCGGACCTGGCCAACATGGTGAATGAAGCGGCATTGGCGGCTGCCCGGCAGAACCGGAAGGCTGTACTGATGTACGACTTCGAAGTGGCGAAGGATAAAGAGCTGATGGGCGTGGAACGCAAGTCGCTTCTGCTCTCCGATGAAGAGAAGAAGAACACCGCGTACCACGAGGCCGGACACGCTCTGGTGGCGGCCATGCTGCCGCACTCCGATCCAGTGCACAAGGTCACGATCATTCCGCGCGGCATGGCGCTAGGTTTGACCATGCAGTTGCCGACCGACGATCGCCACAACTACTACAAGAACTATCTCGACACGCAGATTGCCATCCTGATGGGCGGGCGTATCGCGGAAGAACTTTTTCTGAACCAGATGTCGACGGGCGCGGGCAACGACATTGAGCGGGCCACGGAACTGGCGCGCAAGATGGTTTGCGAGTGGGGCATGAGCGACCTGGGTCCGCTGACCTTCGGCAAAAAAGAAGAGCAGATTTTCCTGGGACGCGAGATCGCGCAACACCGCGACTACAGCGAATCTACCGCTATCCAGATTGACGAAGAAGTAAAAAAGATGGTCAGCGCGGGGTACGCGACGGCGAAGGGGATACTCTCGGAGAATCGCGAAACGCTGATCCGGATCGCGAAGGCGCTGATCGAACGCGAAGTGCTGGACGCCACGGAGATCAAGATGCTGGTCGAGGGGCAGGACCTGCCGCCGATCAAGCCGCTCCCGGCGAAGGCCGATGACGGCGTGCAGCAGGTGATCAAGCCGGAACGCGCCCCTGCAAAGAGCGGGGAGCGGCCGGCTACGGCGTAGGGGCAGTGGTGAGCTTTCAGTTCTTAGAGGCGGCCATTTGGCCGCCTTTCTTTTTTGCCGCCGACTTTGGCGCCAGCGCGACCACGGCTAAGATCACGAAGAACGGGTCGATGGGGCGCCGATAGTAAACTTCCGGACTCGTGATGTAGTAAATGAGCGGGAACGAGAAGAGTACAAGCGCGTAGGGCAGAGCGCCGGAGCAACCCGCTCGCAGCGCGCGCCGCAGGCCGAAAAGCGCGAGGACCGTGAGCGTCGTGCAGAATAAAATATTCGGTGGATCCAGCGGCTCTTCGGAAAGATAGGCGCGATCCAGGCTCCAGTAGCCGGTCCACAAATAGACAGCGCGGCGCACGGTAGCCCAGGCATACCAGCCGGGATTCGCGCGAATGAACTCGACCGCCTGCCGCTTCTTCTTGTCCATGTAACCGAGTTCGCCGAGCTGCTTGAATTCATTCCATTCCTGCTCGTTATGCCACGGGCCAAGCTCGTAGGCTCCCCAGTGCGAGGTGGTGCCTTTGGTTCCCAGACGCAGAACGATTCCCATGTTGTCGCGGAAGGGAACGACGCGATGGAAGACTTCGTAGTTGCGAATGAACCAGGGTGAGATGACCGCAATAAATGCGATGGTGGCAACTACGTTGACGGCAAACCAGCGCTGGCCGCGGCGATGGCGGCAATAGATGACCCATCCGGCGAGAAAGGGCAAAACGGAGAGCAGGGCGGGGCTGGTTAGTGCGGCGACGCCCCAGAGCAGGCCGAAGACGATCCATTTGCGCGGACGATCATCCTCGGGGCGAGCGGGATTCCCTAGATTCAGCGTGATCAGGAAAAGCACGCAGAGCAGTAGAGTCGCGAGCCATGTTTCCCAGATGCGCTCGACAGGAAAATAAATGGCGTAGGGACAGAATGCCCATGCCCAGCCGGACCATTTGGCGACGCGCTCTCCAAAGCTGATGCGAGCAATGAGGAAGACGAGAACGCAGACCAGCGCTGACATCAGTGCATTCAGCGAAAGCAAGACGATCGCGGAGAGCTTCGTGTAGGTGCCGAACAGTTTGAAGACCGCGGCCACCAGATAGGGATAAACCGGGGTCATCCAGGCGGTGGGGCCGGTGTCCTCGAACAAGGGACTGCCGAAGCCGCGGCCCTCGACGATGGAGCGGGCAATTCTGCCGGCTTCGTATCCGAAATGCCAGTGGTCGCGCTGCGGTTCAAGTTGCTCGGGCAGCAGGAAGACCATGACGACCAGACGGATCGCCAGCGCCACCAGGACCATGGCAAGCAGGAAGGATGGGAAACGTCGCTGGTTCGAAGTCTGGTCCGAAGTTTGGTCCGGCGGTTCGGTGACCGCGCTCGGGTTGGAATAGGGTGGCAAGGGCTATATGTTTTGGCTTGAGTCTGATGATAGAAGAAATGAAGGTCCGGGGTCGTGTTCTAAATTCATTCACAAAGCACACCACCGGTACACGAAGGCTTAAATCCGTAAAGGTTCTCCTTCGTGGCCTTTGTAGTGGATGCCTTTTTTGGTTGATTAAGACACGGCCGCATTGGATAGGTACGAGCTCCGTTCTCCGGCATCTGGCATGCGATACTTGTACGCATTATGAATCTGAGTCTCAATTCGAAAGTTGCACTGATCACCGGCGGATCGCGCGGAATTGGCGCGGCGGCGGTGCGGATGTTTGTGGCTGCGGGCGCGAAAGTGGTCTTCAATTATCAAGCGGCGAAGGCGCAGGCCGACGCTCTGGTGCGGGAATGTGGCGCGGAAAACTGTCGCGCGATGCAAAGCGATCTTTCGACGACGGAGGCGGCGCAGCAACTGGTATCGTCCGCGATCTCGGCCTTTGGACGTCTCGACATTCTGGTTGCAAATCATGGTATTTGGCCGCCGGAAGATGCGCCGATTGATCGCATGTCCGATGAACAATGGCATCGTACGATCGCCGTGAATCTCGACAGCGTGTTTTCGCTGGTCAAGCATTCGGTCGGGCAGATGAAGAAGCAGGGCGGCGGCCACATCGTGCTTGTCAGTTCGACGGCGGGCCAGCGCGGCGAAGCTTTCCACTGTGACTATGCGGCCACCAAAGGCGCGCTGATCAGCATGGTGAAAGGCCTCTCGACGGAACTGGCGCGCGACCGCATCTACATCAATTCAGTGGCTCCGGGGTGGGTGGATACGGATATGTCGGCTTCGGCACTGAATGATCCGCCGACGCGCGAAAAGATTTTTCGAGGCATCCCGCTGGGGCGCGTGGGAACGCCGGAAGAGATTGCGGGGCCGATTCTTTTTCTGTGCACGCCCTATGCTGGATTTATCACGGGCGAGGTTTTCAACGTAAATGGCGGCGCGGTGCTGGTGGGGTAGGGAAACGACGTCGCGCCCCCGTCGCGCTTCGCGTGACTGGACGGCCGAGGGGTGACTGTCCCTACGTGTTCTTTGGTACAGCTAAAATCAGCTTGACCGCTTCTAACCAGATAGCTATGTCCCGTTTTCTTGCCATTCTGCTGCTGTCCGCGTTGGGCGCTGCCCAAACCGCTCCAACGCTCGCTCCCCCTCAACCCGCTGTCCCGCCGCCCGCCCTCAACCTGAACGACTCCGACAATGCCCGCAAAGCCCGGGCGGTTCTCGATCAGACCATTCAGTCGCTGGGAGGACAACCGTACCTCACCTACGAAAATAGGAGTGAGACCGGCCGCTACTATCCTCTCTATCACGGACGCACCGAGAGCACCGGGATTCCCTACAACTACTACGTCCAGTATCCGGACCGGGACCGTTTCGAAGTACTCCGCTTGAAAGACATTCATGTCATACCAGGGCAAATTGACATCGGCGGCGTCAAGTCCAAGAAGGCCGATCTTGTCCTGATTCACAACGGCGACAAGGGATACGAAACGACGTACAAGGGAACGTCGGCGCAGGAACCGGAGGATTTGGAGAACTACCTTCGGCGGCGGCCGCATTCGCTGGAATGGGTGTTCCGCAAGTGGATACGCGATCCGAACGTGGCCTGGTTCTACGACGGGCAGGCGGTAGTGAATGGGAAGGAATGCGAAGGGGTCACGCTGCTCAACAGTCAGAACGATTCGGTCAGCATTTTTCTGGACCAGAATTCACACTATCCGGTCAAGGTTAGCTATTCGTGGCGCGATCCCAAGGACAAGCAGAAAAATGTGGAAGATGAGATTTACGACAATTACAAGCTGGTGGAGGGCATCTGGACCGCACACTCCATCACGCGTTATTACAATGGAGAAACTTCGCAACAGCGCTTCGTCAACGTTGCCAGCTACAACCTGAAGCTGCCGGATTCGATGTTCGAAGCGGCGGTGACTTACGACCCGAAAGTGCCGCTGAAGAAACGGTAACACTCCGCGTTTATGTGACGGGGTGCTCCGTCACGGCAATGGGTCTAACTAAGCTCGAATCAAACCTGCCCCAGGGGAAACGTAAGGCTTGACAATCCGGCCACGTATGTGTACAAAGTGTACATACGTCCGAATCTCGATAGAGCTTAAGAGCGCCAGAAATGCTTTTCGAGTGGGATGAAAGCAAGAGGCAGGCGAACCTCGCACAACACCACATCGATTTTCGGGATGCCAGACGAGTGTTTGACGGGCCGGTGTTCGAGAGAGTTGACAGCCGTCATGGGGAACACCGCATATTCGCTATCGGTCTTATGGAAGACATTGAAATCGTAGTGGTCTACGTGATGCGTGGCAAACGGCGGCGAATTATTTCGGCGAGGAGGGCACATCGCGATGAAAGGCAAGACTACACGAGCCGGCTCAAGGGCGCGGGCAAAGGGAAAGACTGACTTTGGACGCTTGCGCGAAATGCGCGATGAGGACATCGACGACTCCGATATCCCGAAGCTGGATAAATCGTTTTGGAAAACAGCCAAGCTCACCATGCCGGAGCCGAAAGACCGACTCACGATCCGGGTTGACCATGATGTTGTGGAATGGCTCAAGAAGAAGGGCAGCGGCTACCAGACCCGGATTAACGCCATTTTGCGTTCCTACATGAAAGCCCAATCGGATGAAGGTGCGGACAGCCGGACATAAAAGACGTGGCCGCTCATCATGCAGGTTTGCGCTTCATGAGGCATGGCGTTTACTCCTGTAGCTCGTAGCTGAATACTTGTCACTGTGAGAGGGCCGCAGCGCAAAAACTACGCAATATCCCGCGGAAGCTGGGATCGAAAGTCGTCGTTGCCAGGCAAAACCGGCCCAAGTTCATCCCCGGATACCCCCCAACATCTACAACCGCCTGAACAAGTTAGCGTTGCCGCAGTGGAACGAGCCACGGAGTGTGGCTGTTTTGCCACATACGGAAGTCTCCCCCTCGCTGTAAGCTCTCACATAGCAAAAGACTTACACGTCTTTCCCTTGACACATGAGCAAACAATTCGCGCTGCGGCGACCTGTACCGGAGTAGGTCTCCACAGCGGTGCTCCGGTCAGCCTGCGGATTCTGCCCGCGCCTGCGGGAACGGGAATCGTATTCCACCGCACGGATCTTGACGGCTTCCAGATCGAAGCCAGCGGACGCAATGTGGCCCGCGTCAGTTACGCCACCAGCTTGATGAAGAAGGGTGTGCTCATCTCCACCACCGAGCACCTGCTCTCGGCATTTACTGGCGTCGGTATCGACAATGCCATCGTCGAGTTGGACAATCTGGAGTTGCCCATTCTGGATGGCAGCGCCCGTCCGTTTGTCGAAATGATTCAAAAAGCCGGCATTCGCCGACAGCGCAAAGAGCGCACTTATCTTCGAATCGTGCGCGATATCGAGTTGCGCGAGGGCGATAAGTTTATTGCCGTGTATCCGGCAGACGCCTATTCGGTTTCATATTCGATCAACTTTCCTCACCCCCTCATTGGCAAGCAGAGCTTCTGCGTGCGCCTGACAAATGGCAGTTATCTGAAGGAGATTGCGCCGGCGCGCACTTTCGGATTCCTGCATGAGGCCGATGCCATGCGCCAGCAGGGACTGATCCGCGGGGCGTCGATGGAGAACGCCATCGTGCTGAACCGTGACGAAGTGCTGAACCCGCCACTGCGTTTTCCCGACGAGTTCGTACGCCACAAAGTTCTGGATCTGATCGGAGACCTGGCGCTGATCGGAAAGCAAATACTGGGTTCGGTGGTGGCCGACCGCGCGGGCCACGCCATGCATACCGCGCTCGTGTCGCGCATCTTGCGCGACCCGTCGTATTGGGAAGAAACGGCGCTGGAAGATGAACCTGCGGGGCCGGCGCTCGCGTCGGCGGCCAGTCTTAGCGTCTAGCGATCGTGTCCCGGTGGGGCGCGCATCAAGAGCTTCCCCAGTGCTCCCTGTGGTTAAGAATTCCGGCGGCTGCGAGCTTCGGGCTGCGACCGAACAGAATCCGGGGCTTGCTCCGATCTCGGGGCTGGCAGCGCAAAGCTGCTGGTTTCAGTCGGCGGGCTGAGGCAGGTTCCACTCGTAGGGCACTGCGCGTTCTGCCAGCAGGCGTTGTAGTTCGGCTTCGGCTTCAGCGCGCACGCGGTCGGCGAAAGCATTCGCGCTCTGCCGGTGCTCGGCGCCGAGGGCGGACAAGCGCACATGCAAGTAGGGCTGGTCCTCTTCCAGGCGGCGGAGCAAACGCTGGGTTTTGGCGATTTTTTCTTCCAATGTGATCATGCTTGAGCCCTAATGCAACCGAGACGCGACAAGCCGCCTCTCTACAGTGCCACAACCAAGGCAGGGCGCAAGTTACCAGCTGGATGCCGGGTGCGGGGGGAGGTTTCGGAAAAAGGCAATTGGTTAGGAAAGCGCTGCGTAGCCCTGGAGTCGCGCCGGCATTTCGCTTTGCATGCGGTCGGTCAGCCATTTTTCAAGCTGATACTGCGAGCTCTGGGGAACTTCGATGAAGCGGATGCCGACGTGGCCGGTTCCGTCGGCCCAGGCGATTTGGCCTTTCAGTTCGAGCGAAATGTTGGCGCCGGGAAGCGTGAAGCGAAACTGCGCCTGCGCTTCCTTGGGCAACTTGCCGAGGATGCGGATGGCCATGCCTCCCTCGCTCAGGTTGGTCGCCGTGGCGGTCACTTCCTGATTGGGTGGAAGGCTGATTCGCAACGGCATGTCCACCGGTTGGCGGAAGTACCGGCGCCGTTCCCGCACCATGAAGTTGAGAGCCGCATTAAAGCAGCGCGCGGCGTGCACCGGAGTGAGCGGTTTTTGCAGAACAAAGTTGGCTCCGGACTCAAAAGCCTCCTGTGTAGTCGTCTTCCCGTTCACCACGGCAAAGGCTACGGATTTGGCATTGCTTTGCGTCTGGCGGAGCGTCCTTAGGAGATCAACGCCATTCTGCAGGTCATCGCAGTCAATGATGACCGCATCGAACTTGCGTTTTGCCAGCAGATCTTTGCTCCGCAGGAGTTCCGGGGAAACGTGGACATTCACCGAGATCTTCTCGAGCGCCGAACGCAGCACGCCGAACAAGGCGGTGTCCTGGCTGATGAGAAGAGCGTCCAGATTCATGACACTTCGATACTACCGCGCAGTCCGCAGGTTAAGAAAGTAACCTAGGTACCGCGTGAAGGGGCTCCGCCGTCACAGCGGGCGATCGGCCGGATTCCAGTCGAGTCGCTTTCCCAGGAGCGGAAAAATCGAGAATGTTTCTTTTCCCGGTCAGTTTGTTCTGGATTCTCGCGTCATTCACCGCGACACTAATCTGGTGCGTGTAACCGCTTATCTGTCGCTGGGATCGAACCTGGGAGATCGCGAGGCCAACCTGCGTGCGGCGCTTGCAGGACTGGAGGTAAATGCCCGCTTGCTGGCGTTGTCTTCGTTCTATGAGACCCAACCCGTTCACGTCCTGGACCAGCCGTGGTTTTTGAACTGCGCGGCGGCGATTGAAACGGATAAGACCCCGAGAGAACTGCTCCAGCTTGCGCTGGATATCGAAACGGCGATGGGACGTCTTCGCAAGCGCGAGAAAGGTGCGCGCAACATTGATATCGACGTGGTGCTGTTTGGGGATTGCGTGGTGGATGAGCCGGGCTTGAAGATTCCACATCCGGCAATGGATCAGCGGCGGTTTGTTCTGGAACCGCTGGTCGAGATCGCTCCCCAGGTGCGCCATCCTGTACTCAGGAAGACTATGCGGGAACTCCTGGCGGCCTTAGCTGAGGGGCAGACGGTCCGCCGGCTCCCGTAGAAAGCCGCCCCTGTTCACGTAGTGCCGCTCTCATCGGTCCGCTGGTGCGCGGAAACTCAGTGGCAATCTGGCGAGGAGGCCGTCGATCGCGAAACAAATGCTGGAGAGAACGACGATTGAGAAACCAGTGACCCTCGGCGTAATCTCCGACACCCACGGCCTGCTGCGGCCCGAGGCGCTCGAAGCCCTGCGCGGATCCGACCGCATCCTCCACGCCGGCGACGTTGGCGCTCCCCAGATCCTCGAAGCGCTCGCACAAATCGCGCCCGTAACCGCGGTCCGCGGCAACGTTGACACCGAGCCCTGGGCGCGCGCTCTGCCTGAAACCGAAGTCGTCGAAGCGGGCGGCGTGTCCGTTTTCATTCTGCATAGTCTCGGCCAACTCGATCTGAAGCCGGAAGCTGCCGGTTTCCGCGTGGTGGTATACGGCCACAGTCATCTGCCGAAAATAGAAGAGAAAAACGGCGTCCTCTATTTCAATCCGGGCAGCGCCGGCCCACGCCGGTTCAACTTGCCAGTGAGCGTTGGGAAACTGATGATCGGAGCCGGGAAAGTGCGAGCGGAGTTGGTGGAGTTGGAGACATAACTCTTGAAAACAAAAAGGCCGGCTCGACTGGCCGGCCTTTTTTCTTGCTTGCAAATTTTCGCGGACAGGAGTGTCCGCGCCACACTACGCTTTCTTCGGCGCGATTGCGTCCTTCGCGGCCTTCGCCACGCGGAACTTTACCACCGTCTTCGCCTTGATCTGAATCGGTTCGCCGGTCTGCGGGTTGCGTCCCATGCGGGCCTTGCGATGCGCCTTTACCAGGCGCCCTAGGCCGGGCACAACGAACAAACCGTTCTTCTTCGTCTCTTTAATCGCAACGTCTGCCAATTGCTCAAGAAAAGCCGCGATCGTCTTGTTGTTGGTGCCGAGCTTCTCGGCCAGGTAGCGGGTGAGTTGGGTTTTGGTCATACCAGAAGCCATGAATTCCTCCTTCAGGAACTTTACAAATTTGCGTCTATCCATGCGCATACTAACGCACCGTGCTGTGGAAAAGTAGCAATTTATGCAGATTTTATGCGGTTCCCAGTAAGGTACCCCCGGTAAAATCGGCATAAAATGGGGGTCCGGCAGCCGAGGACCGCCAAAATGGCCGAGTTCGAGGGGGAAACGAGACCCCAGGTTGAGGGTCGCGCGTCCGAGACGCGGCAATCCCCGTCTCTACGGCAGAGGCTTTTCCCTGCCTTCCAGTCACCTGCTAGAAAAAAATAGGGTTCCCGCTGGCCTCACGCGCCGTTCGTTCGTTACACTGAAAACCATTTTCAAAATGTTCGAGGAGGATTCACATATGGCAGATGCCGCTCTCAGTGGCACCGAGTTCAAGAAGCAATTACGCGCGGGAACCCCGAAGATGGGCCTGTTCCTCAACGCGCACAGCCCGACTGTCGCCGAACAACTCGCGCACAGCGGCTACGACTGGCTGCTCGTCGATACCCAGCACGGTCCCATGCATTACGAGAAGCTCTCCGCCATGCTGAGCGGCATCTCGAACGGCGGCGCAAAATCCCTGGTCCGGGTTGGCGGGTACGACGATCGCCCCGGCATCCAGCAAGCTCTCGATCTTGGCGCTGACGGTGTTCTCGTCCCCTACATCAACACCGCCGAGGAGGCGCGCCAGGCCATCAGTTGCACCAAGTACCCCACCGTCGGTACGCGCTCGGTTTACTTTCCGCAGCGCAGCATGAACAAGGCAGGACTGCTCGGCTACGCCGGCAACTGGAACAACGAAGGCATCATCGCGCTTCAGGTGGAGACCGCCTCCTGCATCGAGAACATTGCCGAGATCGCCGCTGTCCCCGGCATTGACATCCTTTTCCTCGGACAAAACGATCTCTGCATGTCGATGGGCCTCTACAACAAGTACGAGTTCCCGCACATGTACACCTCGCCCGAACTGAATGCCGCCACCCAAAAGCTGGTCGAGCATGCGCGCAAGAACAACATCATTCTTGGCATATTCCTGTTCGGGACATCCCGCGTCGGCGAGTTTCTGGAAAAGGGTTTCACCTTCATCAGCGTTGGCAACGACCTGCACCACGTCCTGACGCAGACCGGAGCCTACGTTAACGACATGGAAAACGTCTCCAAAGAAAAAGGCAAAGCCTGGAAGAGAAGGCCGACCGCGCTGTTCTAGAGCGGTTACTCTGCTGGTGTGGGGACGGGGCTCTGCCCCGTCCCCGCGCAGCTCGGCAGACTGCCTGGTGCTTACAGCTACTCTGGATTCACCGTGGCTGCAGCTTACACGCACGCGAAACGCAGTGGCGGTTCCGCGCAAACCACCAATACCCCACGTGGATCAACCGGTTGAACCCGGGCAAGCTGAAAAGCGCATAGAAGGGCCACGCCCACCAGATCCGTCGAGTCACATATAAATAGACATCGGCTCCGGAAATCAGCCGACCATCCGCCGTTAGCAACCGAATGTCGGAGAGCAGTTCTTCACGCGGGATCTTGAGCCTCTCCGCAACCCAAGGCTCATCCAGCGCCGCGATCTCGAATCCGCGCCGTCTGAGCGTTCCCGCCCAATACTTCACCCAACGCGAGCAGAAACCGCACTGCCCGTCGTAAAGAACCACGCCAGGAACCGCGCCCTGGACCAGACGCTCGACTAGCGGCCGGGTTTCAGCGTTCGTCGCTACACTCACAGCCTTCTCCCCCGCATCACGGCAACCGCGGACCCCTCCGCGAGAAAAGCGCTCGCCGGCTTACCGCGAAGTACCGCCGCGATATCTTTTCCGTAGAACTTTTCCGCATCGCCCTCAAATGCCGGCTGCCGAACCTGCCAGACTCTCCACGACGGATGCGTCACGCGGTATTCCACGCAACCACCGCCAGGCTGCGCCGCATATCCCCAGAAGTGCTCGGTAATGAACTGTTCAATCGAACCTTCGTCTGGCAGTTCAGGATTGCCAACGGTTTCAAGGTTGATCTCGTTCCAGCACGTGCCGCGCCATCGGTACGCCACCCTGAGGCTATTATCGCCAACGGAGCGAATCTCGTGTGCCATGGAGAGCGCCACATAATTTTCGTTGTAGAACGTGTGGGCAACAAAGGCAATCGCCCGGCGCGGAACCATCTCCCGGATGAACACCACCCCTCTCCGGACTTCGCCGCCAACTTGCCGTCGCACGTAAAACCGCAGGTTCACTTCATCGAAATTCGAGTGCATGGGAATCGGCAGGACCCCGAACAATTTTGTTTTTAGAAATCGAAATCCGACGAGGCTGACAAAAACCTTGCCGTGCCGGCGATCGAGCTCGGTTCCGGCAGGCACAAACGGAAGAAGCAAAGCGGCGTCCACTTCATAGTTGAGCATGGCCAGGTGCTGCCATTCCGCGGTGAGGAAAACTCCATCGACGCCCACACGTTTAGGATGGTCGAACCGGGCGGTCCGATTCATTTGGAAAGTGCCGAACCATCATGGCCAACCGGCCATCTCCAGAACTTTCTCCGCCGTCATCCCGCTCTCCCGCAAATGCCGGATGCTCAGCGCATCCTGTCGTTTCGCCAGCCGCGTTCCAGCGGAGTCCCGTACCAGTTCACAGTGAAAGTAATCCGGTGCAGCGTACCCAAGCGCGCGCATCAACAGCAGTTGCCGCGCTGTCGACTTCAGCAGATCCGCGCCCCGCACAACTTCCGTAATCCGCATCGCCTCGTCGTCGACCACGACCGCGAGTTGGTAAGCGGGAACATCGTCACGCCGCCAGACCAGAAAATCGCCAAAATCACTGCCTGCGACGTAGCGCTGGCGGCCCAGATTCAAATCCGCAAACTCAACCTCCTCGCCCTCGGGAACGCGAAACCGCCAGTTCACTCCCGCAGGCTCCATGAACTCCGTCACATCTTTCCGCTCGCGGCAGGTTCCGGGATACACCGGCTCATCATCCCCATCATTTGGAGCGCTCGCCGACTGTGCCAGATACTTGCGCGAACAAAGGCACGGATACAGAAACCCGCCCTCCCGCAGCCGCCGCCAAGCCTCCCGGTAGTGCGCCCGGCGCTCACTCTGCGAGTAAGCGCCATACTTCCCGCCACAATCCGGCCCTTCACTCCAACGGATTCCCAGCCAGCGTAAATCTTCAATCATGGCGCGAGCAAATTCAGCCCGCGAGCGCTGCGGATCCAGATCCTCATTCCGCAAAATCAAAGTTCCATGATTCTCGAGGGCCCGCTGCGCCGCCCTCCAGAAAGTCCGCGCATGCCCAATATGCAACAGCCCCGTCGGCGACGGTGCCAGACGTCCGCGATAACCTCCACGAGAAACAAGAGAGAAGCTGGGCGAGACTTTGCTCACAAAAACATTCTAGCGGGAAGCGAATGGCAACCATTAGGAAATCCGCTAATCAGGCAACCAACAACAACATAATCTCCGGGACAACGCTTTCGTCCTGGTTGCGCCAGCAGAAACTGGCTATGATCGCAGGCTCCGCAATTCTCGGGCTGTTACTCGCGGTAAGCGCGTGCTCGAAGCAATCTCCAAAACCGGCGTTGAGCACGTCAACCGCGACAAAGTCTTCGCCAAGCTGGAGAAGATACTGGCCACGGTGAAGGTCAATACAGTCGAGCAGAAGCATGAAGCTGAACAAACGGCCACCGGCATCGCCAGCGGCAAGGAATGAACTGGAAGCGCGCAGATGACACCAAGGCCACGCATAACTGCTGCGCGGCCTTCGTGTCTTATTGCATCTTTGTCGAACGAGGCTGCATCTGAAACTTTATCCTGACTTTGGGAGAGCCCGGGAATTGTTAACCCAGGCGTGGAACTCCCGGCCTCCAGGAAAACTCACTTACTAGGATATTGAATGGGTATGCTGAAAACAGCTCAACGAGTTTTTACAGTTTCGGCGATTGTGCTGCTCGCAAGTATGTCGGCGCTCGCGCAGACTTCAAACTGGAATATTGATCCTGCGCACTCGACCGCGCAGTTTACGGTGCGTCATCTCGGCATCTCGAATGTCACCGGGAATTTTACGAAGGTGACGGGAAGCGTCGTACTAAACGACAAAGACACCACCCAGTCGCAGGTATCGGCCAGCATCGACGTTAGCTCGGTCGATACACGGGTCGAGGCGCGGGACAAAGATCTTAAAAGCTCTGATTTCTTTGACGTCGAAAAATATCCAACCATTGAATTCAAGTCCAAACGCATCGTAAGCGGCGGCGGGAAGCTGCAGTTGATTGGCGATCTGACCATCCACGGAACCACGCACGAAGTCACGCTCGAGGTGGATGGCCCTACGCCTGAATTGGCCGATCCGTGGGGCAATTTACGCCGTGGAATTTCCGCAACGACGACCATCAACCGCAAGGATTTCAATCTGGTCTACAACCACCTTCTCAAGACCGGCGAGGCGGTGGTTGGCGATAAAGTAAAGATCCAGATTGACGCGGAACTGGTGAAGAAGAAGTAAGTCTGGGTCATCGGGCGATCAAGAACCGCGAGCCGATTTCCAATGCCCCGATCAGCCGATGACCCGATAGTCAGGGTATGATCGAAGTGTGGTGACCACGAGCGTCGCAAGAAACAAACTACAACTTTTGCGGTCCGAAAAGCTGGCCAAGCTGGCATGGCTGGTGCATGCCTTCTCGACGCGGCATGGCGGAACGTCGCGCCGGTACGGCGGAAGCGCGCTGAATCTTGGGTTTACACAACATGACTCCCGCGCGGCCGTCGAGCGCAACCGCGAACTTTTCCTCAAGGAACTGGGCGTTGCGAATGGACGCAGGAACTGGCCGCTGGTTTCGCTGCGGCAGATTCATTCTGATTTGATCCATCGAGTGGACCGGATGCCGGAACAGCTTCTGGCTGGGGACGGGCTGGTCACGGATACGCCGGGGCTGGTCTTAGCCGTGCAGACTGCCGACTGCCTTCCCATCATTCTAGCGGATCACAAACGGCGGGCTGTCGGCGTTTTTCACGCAGGCTGGCGCGGCACGGTCAAGCGCATCGTCGAGAAGGGTGTCGGCGAGATGCGAAAACATTTCGGGAGCGATCCGCGGAACCTGGTGGCGGCGATTGGGCCGGGAGTGCAGGGGTGCTGCTACGACGTGGGCGAAGAAGTGCGCACCAAGTTTGAAATGCAGTTTGCGTATGCTGGAAGCTTGTTCCGCGAAGTGAAGGAATCGGATCCGGTGCGGGAGAAATATCCGTTGCTGTTCCTGACCGCGCGCGCGCCGGGACACAGCGAATTGCCGGTAAAACTTTTTCTCGATCTGGTAGAGGCGAACCGGCGACAACTGCTGGATGCGGGCGTACTGGCGAAGAATATTGACACGGCGGCACCGTGCACGGCGTGCCATACGGAACTGCTGTTCAGCTTCCGGGCGGAGAAGGGCGAAACGGGAAGGCTGATGGGAGCGGCAGGGATCAGGCTGGAATGAAAGGTATCGGGCCATCGGTTGATCAGAACTTCCTGGTGGGTTTTCGATGACCCGATCGCCAGATGACCCCCGATCTGTTTACGCCAAGTCGAACAGTAGAACTTCAGCGTCTTCCGTTGCTTTGATCGTCAGCCTGTTTTCATTGCTTATCGCCGCGCCGTCTCCCTGGTGCAACTTCTGGCCGTTCAGTTCGACTTCGCCCTTGGCAATCTGGAGCCACGCGTGACGCTTGGCCTCGAGCGACTGCGCGACCTCTTCTCCTGGTGCAAGCAGAGTCACGAACAGCTTCGCGTCCTGATTGATCTTTACTGAACCGTCCGCGCCGTCGCTCGAGGCCATCAGGCGAAACTTGCCGCGCTTCTCGACGTCGGGAAAGTTCTTCTGTTCGTAGCCGGGTTCGTGCCCTTGCTTGTCGGGGAGAATCCATATCTGCAGCAGATGCACGGACTCGCTCGCTGACGGATTCGCTTCGCTGTGGCGGATGCCACGGCCGGCGCTCATGCGCTGCCCGTCGCCCGGTAGGATCACTGCGCCGGTGCCCAGGCTGTCTTTGTGCTCGAGCTGGCCTGACAGGACATAGGTGATGATCTCCATGTCGCGATGAGGATGCGTTGGGAAGCCGCCGCTCGGCGCGACCCAATCTTCGTTGATCACGCGCAACGAGCGGAAACCCATCCACTTGGGATCGGAGTAATCGTTGAAACTGAAAGTATGGCGGGTCTTCAGCCAGCCGTAATCGCCGCCACCACGCTCATTGCCGCGTCGGATGGTTATCATGAAATCTGCTCTCCTGTTTAGTCGTTGTAACGACTATGTCAAATCGATTAGATGTGCGGGGAGCGGGAAGGATTCAAGGGGAGAACCGTCGGCGGTCGCTCATGGTTGGTCGTTTGCGGTTCGTCCCGCACTCGTTTGCAAACCACCCTGGACGAACTGCCCACTGGCAAAGGCTGCTATGCTTCGTCCTTTGGTGGAGCGACGGGCGTCCTCGCCCGTCACCCCCTCCTCAACTTCAGCCTATGCCTTATCGCGTTGTTTCTTTCACCATGGCGCAAGTGCGGCAAGGGGCGCTCGGATTCCAGCGCGAACTGAGCGCTGTCCTGCTGGAACACACCGAGATTAAAGTGTATTCGGTGAATCCGTTCGCCCTCGATGAACGCCGCTGGGCCAAGGATCGATTTGGGGGAGACATCGTGTACTTTCTCAACGACGCGGCTTGTCAGGCATGCGACCGGCTGGGCCTCAACCTGCAGTTCCTCGCGGAAATCTCCGATGACGAACTGCCCCGCCGACGCACCTTGGTTGTCGGCAAACCAGAGCGTGGGGTGGTGCCTCGGTAAAATAGGAACGCAACCAAGACTAGAGGTGGCTAGTCTTTCTTGTGTTTCTTTTGCGAGGTATCGGACTTGGGCTTGTCGTCTTTCTTGGTATCCTTCGCCTCTTTGCTGTCTTTGGTCTCCTTCGTTTCTTTTGCGCCGCTGTCGCCTTCAGAAGAAGATGAGGACGCGGACGACGCCGCAGAACCGGCGCCCTTCTTCGCATAATCCGTCACGTACCAGCCCGAGCCTTTGAACTGCACGGCTGGAGCCGAGATTACTTGTTCGATAACGCCCCCGCATTCAGGGCACTTGCGCAGCTGCTTATCGGAAAACTTGCGGATTTTTTCAAAGCGATGTCCGCACTTCTTGCATAGGTATTCATAGAGAGGCATGTGTGAGGTGATTTTAGAGGCGGAGATTCATCGGCGTCAATTTTGTGAACACGCCGGTAGTGTCCTAAATTGGTCAACCACCAAGGACACGAAGGTTTGAACCGCTAAAAGTTTCCTTCGTGGTCCTTTGTGTCCCCTTCGTAACCTTCGTGGTTAATTTGGGCTCAGCGCTGCAACAGATCCACTGGCTCGCGCACGTCGTGCACCCGGAAATATTTGGCCAACGCCGGATATTTTGCGGCGACGGCTTCGTACATGGCATAGGCCACGTTGCGATAGGACGTGTGTCCGGCGGGGGTGGTGCGCAATTCGGAGATGTACACGGCCTCGGCGAAGTCCATCTTAAACAGAGTGCGCTTGCGGAAAGCGAGTGGGATCGCGTACTGCGCGTTTTGCGCTGCCTCTTCGCTTCCGGTCGCGGAAAGCTTCCGCACCGCGCTTTCCGCGCGCTTCATCGCGGCTTCATAGTCGGAGCGGACTCCGGCAGCCTCGACTTCGGGTGGCGTGTCGAAGCCGTGAGCAGTGGTGAAATCCTGCATGATCTGGACGCAGCGGCGGTGGCGATGCATGTCGCGGAATCCGCCGATGTCCATGAGGATGTCGAAGCGAAACTGCTGGCCCGCGGAGAAGGGGCGGAGCAGTTCGTCGTGGGCGCCGCGATGGCGCAGGCCGAGGTCGATGATTTCTCGGCGGCGCGCCTCGCCGGAGGCTTCGACGGTCTGGCGAATCTGCCGGTAGGAGTAATGACAATGGCCGTAAATCAGCGTGGCAGCGAGTTCAACCTCGATCGAATCCGCGTCAGGCAAATCATTGTCCAGTAGATCAACGAGCGGCGCGGCCTCGATGGCGGCGCCGCGCATCAGTTCGACGGCGGCCTGCAGGAGTTCGCGACGAGTCTCGATTTCGTAGAGATTCGGGTCGGCGTACTTCACCAGCGTGGGTGCGACCCGCACTTCGCGCAGGAGTTCGCGTTCGGCTCGATCGGCGATTTCGGGCGACACGGTGCGAATCTCGGCAACCAGGGCGCGCAGCGATTCTTCGTTCGCGTTGTAGGCCGGGGAAAGGGCGGCTTGTTTCAGCAGCGCTCCAAGATCACGGACTTCCTTGTGTGGCTGCGAGAGCAGGTGCGCGACCTGGTTTTCCAGCGTGCGGGCGTTGACGATCTCCCCGAGCGAAGTGTTGGTGGCGAGCGGCAGCAGATAGCGCGAAATGTCGAAGGCGCGGGCGCGCAGGGTGCGCTCGTAAGCGTCCGGCTTCATTTCGGCGGGACGCGGTGTGATGCCGGCGAGATATTCGAACGTCCGCCGGGAAACTTTTTCGTAGGTGGTGAACAGGGACTCGATGGTTTCGCGAAAGAGAGTCCGAGGGCAAAGGTTCGAGGCCCCACTGTCATCCTCGAAAGCACCATCCTGAAAACTGGGGGTGTAGTAACCGCTTTTCCTGAAGTCCTGGTAGCGAGTCGAGCGCTCTTGGCCATCCCAGCGCTGCTCGTCGGCGACGACGATGGCGGCGAGGATGGATAGGCGCTCAATCGCGAGCGCGATGTGGGCAAGGTCGGCAATGGAGCGATGCCCGTACTGAAAGTAAAAGGTGTTGAGAAATTTTTCCGCCTTCTGCAGCGTGATTTCCTTCAACGACTCTTTCATCGAGAGCGATGAGCGCGAATACTTGGCCATGGCATAGGCCTGGATCTCGGGCTCAACGCCGTAAACGGCGAATACCTCGACGGAAGTTTCAGGAACAGGGGTGGAAGCGGGACGTAAAGTCGTGGGCTTGGTTGGAATTACTTCAGACATGGGAGTGAAGGAATCTTAATTGTCCGGTGGGCTGGGCGCAATCGGCTTGACGGGGGATAGTGTCCTAAATTCATTCACCACGAAGGACACGAAGTAGCACGAGGGAAGCCATGAGGGGAACCATCAATCGATCACACGCGCTGGATGGAATTACTGCTGTAGACGTTTGTCCGCAGCCCTCACCACGGTGGGCTTGAGTGCGGCTGCCGGAAACGTTTGCCCCGTCTTCTTTGCGACTGGGGTCTGGGCTTGTATCCCGGCCTGGGCAAGGGGATCCGCCGCCAGGGTATGGCCGAGGATGACGATATCCACGCGGCGGTTCATGCCGCGGCCTTCGCTGGTGAGATTGGTTGCGACCGGGTGATACTCGGCGAATCCGGCAGCGCTTAGACGATCGGGACCGAAGCCGTCCCGGACGATGAGAAGCCGCACAATTTCGGTTGCACGGGATGTGGAGAGCTCCCAGTTCGAGGCAAACTGGGAGGTGTGAATGGGGGCGTTATCGGTGTGGCCCTCGATCCGCAAGCGATAGTCACGCTGGCGGAGCATGCTGGCGATGCGGTCGAAGGCAGCCTGGGAGGTGGCCTTCATCTGGGCGGAGCCGCTTTCGAAAAATCCCACCTCGCGCAGACTGATGACCAGCCCGTCGGGTTCGCGGTGCATGGCGATTTCCTTACGCTGGATTTCCGTAGCGAGCGCGATTTTCAGTTCCGCCTGCAATTCGGCCAGATCGCCGTTCTCTACACCTGTGCCGAGCGAACCATCGGGGCGAGATGCGATCCGGCCCAGGCTCGCGGTGCGCTCCGTGTTTTCGACCGCTTGCACGGTGCTGAAGGGCATGGGGTCTGCAACATCGATAGGTATTTCCGTAGTGGAAGCCTGAAACACTCCCATCTCCTGGAAAGCGACCTGAATGGCTAGAGCCAGCCTTCCGATTTTTCTTTTGTCGACTTGCGACGAGGCGTAGAGCACGACAAAAAAGGCAAACAAGAGAGTAATGAAGTCAGCGTAGGAAACCAGCCAGCGGTCGTGATTGACGTGACTGCGGCGTCGCTTACGGCGTCTCATACGTTGGACTCCTCCTCATCCTCGGCGGGCTTGCGGGCCTCGGTAAGGAACCCCAGAAGCTTCTCCCGCAACATGCGGGGGTTCATTCCTTCAAGGATGGAAACTACGCCCTCGATCGTCATTTCGCGGATGATCTGCTCGTCGCGGATGCGAATTTTTAATTTTCCAGCGCACGGCAACAATATGAGGTTGGCGGCGCCCACTCCGTAGAGGGTGGCCACGAAGGCGACGGCAATCCCTTTTCCGACTTCGTCGATTTTGTCCAGGTGCTGCATGACTTGGATCAAACCGAGCACGGCCCCGATGATTCCAATGGTGGGAGAAAATCCGCCCGCCGATTCGAAGAGCTGGGGAATTTTTTCTTCCTGTTCTTCTTTGTTGTCCAGTTCGAGCTCCATGATCTTGCGGAGATCATGCGGGTCGGTTCCATCGACCGCCAACATGAGGGCGCGGCGCAGAAAAGGTTCATGGATGGCCGCGAGTTCTTTGTCGAGTGAGATGATGCCTTCCCGCCGCGCCTGGTTCGCGTAATTGACAAGAAGTTCGACCGTGGACTGCGCATTCTGTTGGGGCTCGACAAACACCTGCGCCAGCCGCCGGAACGCGCTCAGCGCCACCGGTAAGGGGTACTGAATGAGGATCGCGCCCAGCGTGCCGCCGAAAACGATCATGGCGGCGGTGGGCTGGAGCACCTGGCCGAGATTTCCTCCCTCCAGCATCAAGCCGAGCAGGGTGCCGCCGATAGCCAGCACCAGACCGACAAAGGTTGCCTTATCCACGCGGGCTCCTATTTCTCGCCGGCCGGGTGGCCGTCGCCCTCAAGGACGGGAGGGTGGGTGGAACCGGTGTCCGACCAGAGCACGGTCCCTTGCAGCACCGCGCGGCGGAACTGTACCACGCGTTCGAGGACCTCCTGGGCGCTTTCCCGAACGACAATTTTCTCGCCACTCACCAGAGTGATGACGGTATCGGGGGCCTGCTCGACCAGCTTGATCAAGTCGGAATTGACGACCAGCGGGTGCTGGTTGAGGCGGGTGAGCTGGATCATGTTTAGCTCCTGGTGTTTGGCTCCTGGTGTTTAGCTTCTGGACCGAACAAGGCCCGCCGCTTACAAGGCTTCATCAATAAAGATCGGCAGAAAGGGCGAGGGCGGGGAGAGAGGAGCGCAAAGCAGGCAGGTTACCTAGGGTCTAGGCCGGTTGGTACCTGTGGAAATAAAGCTCGGGCGTGGCTAGCCGATGAACCAAAGTGAAGCGCAATTGGGTTCCGCAGGACAAACGGAACGAGCTCCGGGAAGGTTTCGGGGACGGATCCCTAATCGGAACCAACAAGGAGCAATTCAATGGCACTCAGTGTATTAAATAACATCGCATCACTGGCCGCGCAGAACCAATTGACGATTACCAATGGCAATCTGCAGAAAGCCCTCTTCCAACTCTCATCCGGGTCGCGCATCAACAGTGGCGCGGATGACGCTGCCGGCCTGGCAATCGCTGACGGTTTGCACGCTAACATTACAGCCCTTACCCAATCCGCCCGGAACGCTAACGACGGCGTTGGCGAACTGCAGGTGGCGGATGGCTCGCTGGCTGCGGTGACCACACTGCTCAACCGCGCCGTTACCATCGCTACTGAAGCGGCAACGGGTACGGTGTCCGATCCGCAACGCGTCGCGCTGAACGCCGAATTTACCGCCATCAAAGCGGAAATCGACCGCGTCGGTTCCAAGACAAATTACAACGGTGGGCAGGTGTTCACCGCGAATACTCTCAATGTCTTCTTGAGCGATTCCGGTTCCACCAGCAACAGTCTGATCGGTGTGACAACCGGTGCGTTGTCCTCCACGGACCTCAGCTTAGGGGGAGCGGTTGCCGCCACCGGAACCCTGTCCCAGGCGGCGGGCTCGGCTGCCGTCGCTGCCACCAACACGCTGACCGGAGGCGCATTCGCTGCATCCGCAGTTAGCACCCTTACTCTAACCACCAGTGGCACCCACGCCAACCTCGACACTACAACGATCAATGGCCAAGTCTACACATTCGTGACGGCACTTAGTGGCAGCGGTGGCTTGGCAAATGAAGTTAAGGTCGGCGCCAGCGAACAGGAAAGCTTGGCGAATCTGGCGGCTGCGGTCAACACCACGTCTGGTGGCGCCGGAGTTGCGTATGGGTCCCCAACCGTCGCCAACGCGAAAGTGACAGCGACCTCTACTGCAACCACAGTCGTTCTCAATGCCAGGGTGAATGGCACCGCCGGAAACGGCACCGCTGTTGCGTCTTCGGCGAATTTTACCGGCGCCGGAAATACGGCTGGCGGCACCGCTGGCGACACGGTAACAGTTGGTGGCAAAACCTATACCTTCGTGGCTGCCGTCAGCACAACCGCGACGGCAAACGAGGTGATCAGCAGCAGCGAAGCGACCGGTCTGACGAATCTAAAAGCTGCCGTCAACGGCTCTGGTGGGGGTAACTACAGCAGCACTACTTCACAAAATGCCAACGTCACGGCGGGAGCAGTTACGGGAACCACGCTCGCCTTCTCCGCTAATGTCGCCGGCACCGGTGGCAACTTTATCTCTGGGGTAGCTAGCACTGGCAGTTTCGCCAGCCTGGATTTCACTGGAGGCGTCAATGCCGGAGCGGCTCCGTCGGCCACCGCGGGCAACACGGTGACGGTGGGCTCGCAAACCTACAGCTTCGTAGCTTCGCTAAGCAGCACGCCCACGGCAAATGAGGTTTTGGTGGGCGCCACGGAAGCTGCCAGCCTTACCAACCTGGCGAATGCTGTCAACGGTGGCAGCGGCGCGGGTGCTAGCTACGGAAGTCCCACGGTTGCCAACACCTCTGCCACGGCAGCGGCCACGGCAACGTCGGTCGTATTCACCGCCGTCGCTAAAGGCACTGCCGGTAACGGTATCGGCACATCGGCAACGGGGGCGGCCAACACCTTCGGTGCTGCGAACCTGGCGAATGGCACGGCCGGATCGGTAAACGACCTGTCAAACATTGCCGACGCCACTGCGGCGCTGGCAACCATCAACACCGCCATCCAATCGGTTGCCGCACTGCGCGGCACCATTGGCGCAACCGTCAACCGCTTGCAGAGTGCCGCCGGCGTCATCACCAACCAGGTGCAGAATCTGACGGGTGCTGAAGACGGTGTCCGAGCCGCCGATATTCCTTCCACGGTGGCAACCCTGGCGAAGTTTTCCATCCTGGAACAGACCGGAATTTCCTCTCTGGCTCAGGCCAACCAACAGCAGCAGCTTGTGCTTAAGCTGCTTCAGTAAACATTGCCTCGAAGGGAGGCGGTTTGATGCCGCCTCCTTTCGATTTTTTACAGAAAAAATAGGTGAGTTATGACCGTTGATCCGGTGCAGGCCAGTTCGGCTGGGATTGAGCGTCAGACTCCTGAGAAAAAGGTGCACGTTGCGTCTCCCCCGCCCAGTGCCGCTTCGGGAAATATCCCAAAGACGGAAATTGCCACAGCACAAAGTGCTTTCGTTCCACTCATAATCCCGGAACATGAAGTCAAAGTGCAGTTGGATACGGCAGAAGATGGCATTGTGATTTACCAAGTCTTAGACAAGCAATCGGGGAACTTGGTCCTGCAAGTGCCCAGCGCCGAGCAGCTCCGCGGCATCCACCAGACTCTGGAATTGCTGCAACAAATTGCTTCGAGGGGCAACGTTTCAACTTCAGACGCGGCTTCGGCCGCAGTCGTGAAGGGAGAGGGGAACAACCATGGGAGTAAGCTTTAATGCCGCGGCGCTGCTGAACGGCAATGGCATTGACGTGAAGTCGGTGGTGAACGCGATTCTGAGCCGGGAAACCGGCCCGCTAACCATCTGGCAGAACCAGCAAACGGATCTATCCACCCAAGCCGGGTTGCTGGCAGGGCTTAACGACAACCTCACCAATTTAGCGGCGGCGGCGATCTCGCTCGCGAATCCCAACGGACCCCTGTCTTCGCAGTCGGCAACCTCCTCTGCAACTGGCATCCTGACTGCCAGTGCCCAAACTTCCGCCTTGCCGGGCATCCATCAGATCGTAGTGTCCAATCTCGCAACCACAGGCACGCTCTATACCGATCCGCTGACAGACGGCAACACATCATTTTCGCCCGGAGACATTCAACTGCAAATCGGCGGGGCGAGTGGCGTGACTCATGACATTTCCATTACTGCGGGAAGCAATGACACTCTCAACACATTGGCAAGTTACATAAACACCCAGAAATTGGGAGTCACGGCCAGCGTCGTGACCGATGCGGGCGGGGCGCGACTGGCCTTTTATAGCCAGTCCAGCGGCATCCCAGGAGCGTTGGCTATTACCAGCAATACCACCAGCCTGACCTTCAATGCGCCGGTTGGCGGAACCAACGCAACTCTGACTATTGATGGCGTACCGCTTAGCAGCGCCACCAACACCGTAACCGGAGCGATTGCCGGGGTTACGCTGAATCTGGCCAGCGCCGCGCCGGCAACGCAAGTGCAACTCACTGTGGGACCCGATGCGACCCAAGCTACCGCGGCGATTAACAGCTTCGTGAACGCCTATAACTCGGTGGTTGGCATTATCAACACCCAGTTCACGGTGAATCCAGCCACCAACACCGAAGGGCCGCTCGGTGGCGACAGCACCCTGCGCTCATTACAGTCTAGTTTGCTCAATAACGTGACCTACGCGGTTACGGGAAACAGCGGACTGGTCAACCTGGCCTCGTTGGGCATCGACTTGAACAATGATGGAACTCTGACGGTGAACCAAACCGCGACCGATATCCACCCCGCGCTCAGCAATGTGCTCGCCTCAAACCCAAGCGCGGTGCAGAACTTTTTTGCGAATGTTTCGGGTACTGGATTTGCCAACAATTTTAGCAATGACCTCTTCAGCCTGACGGATCCAACCGATGGCATCGTGACCCTCGATATTGCCGGAAACAAGGCTCAGCAGAGGGCTCTAACCACCCAGATCGCCAATTTGCAGGATCGCCTGGTCGCGCAACAAAAGACATTGACCCTGCTGTACGCGCAGGTCAATGCGACCCTTGAAGCCTACCCGTCGCTTCTGTTGACGGTCACGGCGGAGATTGGCGCCCTCAACGGCAACTATTCTGTCACGTCGAACAGGTCCAACAACACGGCGCCCAATACCGGCTCGTCCACAGGATAATAACCATGACAAACCCTCGCACCGCCTATCGCGAAAACGACGTACGCGGCGCCACTGCCGTACGCCTGGTCGTCTTGCTCTATGAACAGCTGGTGCAAGACCTGAGGCAGGCCCTTCAGGCGTTGGAGCAGAACGACATTGAGCTGCGCACCAAGCGAATCAACCACGCGATTCTGGTCATCGGGCATCTGCAGTCGCCGCTGGATTTTGCCAACGGAGGCAAGGTCGCCAAGGATCTCGACCATTTTTATAACGTCCTGCGCCAAAATCTCGTCCAGGTGCAATTCCATCCTTCGAAAGCAGGGCTCGGCCAGCAGATCACGGACTTGCTGGCGGTGCGCGAAGCATGGATCGAGGTGGATCGAGCGGAGAAGCCATCGGTCGCAACCGCCGCAATGACCACCGCCGGCGTGTCTGCTTCCGCTGCCACCGACCACGAGTCCGATCGTGTGCGCGTGGACTGGCAGGGATGATGCCGATGCCGCCGGATGCGCTCGAAACCTTGCAGCAGGTGAATCACAATCTGCGTTCCGCGTTGATTCGTCTCCGTCCTGAACAAAAACACTGTTCGACCATCAGGCCTCAGGACTTTGCTGGCTTACTCAGCGAAATTCTGCGGGCAGCGGAATGTTTGCGGCGTCCGTCGCCACATTCCGAAGCCGCGGTGGCGCTTAAAAAAGAGTCGCTCGAATACCTCGGCAACCTGGAAAAGCTGAAGCATTTCCTGCCCGGCCTGCACGGGAACCTGCTGGCCGAGAAGTTGCGGCTTGAAACGGCGCAAACCCACGTAGCAGCCGCAGCGGCCTGGGCTCGAACCAGCAAGAAAACGCTTTAAACATTGAATCATTGGATCATTGAGGGATTGAGTCCTTGAATTCAATCCCTCAATGATGGAATGACTCGATGTTCTTTCGCCCTACTTCAAGTAACTGAAGAGATTATTCTGCGAGAGCTTGCTGATGGTCGCCAGCGTGGCCTGGGTATCGACCCCGGCTTGGGCGAGACTGGTGGCGGCGGCAGCCAGATCCGCGCCGCCGAGGGTATTCGCCTGCTGGCTGATTTGAAGCTTGGCGGTATTGAGGTAAGTGGTCTGCGACTGCGCCTGGTTCGACGCGTTGCCATAAAATACGCGCTGCGCCGAAATATAGCGGGAAGCGGTGCCGACTGCGGTGACGGCGTCACCAATGCCGGTATTGGTTTGCAGGGCCTGGATGAGGCTGTTGACGGCAAGAAAAACGTCGTTGCCGGTTGCGGAAAACAGTTGCGATCCGGGCTGGTTGACGGCGAGCTTGTATCCACTGCCAATCGATACCTGATTGACGCCATTGTTGCCCACATAGCGGACGCCGGAAGCAGCGGCATTGTCCAACACGTACGGCGGCGTACCCGTATTGGTCCCGGCGAATACGAAGCGGCCCTGGTACGAAGTGTTGCCCAGCGACACCAGCTGGCTCTGAATGCCTTGCAGTTCATTGGCGATTGCGGCCCGGTCGCTATCGGAGAGCGTGCCATTGCCGCCCTCGACGCCGAGGCTGATGGCTCGTTGCAGCGCGGTCACGACCGAACTTAGCGTCGAATCCGCGGTAGAGAGTTGGCCCTGAACCGCATTGAGACTCTGCAGATAACCGGCGGTGAACGTAGCCTGATCGTTGTTCTCCACCAGCAGGGCGGCGGCGGTCGGATTGTCGGAGGGCTGGTTCACGCTTTGGCCGGACGCAATCTCGATCGAAGCCTGTTGCGTTGCCAGCTTTGTCTGGTTGAGTGCCGCCAGCAGGTCGGGCAGGGGATTCGGATTCACGCGCATCAATGACCTACTTTCCAAGGTTTACGGCAACGTCAAGCAGGGTGTTGACGGTGGAGACGACGCGGGCAGCAGCCTGATAAGCGGTCTGATACTGGATGAGATTGGCTGCTTCTTCGTCGAGCGATACGCCGGAAATACTCCCGCGCTGGTCCTGCAACTGTTGCAGAATCAGGCTCGAGGCGTTGGCATCGGCGGAGGTGTTGGAAGTAGTGTTGCCCACTTGAAAAACGATGCTGGAATAGGAATCGATCGGTCTCTGCCCATTGGCCAGGGCCTGATCGGCAACCGCGGAGAGCACGGCCAGATTCCCGTTGCTGCCGGTACTGCCGTCGGAACTAGCGGCAATCAGCGCCGGATCGGCGATGCTGACGCTCAACGCGGCCGCCGCGCCCACCCCGCCCGCGGGCGGAGGCGCGAATAGATTGCCGCCGGCGTTGCCATTTAGATCGATGCCCTTCGCATTGGCGGCGTTGAGGTTGGTGGCAAGACCCGCCGCCAGTTGATCGAGACTGCTCCCAAAACTCGGAATTTCCTGGTCGCGAATCTGAATCAAGCCGGCCAGACTCCCACCCGTCAGCGAGCTTGTGATGTCCTGAGTCCCCGCCAGGATGTGCTGCACGCCGCCGGTCCCGGCCTGGGTGGAGAGCGCGAAACTCTGCGATCCCGATACCAGCGTCGTCCCATTCGAAGTCGCCAGCGTGATGCCCTGATCGGTCGGAATGACCGAGACGTCCACCAGCCCGGAAAGCTGCCGGATAAGCGTGGTCTGCCTGTCCACCAGCGTGCTTGCGTCCAGGTGCGCGTTCTGGAGACTGCCGATCTGCCGGTTGACACTGGCGATCTGCGCCGTCAGCGTATTCACCTCGCTGACCGACTGAACCACGTTCAGGTCAACATTGCCGCTCTGGGTCTGAAGGCTGTGGGCGATGGTGTTGAAGTCGGTTGCCAGCTTGCCGGCCGCCGTCAGCACGCTCTGCCGCAACGCCAGATTCGACGGGTCGGGAGCGAGCTGCTGCAGACTGTTAAAGAAGTTGCTGATGTCGGCGCCAATGCCGGAACTGGCGCTGCCAAACTGAGTTTGAAGTTGTTGCAGTTGCCCGAGCGAGGTGTCGAGCTTGCTCTGCTGCTGCGTTTCCTGATTCAGTTGGATTTCCAGGATGGGGCTCCGCAGGCTCGCGATTTTTTGCAGCACTACTCCAGTGCCAAAGGTCAACGATCCCACAACCACCGGGTCGCCTGCCGCCAACACCGGACGCTGCCGGGAGAATCCGGGAGTGTTCGCGTTGGCCACGTTGTTGGAAGTGGTGGCGATCTCCTGCTGGCTCACCGCGAGCGCGCTCAAAGCAATCGAAAGGGACCCGTTCAAACCCGACATGATGATTCTCCAGTCCTATGCCGGACTTCATGCCGGACTTCTGTCCTCAGCAATCCGGGATCGGGCGTGTAGGTGGCTGCGCAGCTGCCGACCACGCGATGCAGGACCGCCAGACTGCGCTCGAGGTGCCGCAGCAGCGACCAGTGCACTCGCGTGAGATAACGGATCCGAGCTCCAAGCGTCTCCCACTCCGCTTGCAGCCGCGCGGAGTGCTCGGCTTCCGGGGAATCGCCGGATGCGCCCGCCGATGGCGGCGCCAAACGCCGGCCAGCTTCTCGACGAAGCTGGTCTTCGAGACAGCTCCATTGCCGGCAAAGTTCTGCCTGATGCGCCGCCCCGCGCGCGATCGCTTCCGCGTCGTTTTTCCCTAGCGCCAGGCTGCTGAACTCCAGACTCTCCGCCAGGCTGCGCAACATCGCGAGCCGCTGCTCGATCAGCTTGCTCAGTTCTGGAAGCGGTGTGTCGATATTATCCATAACAGGGAATCTCTTCGTCAGTCCAAATCGTCAGACCAAAATCTTCGTCAGTCCAAATCTTCGCCACGATCACGCCAAGTCATCCAGTGCGTGCTTCGGAGTGTTGGGACCCGGCTCTTGTTCAAGTTCTTCTGCTTCGACCGGTTTCTCGGGCACAGCCGGACGCTTGCGCCGGGCCGCGGGGTCGCGTTCCTGGCCCCGCTTCTCCAGCACCCTCAGCAGCGCCGGATCGATCGCGTTTGTGATCAACGGATCCATAATTCACTCCAGAGTTCCCCTTCCGGCTCACTTCGCTAGCCCTGGGTTCCGCTACTCAGTTCGTTCACCAGCGCATCCGCCACCCGGCTGGCAGAAACCGAATATTCGCCTTTGCCGATCGCCTGCTGCAGCGATTCGACCTTGGCCTGGCGAATTTCAGGCTGCGCCAGAACCTGGGCTTCGAGCGACTGCACCCGCGTCTGATCGAACGAGAAGCGGGTTCGGTCCAGCCCCGAAGCGCGGTTCGCCCCAGTGCCCGCGTCCGCTGTCTTCCCGGCGCGGCCCGTCGTGCCTTTTTCCGGTGGATCCAGTCCCAACGTTGTGAAATCGACTCTCATAAAATTCCTCCAATCCCGTCCTGCCTTTTGTATCGGCAGATTCTTAGCAAACCTTAATGTGGGTATCTCGTCCGCAAACGTATCGCGGGTCAATTCAAAGATCGGCAGACTTGCGAAAAACTTTAGCGCCCGAGTCAAACCCCCGTTCAGCCTCCACCCGATACCTTTGGTGGCTGCAAATGGCGCAGGATGAGCTGCGCGATGCCAATCCCACCCCGGGCCGCGATCGATTGCGCCAGCGCCTCGGTACCCATCAGGCGATAATCGCTCGCCCCGGGGCTGTTGGCATCCTCGGAGGTCCCGGCAAACGTCTTCTGCAGGGCGTCGAGCAGCGGCGTGAGCAGCAGGGATTCAAAGTCCCGCGCCGCTTTTTCATTTTTCGCGACTGCATTTTTCGCGACCGGTTTTACCACCGGAGAGTTGGCCGTGGTCATGCGACTCCCACTGGCCGAAAGCGGAAAGTTCATGAGATTGCCTCCAGCATCAACCAAGCACCTGCCATCAGATCACCTCCAGGTCGGCATCGAGCGCCCCGGCTGCTTTGATCGCCTGCAGAATCGAGATTACGTCCCGCGCGGTTGCACCCATGTTCTGCAATCCGCCGACCAACTGGTCGATGCTCGCGCCTTCGCCGATTTCAAGGCGCTTCGCCGGGCTGTCCTTGGCCTGCACTTCCGTTTGACCAATCACTTCGGTTTTCCCTGCCGACAGCGGCGCCGGCTGGGAAACGGAATACTCGGTTGAAATCTGCACCGAGAATCCGCCGTGCAGAATGGATACCGCTCCCAGACGAACGTCGTTTCCCATCACGATGGTCCCCGTACGTTCGTTGACCACGACGCGGGCGCGCCGGTGCACGGCAACGGTAAGGTTCTCGATTCTGGCGAGGACCGCCGTCAGGTTGGCCACGCCGGTTGCGCCAGGATCGACTTCCACTCGTCCGCCGTCGCGGGCGCTTGCGACCGCATGTCCGAATTCGCGGTTGATGGCGTCGGAGATTTCACCCGCCGTCGAAAAATCCGGCTCGCGCAAAAGCAGCGAAACTGGAGCCAGCCGGTTGAAATCGAAGGCCAGACTGCGTTCCACCCGCCCCCCCGCCGGCACTCTTCCAATGGTTGGGTGGTTCATCTGCTTGCTCGCGCCCGCGCCGCCGGCGGCAAAACCTCCCACCGCGACCGGGCCCTGGGCGGCGGCGTAGACCTGCCCGTCCGCGCCATAGAGCGGAGTAAGCAGGAGCAGGCCGCCTTCGAGACTCTTGGCGTCGCCGATCGAAGAGACGGTCACATCCAATTGGGTGCCGGGCCGCGCGAAGGCCGGCAAGCTGGCGGTCACAAACACCGATGCCACATTATTGACGCGCACCGTCGCCGCCGGAATCTGCGCGCCCATCCGCTGCATGATGTTGGCGAGAGTCTGGGTCGTAAATCCAGTCTGCTGGCTGTCTCCCGTCCGGGTAAGCCCAACCACCATGCCGTACCCGATCAGAGGATTTTCCCGGACGCCTTCGACATTGGTCAGATCGCGGATCTTAATCGCTACCGGTTCCGTCGCCGAGAGCGCTCCGGAAAGCGCGAGCAGCGGTGCGAGTACGAATAGAAGACCGGCGGCAAAAACGGCTTTCATGAGGATAAGGCTCCTAGAAATTTAAAATACGCAGGATGGCGCGCAGTATCGGATGCGGCGGCCGCACCCCGTCCGAGATCACGCCTTTGCCCTTGATCTCCAGTTCCAGATCGCCGATGGTGTTCGAAGCGACCGTGTTGTTTGGCCCGATATCGCCCCGGCGCACCACCCCGCGCAAAATGATGTTCTGCTTCTCGTGGTTCATATTGATGATGCGCTCGGCTTCGACCACCAGGTTGCCGCTGGAAAGAACCGCGACCACTCGGCCCGCCAGCGTTGTGGTCACGCTGGTAGTCGAAGAAGCCTGCCCTTTGCCGGACAAGGTCTCGGCCGAGTGCAGCCCGAGCAGGTTCGCGGCCCCTCCAACCTTGAGTTTGCCGGGCAGCGAATCCACTCCTGAACTGGCGCTGAACGTACGCCCCGTACTCACCGCGCCGGCGTTCGACGAGATCAGGTCCTGCACCACGACGATTGTGATCAGGTCGCCGGCAATCATGGCCTTGTAATCGGCGCTGAGAGAGGCCATCCGTCCAGAGTCCACCCAAACGCTTCCAAGCGAGAGCGCGGGCGCGGCCGGTTGCGTCGTCTGGACGCGGGCAAGGTATTTTGCCAGACTGTCGTTCCGCGAATCCCACTTCGACGCGTTCAGCCATCCCGTTGTCAGCACCAGCAGGCAACACAGCACCGTTTTCACTGGCTATCTCCCTACTTACTTGCTTGCTTACTTAGTTACTTAGTTACTTACTTACTTACTAGCAGGTACAGCGACTTACTCGCCGCCTATTGCCGCGGCAAAGCTTCCAGCAGGGCAGGGCCGGAAATCCGCGCCCGGAAAATGTGTCCATCCTGGCTGCGCACCCGAATGACTGCGCCTTCGCGGCCACGCTCGAGACAAGTCACCCTCGCGGTCAGACGCAAACGGCCGGCGACGAACACCGACGTCGCCGGGTCTCCGGCGCGCACCGTCGATTGCGGCGCTGGTTTCGGCGAGACCTCCGGCGCCGGGTGCGGCCCCGATGCCAGCCGGCAGGACGCGGCGGGCGCGATCGGGTCCGCATTTACGTCGTCACGAACATGGCCGCGAACATAATTACGAAGATAAGCCAGAAACGGCAGACACTGTCCGGGCGCGCCGCATTCCAGGCGGAATTGGGTGCGTCGAGGGCCGGCGTCCCGGCAGCTAGACAAGACCCGCAGCTTCCGTCCGGCAAGCGCCGGCAGAGCCACCGGCAGATCGATGTCTTCGACCCGCGGCAACTGGCGTTCCGGCTGCCCTCGCTCCCGGAGTTCAGCCACTACCGCCTGCCACACTTCCTGCCGTGTCACCGGAGAGGAAGGCGTGCCGAGCGGCGAAGGGGACTCTGCGCCCGAAATCTGGGTCGAGATCTCGGCCGCGAGCAACGAGCCCGATACCATTCCGGCGGCGAATATGCAGCGGGCGAAAATCGATCGCGTAATCACTCAGGCCCCTCCACTTTCCCGGAATCTACTTGCCCAGGTTGTTGACCAGCTGAAACATCTGATCGGCGGCCTGCACCACTCGCGAACTGGCTTCGTAGGAACGCTGCGCCACGATCATGTTGATAAACTCATCGACCACGCTGACGTTCGACTGTTCCAGATACCCTTACTCGATTTGTCCCAACCCATCCGTGCCGCCAGGCGTGCCGACCGCGGGATCGCCCGAAGCGGTGGTGGCAAGAAACAGATTCTTGCCGACACTGTTGAGTCCGCCGGGATTTGGAAACAGCGCGAGTTGCAGGCTGCCGACTTGCTGCGCCGCGGTTTGCCCGGCGAGCGTGACCGAGACGGTGCCGTCCGCAGCGATGGTGACCGAGGTGGCGCCCGCTGGTATCGTGATTGCGGGTTGCAGCGGATTCCCCTCCGAAGTAACTACATTGCCTTGCGCGTCCTGATGGAAGGCGCCGCTGCGCGTGTAGGCGGTTTCACCCGTCGGCAGAAGCACCTGGAAAAATCCCTGCCCTTCGATGGCCATATCGAGCGGGCTGCCAGTCGCACCCAGGTCGCCTTGCAGCTGGATGATTTCGGACGCTGAAGCGCGCGTGCCTAGTCCAACCTGCAGACCGGTGGCCACCGTGGTTTGCTGGGAGGAAGCCGCGCCCGGCATCACTATGTTCTGGTAGATCAGATCCTGGAACTGCATGCGCCGGCTCCGGAAGCCGGCCGTGCTGGAGTTGGACAGGTTGTTGGCAATGGTATCCAGATTCGTTTGTTGCGCCTGCATCCCGCTGGCCGCGGTGTAGAGTGCTCGAAACATCTTCCCTCCCGGACTTTGACTAACTAGACTTTTGCCAGGTCGGTGCTGGCAATGCGGTTGAGTTCGGTGTCAAACAGCGACATGGCACGCTGCAGCATTTCAGCCTGCCGCTGCACTCCGATCAGCGTCACCACCGAACTGATGGAATTCACGTTTGAAGATTCGAGCGAACCCTGCCGGAGCGTGGTTTGCTGCGCCGCTTTCGCGCTGCCCTCGGGGGCGCCGATCAAGCTGCCACCCTCGGAGCTGAGCTTGGTTCCGGGAGCGAACTCCACCAGCCGGATACTGCCCGCGACCGCGCCGTTCACCGAGAGCGTTCCATCCGAAGCGATCGCCACCGCTCCCGCCGGAACGTTAATCCGAGCCTTATCTCCGAGGGCAGGGTATCCAAGCACAGGATCGCCCGCTGCCGTCACCAGTTGCCCGATGCTCGATACCCGAAAGCTTCCGTTGCGCGTGTAGCGGGTGCCGTCCGCGGTCTGAACCGCAAAAAACCCGCCGCCTTCGATCCCCGCATCAAGCTGATTTCCAGTCGCTTCCAGATTGCCGGCAGTCATATCCAGGCGCGACCCTTCAATCACCCCAAAATTGTTTGTCGCCAGGTTCAGCACATTTGGGACCGTCGGGCGCGACACCGCCAGCAGTGACTGGAAGGTTGTCTGCTGACCTCGAAACCCGGCCGTGTTCAGATTGGCAAGATTGTGGGCCGCCACTTCGAGCGCCTCGCTCTGCGCTCGCAACCCCGCGCACGCTGCATAAAATCCGCTGTCCACGTTGGCTCCTTGTGGTTAGACAGCAAGCAAGCCAATCGCCACGACGGAGAAATGAAAGTTTTCACAGACGACTTTGTTCTGAACAGCTTGGGAGGGCTAGCAGGCAAGGAAACATTGGAAGCGTCTTAAAAATCGCGGGCGGGGAAAACTCTGCCGAGCATAACCTGCGAACCCGGCAAAGTTTTCTGAGAAGGTCCGAGGTTTGGGATCAGCTTTCCAGTTGAAGACAAACGGCGATCGGTGCGCCCTCAAACAACAGGACCGTTTCCACGGAATTCCCATTCGCCATCGAATGCAAGTTGTATTCTCCGCCGCTGATGACGCTCGGCACGCTCAACATGCAGCGTTCATCCGTGCCTGCCAGCTTGTTCTTGAAGTTTCCCGCGATCATGTTGCATATCTCTCCGAGCGCGTCCACTACCTCTGCTTCCGAACCGGCTGTGTCCCCCAACATGCCCCTGGCAACATGGCCGGCGGTCTTCGCGCTGCAGCAGACCGTCAGAATCCCGCACAACGCCCCGGCCAAACCGATCATGGCGGTGAACTCCCGGCTCGGCGTGTGTTCGGATTGCGCTGCCGGCCTCACCCGGCAACCCAGCATGATCTCGAAAACTTCCTCGACCGCAAGTTCGAGAACGGGAAGCCAGTTTTCCTCGTGAGACCGCGTGACAAATGAGATATCTGTGCTCATGGTTTTTTTCCCAACAACGGCAAGACGTGCTCTTTCACCTGTTCGGGAGTGAAGGGCTTGCGAATGTATCCGCGAGCGCCCGCCGTAAGCGCCTGCACCACGTGCGATTCACTGCCTTCGGTGGTGATCATCACGATCGGAACCCCTTTGGCGCTTTCCACCGTGTGCACCTGGCGGACAAATTCCAGCCCGTCCATGACCGGCATGTTGATATCGCACAGGATGAGGTCGACCGTGTTCGTCTGCAACGCGGCCAGCGCTTCGGCCCCGTTCGAGGCTTCCACAACCTTGTCCAGGTCGATGCCCGCCTGACGCAGCGAACGCTCGACTATTTTGCGCATCACCGAGGAGTCATCCACAATGAGCGCTCGGATCTTATCCATTGTTCCCACCACTCTGCGGTTTTCATGGTCAGACCATGAAACCGCGCGCCGCTGTTTTCGACTGACTTGATGTACATCGGCAGTTCGACTCGGCGCTTTAGGGAAGCAATGACACGCTGTCAACCGCCGCGCGCGATGGGTCACGCCGCCGGTGGGCTAGACGGCATGCGGGAAAGCATGCTTCCCGTACAAAAGGAGATGTTCAACCGCGGATTGGGATCCGCCTATGATTTGGCTGCAACCTGCGCCTTGCTGGGAAAGAAGAAAGAAGCGCTGCGGTTCTTGCAGGCGGCCTGCGAGAAGCGGGAAACAGGCTTGCTGTATCTGAGCCGCAACCCTGATTTCAATGTGCTGCACGACGATTGGGTGTACAAGGAAATCGCCGAGCGAGTCGGGGAAAAGTTGTCCCGCCCTCAGCCATAGCGATTGAGTCATTGAGTCATTGAATTCCATCACTCAATCGCCTCAATTCTGTCTTTATCCGTTATGCTTAGCACAGATTTATGACCCTGCTCGACGCTCAGCCCTACGATCCCGCGAAGTCGCGGCGGCGCAAGATCAAGATCACGGTCACCATTGTGGCCGTGATCACCCTGGCCGCGCTCGCCTGGATGTACCGCAACTGGCCGGAGGAGCACAGCGTGGATAAGTTCTTCACCGCGCTTCAGCATCAGGATTACGAAACCGCCTACGGCATTTACTTCAACGATCCCGGCTGGCGCCAGCATCAGCAGAAATATCCTCAATACAGGTATGCGGATTTCTATCGCGACTGGGGGCCGGGCGGCGAGTGGGGCTTAGTCAAGTCCCACAGGATCTACGGATCGGCCAATACAAAAGGGTTTGGCAGCGGAGGCGTTGTGGTCGAGGTCGTCGTCAACGAACGCTCCGAGCGCGCCCGCATGTTTGTGCAGAAGTCGGACAAAACGCTGACGGTGTATCCCTACTAGGCCATACCCTGCTCGGCAGCTACGACGCCGCAATCTGCTCCAGCGTCTTCTGCAGCGACGCCTCATCCCCCACCGTCACGCAGGTTCTCGAGCGGTCGATCTGCCGCATCAGTCCCCATAAAACTTTTCCTGGGCCGACTTCAATGAATAGGCCAGCGCCCTTGCCGATCAGCAGCCGCATCGACGGTTCCCATCGCACCGCGCCGGTCACCTGGCGAATCAGGCCTTCGCGCGCAGCCTCCGCGGAAGCGACAATCGCAGCATCAACGTTGCAGACCACGGGGCACGACGGCTTCTGGAAACTCAGCGCGCCCAGGTCTTCCGCCAGACGATTCTGTGCCGGTTGCATCAGCGAACAATGGAAAGGTGCGCTGACCGGCAGGCTCACAGCTTTTTTCGCTCCGCGTTCAATCGCGAGCTTGATGGCGCGCTCCACCGCGCCGGCGTGTCCCGAGATTACGATTTGCTCCGGCGAATTAATATTCGCCGCCTCACAAACTTCTCCCTGCGCCGCATCGCTCGCAATTTCCCTGACTTTGTCGAGCGTCATTCCCAGTATCGCTGCCATCGCGCCCACGCCCACAGGCACTGCCTCTTGCATGTACTTGCCGCGATTGCGAACCGTCCGCACCGCATCGGCAAACGTCAGCGTACCCGCGGCCACGTGCGCCGAATATTCCCCCAGGCTGTGCCCAGCTACAAAATCCGGCTTCAGACCTTTTTCCTGCAGCACGCGCCACGCCGCCACCGACGCCGTTAGAATCGCCGGCTGCGTGATCTCGGTCAGCTTCAATTTTTCTTCCGGACCTTCAAAGCAAAGCTGCGACAGCTTGTAGCCGAGCGCCTCGTCGGCTTCCTCAAAAGTACGACGCGCCACCGGATAATTGTCGGCCAGATCTTTGCCCATGCCAACCGCTTGCGAGCCTTGGCCCGGAAAGAGAAAAACAATGGAGGATGTTGAACTTGTCATTCAGTATGCTCAGGTTTGCTCACGTAGGAACAACCACGCTCAGTTCTGCCAGCTCACGCTCGATCGCTTCATTTACTTTGCCCTCGGCGAATTCCGCCGCCACGCGCACCGCGTTCTTGATGGCGTTCGTATTCGACGATCCGTGGGTGATGATGCATACGCCTCTTATTCCCAGTAGCGGCGCGCCGCCATACTCGGTGTGATCCAGCCGCTTTTTGAAATCGGAAAACGCGTTGCGCGAAAGCAGCGCCCCTACCTGCCGCGTGATGGTTGCCTTCAAGGTCTCTTTCAGCACCGCGCGCACCAGCCGCGCCACGCCTTCCGAAGTTTTCAACGCTACATTGCCGACGAATCCGTCGGCCACGATCACGTCCACCTGGCCGTTGTATAAATCGCGGCCTTCCACATTGCCAATAAAATTGATGGGAAGCCGCTTGAGAAGTTGAAACGCCTCGCGCGTCAGGTTGTTGCCTTTGCCTTCTTCTTCTCCGATTGAAAGCAGCCCGACCCGCGGATGCTTCATGCCGAAAATCGAACGGCAATAAATATCACCCATCACCGCAAACTGCTCCAGATTATTAGCCGTGCAATCCACGTTCGCGCCGACGTCCAGCAGAACCGCCGCCGTGTTATTGACCGTAGGGAAAGCCGCTGCCAGCGCCGGACGGTCTACGCCCGGCAGCGCGCCTAGCACCACTTTGGCCGTGGCCATGGCGGCGCCCGTGTTGCCCGCCGTCACAAAGCCCGCTGCGCGCCCCTCGCGCACCAATCGTAGTCCGACCCGGATGGACGAATCGCGCTTGCCGCGAATCGCATCCACTTTGTCGTCCATGGTGATGACTTCGCTGGCATGAACCACATCCACCGGCAGCCGCCCCGCACCGGGATAGCGCGCCAGTTCGGCACGCAGCTGCGGCTCCGGTCCCACCAAAAGCACGCGGACGCCGTGGTGGCGCGCCGCCTGCAACGCGCCTTCAATCTCCGGCTTCGGCGCCTTGTCGGACCCCATCGCGTCCAGAGCGATTACGCTAGGCATGGAAGGAAACTACGACTTCTCCGCGACCTCGATCACTTCGCGGCCCTTGTAGGTTCCGCACTTCGGGCAAGCGCGGTGAGGCATCTTTCGCTCATGGCAGTTCGGACACTCCGACAGCGAGTGCGTTGAGAGCGAGTCATGCGCGCGCCGGGTGGCGGTGCGCTTCTGGGAATGTCTGCGTTTCGGATTTGGCATGATGATTCCTTTTCAGTTTCTACTGATTCAGTTTATCCCGTATTTCTTTCAGCGCCGACCACCGCGGGTCCTCGACTTGCTCCACGCACGAACACTGAATTTCATTCAAGTTCTTGCCGCAGTGCGGACATAATCCTTTGCAATCTTCGCGGCAAACCGTCTTCAACGGCAGCGCCAGCAGCACCTGCTCGCGCAGCGTGTCTTCGAGCAACAGCCCTTCGCCGTGGTAATACCCGATCTCGGCCTCGGCGTCGGTGACCGAAAGCTCTTCGTGGCCGGAGTCGGTTCCGAGCGGCCGGTAGAGCAGGTCGAAGCTGCGCTCCACCTCATGCACAACCGGATTAAGACAACGCGCGCATGCCACTTCCAGGCTCGTCTCCAACTTGCCCTTCACCCGGATGTCCTGCACCACCTTGTGCTTGCCATGATGCTCTTCGACCAGATCCGCCCGGCCCTCGCTGCGCAGAGGCGACCGCTGCCGGACTTCCGTACCCAGATCGATCGCACCCGGGCTGAACTCCTCCCGGAAATCAACTGGGTTAATCTCCAGATCCTCAAGTTCGATAAGCATTGGAACCTCCGCCGCCCCCACTCAAATTACCGCAAAGGCCCGCGGAAGTGCGCACAGAGACGAAAGTCTCTCAGGGAGCAATGTCTAAGAATAAAGGGCCAAAAACGGGGTGTCAAGGATGGGTACTGGTTCTGTGGATGCTCCAAGATAATGTCACCCCTTAACTGCAACGAGACTTTGTCACCCTCTAAGGCAGGTGAAGCGCTCGTGCCACAAAAATTTGTGGATCACCGCGATCTCGACCGTCAACCCCGTAGCCAGCAGATACTCTAATTTCAGCCAAGAGCGGAAAATCGTCAGCGCCGCCAGTTGCCCGCCGATGCCGCCGACAGCGCTGAACTTATCCCAGCGGACAAAGGTCCGATTCCGATCTTTCTGAGAACTGAGAACCGGGAACTGCCCTCCTTCATCCAATTCTCTCTTCCCGATACAGCCGCACCGTATTCTTCATGCTGACCACCACCAGCATCAGCAGCATTCCCGCCAATCCAATCGCCCCGCCAATATCAAACAGCCGATAGCGCCCGTGAATCACCCACGCCCAGCGAAAGATCGCCAGATTGCCGATAGCCAGCAGAACGCGCAACTCGGTCGGTCCGAAGCGCCACATCGAAAGATGGAACTCGCCGAGCGCATAAGTCGCCAGATACGACTGGATGGAAAGCAACAAAAACGCAGTCAGCAACCCAATCGCAATCACCGGATGCATGTAGCCAGAAAGCGCCAACCCGCCCATCATCGCCACTGCGCCGATGGAATCGGTGATGTGGTCGACATAAAAACCGTAACGCGGCCGCTGTTGTTGGCGCACGCGCGCCAAGGTTCCGTCAAGGCTGTCGCCGAACCAGTTCACCGCGAGACAAACAATGGCTGCAAGCAGCATGCGGCGATCATGCGCGGCAAGGGCGTAGCAAACGCCAGTCGCGATTTGCGCGGCAAAACCGAGGATGGTGAGGTGGTCGGAATTGATCCAGCTTGGCATGCGCTCCGCCATCCAGACTAGAGCCCGTTTCTCGGCGGCAGCCAGAAAGCTTCCGTGGACGCGCGTCGCCTGCCGGAACCCGGCGCGGCGGGCTTCGGCTAGGGTCTTGGGGTTGATCTGCTCTGCAAAGTCGGCAAGTGAGGTGGCCATAGTGACTCCATTTCTGCGGGCACTATGTGGCTTGGACGGCGGAAGGTCAATGCAGCGCAGGTAAAACCTGGATCAACAGGTAAGTCTATATCCGTAAGATAGTTAGAGGGCGGTATCGCTTGAGACTCGAGCAAGGATTGCGAGCCTTTACCCACCACGTAGAAACAGCCGCCCCCGGCTGTTCAGCCGAGCGCAACGCGGCCGCTTCCTCGGCCTCAGTGAGACCCCGCGGCAGCCTCCAAAACCGCGCCCCGTATCTGCTCCACCGCCCACAAAATCTCCTCGGTCGAAATCACCGCCGGAGGCGCAATCAGCAGGTGATCGCCCGCGATCCCGTCCACGCATCCCTGCATGGGATACACCAGCAGCCCTCGCCATCCCAAACGTAAACGCCCTCGCCCCGCACGGCCAAGGGATAAGGCCGACGAAATGATCGCCCCAGCACAGCAGTACGAAGTTGTTGTAGGGTAGGAGCAGGTCCAGTCACAGGCGGATTATAGCAACGCATTTCGTGTGGCGCGGGCTGTCCTGATTTGCGGAGGTGTTTACCAGTTGGTACCGGTACCCCCTCCCCCCTGGTCTCCTGGAATCATAGAGTTAGCGGGAATTTTCAGACTTGGTCTTTGAATCAAAAGGACCTATATCGGCAATAATATCCTTGACTCATCATACTTCCTTTGCTAATATCGGTTCATGGCAACCGAACCGAAGACTTTAACCGCTGCGATTCAATACTTTACAGACCCTGACAACTGCCTGAATTACCTCAAGGCACGGCGCTGGCTGTCTGGCAAAGTGGCTTGTCCGACCTGTGGCCGGGATGACGTGTCTTTTCTCCCGTCGCGCCGTCTCTGGCAGTGCAAGTCTCGCCATCCGAAGGCCCAATTCAGCATCAAGACGGGCACGGTTCTTGAGGATTCCCCTCTCGGCTTGGACAAGTGGCTCCCTGTCATGTGGATGGTTGCGAACTGCAAGAACGGTGTTAGCTCGTGGGAGATTCACCGCTCCCTTGGCGTTACCCAAAAGACGGCATGGTTCATGCTTCACAGAATCCGGTTGGGAATGAAGAACCAAGATGCTCCTAAGCTTGGCGGTTCCGATTCCGGCCCGGTGGAAGCGGATGAGACTTTCGTTGGGCCGAATCCAATGAGGATGCACAAGTCTCGCAGAGCCAAGCTCGCCGCTATCGCCAGCAGCCGTGGTGAGAGCTATCGCAGCGCTGGCAAGACCATCGTCATGGGAATGCTTGATCGCGAGATGAGGCAGGTTCGGGCAATGGTCGTTCCCAACGTGAAGCGTGCAACCCTTCAAGAGAAGATTCTTAATAATGTTGAAGGTGGATCGCAGGTCATTACCGACGATTTTCCGACCTACCGCTACGCACTGGCCGATCAATTCGCCCACGATGTAGTCAACCATGCTCAGACATACGTTGAAGGGCAAATTCAAACGAACGGAATCGAAAACTTCTGGAGTCTCTTGAAGCGTTCTTTGCGCGGAACCTATATTGCAGTTGAGCCGTTCCACCTTGACCGCTACATTGATGAACAGGTATTCCGGTTCAACAATCGTGCAACAAAGGACAACCCCCTGAATGATGCTGATCGGTTTAGCTTTCTGTGTTCGCAGATCGTAGGCAAGCGATTGACCTACGCGGAACTGACGGCGAAGGGGGCAGAAAAACCGGAAGCTGGTTTCTAACGAATATCGGAATCCTCGTGGCCGGAAGCGTAAGGCGTCTTGACTGCCTTCCGTTTCGGCCCACGGCGATTCGGATTCGCTTCTACCTGTTTTCGGTACTCTGCTTCGCGCCGCTGCATCTCCTCGTGCGAGACAGAGAGCAAGTTGTCCACGAGATTCGTGAACTTCTGGTATTCCTCGGAATGTTTCATTATTCACCATGATAATGCTGAGGGCTCATAAACTGAGCGGCCATATTTTAACCGCGAGATCGGCCATTCTTTTTTGACGATCTTCTATCTCCGGCAAACCCCAAGTCTTTTTCCCTTTTAATTCGTTGGTTAGCTTATATGTAGAATCGGAGTATGCGGCAACTTTGTACGTAATGAAACGGTTTGCAATTTTCTTGTTCACTTTCTTTTTTAGCAAAGCAAGATTGCCCAATTTCTCAAAGTTCGCCTCTACTACATCCTTTTTCATTTTCCACTCTGGATCAGGGTTCTCCGGAAGCACATGCTCCAGATTTATTCCCTTCTCATCGCTCGGAAGCCACTCAGGGGATAAATCTCCAGCCAAGTGCGATTCCATCGCACGCAGGTAATACCTCGCCAATTGCGACTGAGATACCCTAGCATATGCAAACGCAGCAGCAAATTCTGTATTAGAGGGAACGGCGGGTTGGAGCACTTCTAGGAGCTTTGCGGTGGTTTTTATTTTCCCAGAAGTGATTTGATTTGCTACCTCGGTATATTTCTCCTCAAGTTGTCCCCCTCCAAGACCTCCTACTATCAGGAACCTTACGGAACATCGAACAAGAAGGCGAAGGCAGTTTTCAACTTGTTTATCCTTCATCTTAGTAATGATGAGATTGCCCGGAACTCCGTTGAAAGTTAGCGGCTCCCGACTGTCATAGGTTACGCAACCTTCACGTCCTCGGCAACGCCCTTCTTAGAAACCGCGTGGGCCAGGGCAGTCAGCAGCGCGGGGATCTCCCGGTAGCCCTG
>JANXZM010000063.1 GCA_025355505.1 Acidobacteriaceae bacterium | reverse complement strand
GCCCGCTTTCACTTTTAAATACTAAACGGCTGCTGACCGAGCACGCGCGAGCCGAACTCGATAGGCAGATCGAGGCTGCGGTTCGCGAAAATGCAGGCATTCGCGAGAGCGCCGATTTCCGTGAAGGCATCGAGTCATTTTTGGAAAAAAGAAAACCGCAGTGGACGGGTCGATGAAATCTTTCGACTCCGAGAAGAGACAGCCAAAAACGGTGAATGAAACCCGCATCCGGGTGCGCTACGCGGAAACTGACCAGATGGGCGTCGTTTATCATGCCAACTATTTTGTTTGGTTCGAGATTGGGCGTGTCGAATTGTTTCGCCAGTTTGGTTTCCGTTACAAAGATATGGAGCGCGAAGACGACTGCTACATCGCCGTCGTCTTTGCGCGATGCCGATACAAGGCTCCCGTGCATTATGATGACGAGGTTGTGGTGCGGACCACGCTTACCCATGTTCGAGACAAGGTGATTCGTTTCGGATATGAGCTTCGCAGCACGGAAGGAAAGCTGTTGGCGCAAGGCGAAACTACGCACGTGGTTGCAGATTCAAAAATGAACTCGAAGAGATTGCCGGAAAAGTTCCTTAAAATATTTCGCGCAGCGGCAGGCGCACCGTAAATGTTCAAGGTCTGTTAATTCGGCAACGCTAATATGGTCTCCGGTGCGTGAGATGAACTTACCAATTAATTGCGTATCTAAAGGCGAAACCTGATTTGAAAGCCATACATATTAACGGAAACGATCTGACCCTCGAAGACGTACGCGAGGTCGCGCGTACCGATGTTCGGCAGGTCGTAATGCTTGCTCCTGATGCACGAACTGCGGTTGACCGCGCTCGAGCGGTTGTAGATGCCCTGGTCGCGAGCAACAAAATTTCCTACGCAATTACAACTGGCGTCGGAAAGCTTAGCGATGTGCACATCGTGGGAGAGCAGGTACGAGAGTTACAAGTCAACTTAGTGCGTTCGCATGCAGTGGGCGTCGGCGAGCCGATGGCTATTTCTGATACCCGTGCCATGATGCTTCTTCGCGCGAATTCGCTCTCCAAGGGCAATTCGGGAGTTCGCGCCGTCACCATCGATACCATCTGCGAAATGCTGAATCGGGGCGTAACTCCATATGTCCCGTCGCAGGGCAGCGTCGGAGCGAGCGGCGACCTGGCTCCGCTGGCGCATCTCGCGCTGGCGTTGATCGGGGAGGGCGAGTGCTATGACGAAAAAGGCGCACGCACGGCGAGCGCCCAAGCCCTGAAGGCCGCGCAGATCAAGCCGCTGGTGCTGGAGGCCAAAGAAGCAGTTTCGCTGATCAACGGAACGCAGGCCATGCTGGCGATTGGCTCGCTCATGCTGCTCGCAGCTGAGACGCTGGTTGACACCGCCGATGTTATCGGCGCCATGGCTTGCGATGCGCTGAAAGGCACTACTGTGGCTTTTGACGAACGCATTCACAAAGCACGCCCCCATCCGGGGCAGATTAAAAGTGCAGCAAACCTTCGCCACCTGATGGAGCAGAGTGAGATCCGCGAATCGCACCTCGATTGCGGACGTGTACAGGATGCGTACTCGCTGCGCTGCATCCCGCAGGTCCATGGCGCGGTGCGCGATACTCTCGCCCACTGCCGCAGGATATTTGAGATCGAGACAAACTCAGCAGTCGATAATCCGTTGGTCTTTGTAAAAAATCCACGAGCCACAGACGGAGAAGGCGACGTCATCTCCGGTGGAAATTTTCATGGCGAACCTCTCGCCTTCGCGCTTGATTTTCTCGCCATCGCGCTGAGCGCCTTAGCCGGGATCAGCGAACGTCGACTAGAGCGCATGGTCAATCCGGCTCTAAGCGAATGCCTTCCGCCATTCCTGGCTCCCGGAGCGGGTCTGAATTCAGGTTTCATGATGCCGCAGGTGACCGCCGCCGCGCTCGTCAGCGAGAACAAAGTGCTGGCTCACCCGGCATCAGTCGATTCAATCACGACTTCTGGAAACAAAGAAGATTTCGTGTCAATGGGAATGATCGCCGCTAACAAACTGAAGCGAGTGATTGAAAATACTCGCAACACTTTAGCCATCGAAGCCATGGCCGCCGCGCAAGCTCTCGATTTTCATGTGCCTCTTAAAACTTCGAAACCGCTGCAACAGGCGCACGCGGCGATCCGTTCGGTGTGCGCGACCATGGAGAAAGACCGCGCAATGTACCAGGATTTTGTCCGCATTTCCGACTTGATCGCGAGCGGGAAGCTTGCGGATGTCTTGCGTTGATCAGAACCTATCCAGGAAGGCTTCGCCGCCCGTCCCAGCCAACCCTAGCTCACCGGCGACCGCCTTCATCGCCTCGATGCAAAACGAGATGTGCTCTTCCAGGTCGAGGCCCAAGTCGGCCGCACCCAAAATTATGTCTTCGCGATGGACGCTGCGCGCGAAAGCCTTATCTTTCATTTTTTTTCGAACTGACTTCGCCTCAACATCGGCGAGCGACTTCGAAGGTCTTACCAGCGCGCAAGCCGTAATAAACCCCGATAATTCGTCACATGCAAATAGCGTCTTTTCCATCGGAGAAGTCCGCGCGACGCCGCTGTATTCGGCGTGCGACATAATTGCCCGCCGCACTTCCTCGGAATATCCGCGTTCCGCTAAAATCTCGCAGCCGCGATATGGATGATCTTCCTGACTCGGATATTTCTCGTAATCAAAGTCGTGAAGCAGCCCGACCGTACCCCACAATTCCTCGTCCGCTCCATCCTTTCGAGCATAGGCGCGCATGCATGCTTCGACCGCGATCGCGTGTTTGCGCAAACTCTCCGATTGTGTGAACTCAGTTAGTAAACACCATGACTTGCCACGCCGTTCAAGGCTCCCGGTCATATGCCTTTCGTATTCCTTTCGTCTTTGTCAGAATTACTGCCCTGTTTTCAACAACGAGATGTGATCAATTCGCTTGACATGAACGCCCCGATCCCTCAGATTACGCATTAGTTGTTGGTTTTGAGAGTAGCCCCCGCTCTGGCACTCGCAAACCCTGAATGGCAACCACATTAACCCCCGTGGACTCACGGGAAGTCGTACGATGCGATCGTTGTTTCTTGGTGCAATTCCGCACATCAAATAGTCTCTGCCGCCGTTGCCGTCTGTCATTGGACGAGGACGAGGCGGAGATTGCCGCTATGACTCCGGTGCCAGAAGCGCTGCCGGTGAGCATCCATTCTAACGGCCGCGGCCATCTGAGGCTGGCGCACTCGATCCGATCGCTGCGGCTGCGCAATGGCTTGAGCCAGCGGCAACTGGCGCTGCGCATGTCGGTGCCTCGGACTTACGTGTCGAAAATCGAAAACGAGAAGGCGACGCCGACACTGTCTTCCCTGGAACGACTGGCGAGGGCGCTCGAGGTAAGTATTCCGGATCTGCTCTCCGGTGGAGAACGGAACCGGCAGGAGGAAGTGCGCGAGTTGATGGAAGATCAGTTTGTGGCGGAAGTCTTGCCGTATTTGTCACAGCTGAATGGGATGCAGATGTCGAGCATTCTGGCGCAAGTGCGGGACTTGACGGTGCGACCGCGACGGAGTGCGTGAGCGGGAGACGCGAAATACCGCGTATCTTCGAGCTAGATTTTTATCCGGGCACACAACCAACTGGACAGCCGGGGCCTTCGGGTTCCGGCTTTTTTTTTGGCGTGTGCGCAATGAGTTGCGCTCCGCAAGTCGAGTAGGTGCAGAGCCTTGCACAGTTCAAGCGGGCCGTGCGCAACAGTTTGCATATTGCCCCAAATACTTGTTGGGTTGGGTTGATTTCCGCTTGACCATGGTTATTGAACAGGCTAATCTCGCCGCACTCCCCTAAAGCTGGGAGAAGGGTACCCAGCAAGATTCCTTTGGTGAACAGGAAAAAATTTCAATGAAAATTTCTCAGATCTGCGCAGTGACTATTTTGCTGGTTATGGGGTCGGTGATGGCTTTTGCCGACGGGATCAACGATCCAAAAATCATCATTCAAGGCGCCAACGGCGGCAGCAGCGCGCAAACCTGCGGGCGTCACGGTTGTCAGCAAGTCGGTGTGGATTTTACTTTCAACGTTCCCAAGAGCGGATCGGGCCAGGTATTTTTCACGAACACGAGTGGAAAGAACTGGACTTCGCTGACGCTGATCGAAACCGGCGTGCCGGCGGCCGCCATTAGCTGCGTTCAGACCCTGTTTCTGAACTGCTCGACCAAGACCTTGAAAAACGGCTCGGTGGAAATACTTCTGTCGGGCGTCAGGCACGGACTTAATCCGCGCTTTGGGATCCTTAAGGGGCAGAGCTTCTCAATCGGTTTTGCCTGCGTTTCGGGCAGCTGCTGGCCGGGTGGAATTCCGATTAGCGGGCACGCGGGCACGGTTCCGGAGCCAGGAACGGTAGCACTCATGGTGACGGGATTGGGTGCGATCGTTTCGCGCCGCAAGGTCTGGCTGAACCGCTTGAAGGCTTAGCGAGGGTTTTGACGAAGCACAGGCGTGGATCACACAGGAGATGCCGATGAACAAGCTCTTTAAGGCAGCAGTTGGCTTCGCAGCATTTGCATTCGTCTGCTCGGTTTTGATGGCGCCTTCGTCTCTGTGGGCGCAAGCGGGCGCGGTCGAGGTAAGCGCGGCCGTCCACCACGATGTTTCTCCTCCTTTGCGCAATATTCCGCCGCAAGCACCGCGTCTCGAACGGAGGCAGAAACCTGTGCATCCGTTGCCGCTGGCGGCGGTTGGAGAGTTCCAGCCCGACGCGGCTTTGCAGAGCACGCCCGGCCTCGAAGTAGGCACCACCCCAGGATTGAGCTTTGCCGGTGTGGGGAATGGCGACTATGGTTTTGTGCCCAATGCCGCACCGCCCGATACGAACGGCGCAGTCGGCGCCACCCAGTACGTGCAATGGGTGAATGAATCCTTCGCGGTGTTCAACAAGGGTACCGGGGCGCTGGTGCACGGTCCTGTGGCAGGGAATACGCTGTGGGCGGGCTTTGGTGGCGGCTGCGAGACCAACAATGATGGCGATCCCATCGTGCAGTACGACAAGATCGCGGGACGCTGGATCCTTACTCAATTTTCAGTGACCACCACGCCGTTCCTCCAGTGCGTCGCGGTTTCTACTACTTCGGATGCTACCGGGGTGTATAACCGCTACGCCTTCAGTTATGGCACGTCCCAGTTCCCTGACTACCCCAAGCTGGGCGTATGGCCCGACGCGTATTACATCACCTTCAACATCTTCACCGGGAACACATTCACCGGTTCGAAGTTGTGTGCGTATGACCGCGCGTCCATGCTGGCTGGGACCGCAGCCACGCAGCAGTGCTTCCAATTGAGCTCGAGCTTCGGCGGGGTGCTGCCGTCGGACCTGGATGGGGCCACGCTGCCGCCCTTGGGTTCGCCCAATTTCATGGTGAATTTCGGCAGTAACTCGCTCAATGAATGGAGGTTCCACGTCGATTTCGTGGCGCCAGCCAACTCCACTCTGACGGGCCCGAACAACATCCCAGTGGCGGCTTTCACTCCGGCCTGCAGCGGCGGGGCGTGCATACCGCAACCGGGCACAAGCAATGCTCTCGACTCCCTCGCCGACCGCTTGATGTACCGGCTGGCGTACCGGAACATCGCCGGTCACGAAGCATTGGTGGTGAACCATTCGGTGAAGGTATCTGGCAACAAGCGCAGTCAGGTCGACGGAGTGCGCTGGTACGAGCTGCGGGACCCGAACGGCGCCAGCGGCGCCAGCGTGTTCCAGCAGGGCACGTTTGCGCCCGATTCCAGCAACCGCTGGATGGGCAGCATCGCGATGGATAAAGTCGGTGACATAGCTCTGGGCTACAGTGTCTCCAGCAGCAGCGTAATCCCGAGTATTCGTTACACGGGCAGGATCGGGACGGATCCATTGGGAACACTGCAAGCGGAGAGCACGATTCTATCTGGCGGGGGCTCGCAGACGGGCAATCTTCACCGGTGGGGCGACTATAGTTCGATGAGCGTTGACCCGGTGGATGATTGCACGTTCTTCTATACCACCGAGTATTTGAAATCGACCGGTAGCTTCAATTGGAGCACGCGAATCGCAAGCTTCAAATTTCCCGGCTGTGTTTGATTGGTAAACGGCGATGGATGCGGGGCCGGAGAAATCCAGCTCCGCTTTCTATTTGGCGCTGTGAAAAGCTCGATATTCCGCTTACCGTGTCGCTGGCCGACTTTGATGCAGTACTTTGTCAATTCAGCCAAGGCCCACTTCTCACAAATTACCCGCTTCATTGCTGGCGAAATATCCCCATTTCACCTTAGCAGCCTGTGGTGAAACTCCAGCGCCTAAAGGCGCCTTCATAACACGGCACTTACGGTATGCCTGAACACCTGAAGGCATACACCTGATACAAAACATACTTGCACCACGGGCTGTTAGTGGTTCTTTTTCGTAAACTGGTTCACCAATTGTGAGAACTGCGGCAGGGCCTGGAGCTTCTGAAGCTCGGGATCGTTCCAGGCCTCCTGCGCAGCGTAACCCTTCTGCAAAGCCTGCCGCAGTGACTTCAGCGCTTCTTCCGGCTTACCGATCAGTGTCTTCACTTGGACTTCCGAGTACATCAGCTGCAGGTCGTCGGACTTGATGGCGCGGGCTTGATTTGTGTATTGCAGGGCGTTCGCCGCATCGCCCTTCTTGGCATAAAGGAGCCCAAGATCACCCATGATGGAGGCCGATCGCGGGTTTACCTGAAGCTCCTGGAAGGCAAGCGAGATGGCTTTGCCGTAGGCGGCGGTGGCCTGGTCGGAGTGCCCGGACCAGCGGTAAGAGTCGCCGAGATTACCCAGGAGCTGTTCGTCGTTCGGGGTCACCTCGACCGCTTTTTCATACATCTTCGTGGCCTGGTCGTAGTTTTTCAGGAAAAAGTACGCGGTGCCGAGATTGGAATAGGTCGGAGAGTCCGGTGCGATCGACAGTGCCTTCTGGAAATGAGGGATGGCCTCGCTCCACTTGCCTTCGCGCAGATACACGGAGCCGATGTCTCCGTAGCCCAAAGGATTATCGGTGGCGAGTTCGGTAACCTTCTGAAACTCCAGGAGCGCTTTTGCGTTGTCGCCAAGCTCAAAGTAGGCCTTGCCGAGTGCAATGTGATTTAACCAATTGTATGAGTTGGCGGCGACCGCTTTTTGGTAGGCGGCGATGGCTTCGTCACTTTCACCACTGGCCTTGTAGGCGTCGCCCAGATTCCGATAGGCTTCATCCGAGTTGGGTGCCAATTCCAGGGCGCGTTTCAGTTCGGCAACTGCCAGGGTGTTCTTCCCGGTCATGGAATAGACGCTGCCCAGCGAGAGATGAACTTCGGGCAGGTTGTTGGAGAGCCGCTCGGCCTGCTGCGCGGCCAGAGTGGCTTTTTGCGCCCAAATGCTCTCTTTGTTTGCACCGTACATGCGGAGGCTCGAGTCGGCGAGTCCGGTGTAGGCCAGAGCGAAGTTGGGGTCTTTGTCGATGGCCTGCTCGAACAGTGCTACGGCTGGCCGAATTCCGTCGACACCGTGACTATTGCGCAGCACGTTCCGCCCCTGCAGGTAGAGATCGTAGGCCTTCACGTTCTCCGTCGGGTGGGCGCCGACGCGGGCTTGCTCTTCGTTGGTCGGCTTGAGCTCGAGCGCGGTAGCCACGATGCCGTAAATCTGGTCTTCAAGGGCGAGCACATCGCCCGGGGCTCCCTGGAATTCCTGGCTCCATAGGCGCTTGCCAGTGGCGGCATCGTCGAGACTCAGGGTAACTCTGAGCTTGTCGCTATTTCCTTGCACCATGCCCTGTAACACCAAATTGACGCCCAGTTCGCGGGCGAGCTTGGAGAGCGGTAGATTCTTGGCAACCGCTTTATCAACTGCGTCAGAGGATGCCAGGTGGACTTCCTTCAACTGAAACAGCTTGGCGGCGAGTGCTTCCTGAATGCCGTCGGCGACGTAGCCCAGGGTTTTCTGGTCACCCACCTGTTTCAGGGGCAGGATGGCAACATACTTTCCCTGTTTGAGGGAAGGGATGCCCTGCGCCCTCTCGCCAGACGACGTTCCCGGGCGATTCAGCAGCGTGCGTCCGGCAAAGGTTGCCAGCACGATGACCAGCACGGCTCCGGAAAACCACATCCAGCTTTTTCCAGGAAGATCGAGGTTGAAGCGCAACCTTCGCACCACCGGATGGGCAATCATCTTCGACAGCGTTTCGGCGCTGATGTCGGGGTTGGCTTCCCAGGTCGTCAATTGCTGCAACAGTTCGACCGCGGAGTGATAGCGATTGGCCGACTCGCGCTCCAGGCAGCGGCTGACGATGGCGCTCAGGGATCGCGGAACGGAGGCTTCGACGTCGGAAGCCGAGGGTGCTTCCTCGCGCGTGCGTTTCATGAGGCTGGCGATGGCGGTGTCGGCCTCGTAGGGAGCTTTTCCGGTGAGCAGTTCGTAGAAGATCAGCCCGACGCTGAAAATGTCGGAGCGCTGGTCAAGCGTGCTGCCCAGAGCCTGCTCGGGCGACATGTATTCGAGCGTACCCACGATGGCGCCGGTCTGGGTCATGCCCGAATCGCCAAGCGATCGCGCCAGGCCGAAGTCCATCACCACGATGCGCCCGTGCTTGTCGCGCATGATGTTCTGGGGCTTCAGGTCGCGATGGATCACGCCTTCGGTATGGGCGGAGTCGAGCGCGCGGCAGACCTGCTCCACCACCGTGATCGCTTCCTTGGGTGAGAACTTTCCCTCGCGCCGCAGTATCGTGCGCAGGTCCTCGCCGTCAACGTATTCCATGCTGATGAAGCGGATGCCATCCGCCTCGCCCAGGTCGTAAATGCGGACCACGTTCTTGTGCGTAATGTTGCGGGAGAGAATCAGCTCCTGCTTGAAGCGTTGCAGAATCGCGGGATCCGTTGCCAGCTCCGGACGAATAACCTTGAGCGCGATCAGCCGGTCCAGTTCGCGGTCGCGGGCCTTGTAGACAGCGCCCATGCCGCCCTGCCCCAGTACGCCCTGGATTTCGTAGCGTCCCCCAAAAACCACGCCCTGCCGCAGACCTTGAAAAGAGGAGATGTTGCTGGTCGAGGCCGGACCCTGCCGAGCATAGGGAAGCGCCTGCGTCGCGCCAGGAATCGGCGTCCCATGTGGCAAAGTAGGAGCGTCCGACAGCGGTGCGTTCGAAACAGGGGGAGGCGTTAGAGCCGCAGCGCCTACGACATCTTCGGGCAAACGGGTACCCGGCATCGTCGGGCTATCGGAATTATTGGCCCTGTGGTCGCGCTCATCCATATAGGAGTGCCCGAATTCGGAGAGCCTTTGGGGGAGCGCGCCTCGATCCCGCGACAAAGACAGCGCTCACCTCAGGTTATCGAGGAAAATTCGAGAACCCAGCACTCCAATAATCAAGAGAGTATAACCCGGAAACGATTCTTGGAAAAGCCGGGCGTCCCCCCAAGAGATAGTGTTTCTGGGGTCTCGATCGTTTCCCGAGTCTGACCTCGGGATATAATGCCTCGGGCCAGCACTTTTCTTGCCTGGGGGGAATATGGGACTGTATTCGCACTATGACGGCGCGCATATCCATCCGATCAACCGCGCCTTGCACATGATCGCCATTCCCGTGGGTTTCTCGTCGGTGATCGTGGTTTGGTGGCACTGGATCATTGCCCTGCTGCTTATCCCGACGGCCTTCGCGCTGGCCTGGCTGGGCCACTTCGTCGAGGGGAACAAACCTGCGTTTCTGACCAATCCTGCCCACGTGTTTGTAGCGCCGGTGTGGATGGCGCGGAAGATACTGGGAATAGGGCCGAAAAAGATGGTGTAGTCACTGTCGACGCTCCCCAAGCCAACCGGTCGGTACGAGAATTTCGTCGATTGCCGCCTCCTGTGCTTAAATGACACGTTGGGCGCCAACTTTTGCGCCATCCTCGCGCGCGGCATCCCAATCATCTCAGAACCAACTACCGACCCCTCCCTTCGCTCGGGATGACAAGTCTTTAAGCGGAGGCGGGAAGGTGCTTAGCGAGAAAACCAGATGGAGGATCTTTGGACTTCCAGTTGAACGAAGAGCAACTGCACCTGAAGAAGAGCGTGCGCGAGTTTGCCGAACGCGAGATTGCACCGAACGTCATGAGGTGGGATGAAGCCTGCGAATTCCCGCTGGCGACGATCAAGGAACTAGGCAAGCTCGGCCTGATGGGCATCATCTTCCCACCCGAATACGGCGGCGCTGGTATGGGCTACGTGGAGTACGTCACGGCCATCGCGGAACTCTCTCGCGTGGATGGATCGGTGGGGATCATCGTGGCGGCGCATACGTCGCTTTGTTCGAATCACATTTTTCTTGCGGGAAATGAAACGCAGAAAAAGAAGTATGTGCCCAAGCTGGCCACCGGCGAGTACATCGGCGCCTGGGGGCTGACCGAGCCTTCGGCGGGGTCGGATGCGGGCAGCGCGCGCATGACGGCGGCGCGAGCCAAGGGCGGATGGGTGCTCAACGGCACCAAGACTTTTATCACCAATGGCCACTATGCCGACGTGTTAGTCGTGCTGGCGATCACCGATCGCGCCGCGCACACGCACGGTCTTTCCGCGTTTGCCGTGGAGAAAGATGCCAGGGGATTCCGCCCGGGAAAGAAAGAGAACAAGCTCGGGCTGCGTGCCAGCGACACCGCCGAGTTGATTTTTGAAGATTGCTTCGTGCCGGACGAAAACCTTCTGGGCAAGGAAGGCGGCGGCTTCATCGACGCCATGCGCGTGCTTGACGGCGGGCGCATCTCGATCGCCGCGCTCTCGCTCGGCATGGCCGAGGGCGCATACGGAGCGGCGCTGAAGTATTCCAAAGAGCGGCAGCAATTTGGCAAGGCGATCTCGGAATTTCAGGCGATCCAGTGGAAGCTGGCCGACATGGCAACGGAAATCGAGGCGGCGAAACTTCTGACGTACCGCGCCGCCGCCATGAAAGATGCCGGAATGAAGACCACGCTCGAATCGTCGATGGCCAAGCTTTATGCCAGCGAGGTAGCGGTGAGGTGCGCCAATGAAGGCGTGCAGATCCACGGCGGGTACGGGTTTATCAAGGACTATCCGGCGGAAAAATTTTATCGCGACGTGAAACTGTGCACGATTGGCGAAGGCACCAGCGAAATTCAGCGGATGGTGATTGCGCGGCAGTTGCTCAAGGAGTAGGGCAGCGACTTCTTTCGTCCGGCTACGAGTGTTTTGCGCTGACCGATCGAGGATGAACGGCCTCTATGTCGCGATAACGAGCAAAGTCCTTGTCGTTAAATGTCAGAATCCGCCGGACGTCCTGTACTTGCATCGCGGCAACCAGCCGCGCATCGTGAACTTGCGCGCCGGAGACATTGTGCGTGACCAGCAGCCTGCGCCATTCCCGGTGAACTGCCACGCTATCGGGAAGCAACTGTAGCTTGTCCTCGAAAAACTTCGCCCGGCGGTCGGCCTCCTGAGGAGAAAGCCCGTATCCATTGCGATTGAGTGGACGGGTGCAGGTGTTCCAGAATTCAGCGACGTTCTGTGATGTATAGCAGAGCACAGCTCCCTGCTGAAGGACAGCATCAATTGCCGACACTACGACCGGATAGTCGCGATCATCCGGCTTGATCCAGCGAAGAAGGACATTGCTGTCAACCAGGTATGGCGTGCCTGCCATCTAGGTGCGGTCCTCATAGAAGCTTTCCCGCGTGAAGCTTTCGGTCGCCAGGTTCGGTAACTTTTCGGAACCCTTTGCTAGCGCATCCAGCATCGTATGAAACTCAGCAACGGACAGATTTCCTTGTGGCACAGAGCGCGAGGCCAGGGCTTCGTGCAATAAGCGCTCCGCCACCTTTTCGAGCGGAACGCCCTGAGCTTGGGCTACGGCGACGAGCCGAGCTTGCGCCTCGGGATTAAGTTCAACCTGGATAGTCATTGTGCTTCAGTGCCTGCCTACCAGCTTACCCGTCTTCCGCATTGACTTCCACCGCTTTCGGAGGGCGTGTGGAGTCTCAAGGCCAGCAAGGGTTTTGGTTCACTCTTTGGTTAGTGCTTGAGGGGCTAACGGTGTCCGTAACGCGGAAGGTCATGCTTTCGGCGCAGATCGGCGAGAAACTCAGTGGCGGGTCTGGTACGCCCGGCTCTTACATCCTCGTAGCCGTGACGGATGCCCTCGACGGCTTGTGCGAAGTCTTGACGCTCCCACTCAAGGTAGGCGACCAGAGCATCGTCGAGGGCCGCGGCAGGGTCTTGCCCGCGCCGTTTGGCGTACTCTTCCAGTTGCGCCTTACGTTCCGGCTTGAGCGGGACCATATCCATGGTGGCCTCTGTTCCTACGGTTGTCGTAAGGGGTTCGGCGGCTGAGGTCAAAAGCTATCTGCTGGCACTCCCGCGAAACTTATTTCGGGCGATGAGATCGAATCAACGCGGATCGGCGCGGGTTGTTACACTATCCTGCTTGACTCTTGTGAGTACAACTCTCATCGCCCGCCTCCGCTCCGGCGACCCCCGCGCCTTGGCGCGTGCCATCTCCACAGTCGAGAACCGCGCCGCAGGCTGGTCGGAGCTGCTCAAAGCGCTCTTTCCGCATACGGGCAAGGCACGACTCATCGGCCTGACCGGCGCCCCAGGATCGGGCAAGAGCACGCTGGTCGATCGGCTCGCCAAGCACTATCGCAAAGAAAATCAGACGGTCGGCATTATCGCGGTCGATCCGACCAGCCCTTACACGGGCGGAGCGATTTTGGGCGACCGCATCCGCATGCAGGATCACTATAACGATCCGGGGATTTTCATCCGCAGCATGGCCACGCGCGGATCGCTCGGAGGGCTGGCGCGCGCCACCGCGGATGCCGCCACTGTGCTCGACGCTTCGGGCCGCGATTTGGTCATGATCGAAACGGTTGGCGTCGGGCAGGACGAAGTCGACATTGTGCGGCTGGCCGATGTCACCATCGTGATTCTTGTGCCCGGCATGGGCGACGATGTGCAGACGATCAAAGCTGGAATCATGGAAATTGCCGACATTTTCGTGATCAACAAAAGCGACCGCGAAGGCGCCGAGCGCGTAGAGCGCGAGATTCGCGCCATGCAATCGCTGGCCGAGCGCCACGACCGCTGGACGCCGCCGATCGTCAAGACCGTCGCTACCGAGGGCGTGGGAACCGCGGAGTTGGCGGCGGCGATCGCCGACTACCAGGCATATCTGAAGAAAGAGAATCTCGTTTTAAAGAAGAACGTCGAGAACTGGCAGGAGCGGCTGGTCGAGATGCTGCGCGATGCCCTGCTCGAAAAGGCGCGCGCGCAAATGGACGGCGGCAGCCTCGAACGTTATGCCGCCGAGGTCGCCGAGCACAAGCGCGATCCGTATTCACTGGTGGAAGAGATTGTGCGTGGCGCGGAACGCGATTAGATTCGTTGGAGAGACGGGCGTCCTCGCCCGTCCACAAGTCGGTGCGGGCCGGGAAGTCCGCGGCGTCGTTGAAAGGCAATCGTTGGCAGGCAATTTATGGAATTCAGCATTGATCATCTCGGCATTGCAGTGAAGTCGCTGGCGGCGGCGAAGTCCATTTACGAGAAGCTCGGGCTGAGCGTTTCTGAGGAAGAAACCGTCGAGCAGGAAAAAGTCCGGCTGGTGATGGTGCCTGTCGGCCAGTGCCGGCTGGAACTGCTGGAAGCGACTTCGGACGATTCGACCATCGCCCGGTTCATCGCCAAGCACGGCGAAGGGCTGCATCACGTTTGTATGCGCGTTCCGGATCTGGCGGCGGCGGTTGCAAAATTGCAGAGCGAGGGCGTGCGCCTGGTGTCGAATGAAATCAAGACGGGCGCTGGCGGACATCGATATATGTTCGTGCATCCGAAGAGCACGGCGGGGGTCCTGCTCGAATTGGTGGAAAATTCGCATTGACCATCGCGCCTTTGCCGCCCCCTGTGTCTTTCGTGGTTTACTGTTTCCGGCAACCGGTACAGTTTTGAATTTATGCTTCTGCTGGCAACCGACACCTCGGGCAAGAACGGCAGCATCGCGCTGGCGCGGGTAACACCCGGCCGGAACGAAATCAGTGTGCTTGAAGTTGTGCCGCTCGCCGGCGGCGCGTTTTCGGCGCAACTGGTGCCGCAGATTGCCGCGCTGCTTGAAAAACACGGATATAGCAAGACCGATCTGGGGGCATTCGCGGTCGCCTCCGGTCCGGGGTCGTTTACCGGGTTGCGCGTGGGCTTGGCTGCTATTAAAGCTCTGGCCGAGGCGCTGCAGAAACCAATCGCTGCGATTTCATTGCTGGAAGCCGCTGCCTGGTGCAGTACCGCGCACGGCGCGGCCTACGGTCGGGTTCTCGCGGCGCTCGATGCCGGCCGGGGTGACGTGTATGCCGGTGACTACGAACTCGATCCGCAGCTTCGCATGAACCTTCTCATGCACAGCGAACGCTTGCTGAGCAGGGAAGCGTTGATTGCCGAAGCCACGGGCGCTGAAGCCGGGCTTCCCGAAAGCAAGCCGAAGGCGGTCGTCACACCCGATGCCATTTTAGCGGAGACCGTTCGGGCTGCCGGAATCCAAGTGGAACTCATTGACTATCCGAACAGCGCCGTGATCGCCCGGCTGGGTTGGGAACATCTCCAGCGCGGCCAGACGGTTCGTCCCGAAGAACTGGAAGCCAACTACATCCGCCATTCCGACGCTGAAATTTTCTCGAAACCGAAGCCGTGAAGCCGCTCATGCTACCCACCATCCGCTCCGCCACGCTCGACGATGTGCCGGCGATTCTTGCCATCGAGCAGCACGCGCCGAGCGCAGCCCACTGGACTTCCCAGCAGTACCAGAAATTGGTGGGTAGCGGGATCCTGCTGGTGGCCGAGGAAGCAGAGAAACTTTCTGGTTTTGTTTGCGCCCAGGCGGTCGCGGGCGAGTGGGAGATCGAGAATGTGGTGGTGGCCGCCGACTTCCTTCGTCGTGGTATCGCTGACAAACTGGTGAGCGTGTTGATTCAGCGTGCGGAGAGCGGGGCGGCGGCAGCCATCCTTCTCGAAGTCCGCGAATCGAATCTGCCCGCCCGCCGACTCTACGAAAAACACGGATTTTGCGAGGTTGGCCGCCGCCCGGTTTATTACAGAGATCCGGTAGAGGATGCAATTCTGTACGCGCTTCGGTTCGACCGCTGACCTGAGCCGAAAAGCCGCAAGTTTCTGCACCATTGCCTGTGCAACTTCACACCCTGGCCTCGCCTGCCGACGGTGGAAATCTATCTATGAAATCTCATTGAACCCCTGCCGATCCCTGTGCTACTTTTTAACCGTGCAGTAATAAACAGCAGGAGGCCTAGCAAGGATGCTGATTCCAAGAGACCCTTTCCCGATCGGTCATGATGACTTCCAGCGACTGGTTCAGGAGCATTCGCAATATTCCCAACGGCTGGAATCCCTCACCCAGAAACGATACCTCACCGACGACGAGAAGCTGGAAGAAGTGCGGCTGAAGAAACTGAAGCTGCGCCTCAAAGACCAGATGCTGGACATCGAGCGCCAGGTCCAGCGACAGTCCGCCTAGATTAGCCGACTCTAGTATCGAGATATTGAACCGTAGCAGGTGGGTTGTGTTTTCATACGGGGCGCTTCTAAGCGCCTTTTTTTATTGCAGTTATGTAGAATGCCGCGCCCTCGCTCTATAATCATTCTGAATTCCTATGGTGCGTGACGGCTATTTTTATGGTGCGGGCTGCCTGCTTGCCGCGGGTGTGATCCTGTGGCTGGCGGCGTGGCCTTACGCCATTCCGCTGTTGTTACTGGCGGCCTTCTTCCTATGGTTTTTCCGTGATCCCGAGCGCCACATCCCAACCCTGCTCGGCGCCGTCGTTTCTCCCGGCGATGGAAAAGTGACCGATGTTTCTCTGGTGACCGCCGGCGGATCTCCCCTGAACCGCATCAGCATTTTTCTTAGCGTCTTCGATGTCCACGTCAACCGCTCGCCCATCGCTGGCGTGATCCGCGACGTGCGCTATCAGCGTGGCAAGTTCCTCAACGCCATGGGAGCGCATTCCGCGGACCAGAATGAACAGAACATCGTCACCGTTCAAGGCGACGGCCGCACCGTTATATTCAAGCAGATTGCCGGCCTGATCGCCCGCCGGATCGTTTTCAACTTTAAAGTGGGAGACCATCTGGCCTGCGGCCAGCGGGTTGGCCTCATCAAGTTTGGCTCGCGCGTGGATGTTCTGTTCGATCGCGATGCCGCCATCCAGGTGAAGCCCGGTGATCGCGTCAAGGGCGGTGCTACGGTTCTTGCCTTGCTGCCGGTTAGGCAGCCAGTTGCTCAGTCCGTCGCTGCCACCAGGGCCGGCGAGCGGGAGGCTCATTGAACGTGAACATGAACATGGAAGAGCGAACGCCGCGCCGTCGCGAATTCGACCGTCCGCGTGGAAAATTGCGCAAGGGCATGTACATACTGCCCTCGCTGTTTACCACGGCGAATATCGCGGCTGGGTTCTACGCGATTCTCCAGACCGTGCATGGCAGCTCGGGTGAAGCATGGCACATGGACTTCGCCGCCATAGCCATCGGTTTTGCCGTGTTGTTTGACGGCCTGGACGGACGCGTCGCACGCATGACCCACACCGCCAGCGATTTCGGCAGGGAACTCGATTCGCTCGCCGACGTGATCACCTTCGGTGTTGCCCCGGCCCTGCTTGCCTGGATGTGGGGCTTCCATTTGCTGCCAGCCGCGGTTGCCCCTGAACTGCGCCTGAAGATCGCACAACTGGGATCGATCGCCTGCTTCGCTTTCCTCATGGCGGGCGCCAGCCGCCTGGCGCGCTTTAACATTGCCAAGAATCCCCAGCCCTCAAATCCTGGACATCCTGGAAAGAAATATTTCGTGGGCATGCCGATTCCAGCCGGTGCCGGAGTCATTGCGGCCATCGTTCACTACTCCGCCGGCGTCCCCGTCACTTCATGGGTCACCGCCATGAGTTGGCTGATGATGGTCGTCGTCGTCGGTTATCTGATGGTGAGCACGTGGCGTTTCTACAGTTTCAAGGATATTGATTTTCGTTCGCGTCATCCATTCCGCCTGATTGTGCTGATGGCCGTGCTGATTGCGTCGATCTGGTATTTTTCCCGGCCCGCGCTTTTCGCCATCGCGATTCTCTACATGGCTTCCGGTGTCCTCTGGCGCTTGCAGTGGATCTTCCATCGCAAGACTCCGCCTGCACCTCCGGCCTACCGGGAGGCATCGCAGACCCCATGAGTCCCCTTTCGAAGACGCCGCTTTCCAAATCCGCCGCCGCGCAGCCCGATCTTCGCGGCACGAACCTTTATCGCGCGGCCATTGTCGGCGCGGCATCCCTCAAGGGTAAAGAGCTTGCTCTAATCCTGCGCGAACGAAATTTTCCTGTTGTTGACGTCCGGCTGCTCGATGACGAAGAATCTCTCGGACGGCTGGAAGCGGTTGGCGACGAGATGAATTTTATCCAGAGCATCCGCCCGGAACAGTTCGAGCGCGTCGACTTCGCCTTCTTCGTTTCCGACCCACGCTCTACCACAAAACACTGGAAGGCGGCGCGCGACCTCGGCGATACCATCGTGGATCTCTCCTTCGCGCTCGAAAATGAAGCCGGAGCATCCATCCGCTCGCCTTGGATCGAGCGCCAGACCGGCCAGCCCATTGCCCCGGAGTTGCAACCGGGCCCCGTGGTCGTCGCTCATCCTGCGGCGACGGTCCTCGCCATGCTCGCTTTGCGCAGCGGGAAGGCTGCCAAAATACAACGCATGATCGCCACCGTGTTTGAGCCGGCCTCCGAGAATGGCCAGAAGGGGATGGACGAACTGCACGAGCAGACCGTAAATCTGCTCTCCTTTCAGGAGCTGCCGAAGAATGTCTTCGACATCCAGGTGGCCTTCAATATGGTGGCGCGCTATGGGCGGGAATCCCGCCTGGCGCTGGAAGCTGTGTCGCAGCGCATCCGAAAGCACTACCTGCATATTGCCAGCGGCGCAGCCGAGCCTGCCCTGCAGGTGCTGCAGGCGCCTGTCTTCCATGGGCACGGCTTTTCTGTTTATCTGGAGATGGACAAGCCGGTCGCGCTCGCGGATATTTCGCAGGCACTGGCGGGTGAGCACGTCGTCGTCAGTGGCAGCCCGGAAGATCTGCCCACCAACGTGAGCGCCGCCGGTCAAGGCGACATTCTCGTCTCACTCACCGGCGATGCCAATCACAAAAACGGCGTGTGGCTGTGGGCAACGACCGACAACCTGCGCGTTGCCGCTTTGACCGCGGTCGAATGCGCCGAGACCATGACCGCATCCCGGCCGCGTGGTCAGATTCAATGATCTTCTGCTCAACGATCTTCGGGATGCGGACCCGCTGGACCGCGAGCCGGTGGGCCGCCGCAGTGGCGCTCGGAGTGGGCCTGGCCTCGACCGGCTGTGGCTACCACACGGCCGGAACCGCAGTCGAACTGCCACAGAATATCCACACCATCGCGATTCCCGCCTTCGTCAGCCGGAGCCAGACTTTTCGCATCGAGCAACTGCTAACCGACGCCGTCGTACGCGAATTCAATGTCCGCACCCAGTACCATGTGATCCACGACACCAACGGCGACGCCGATGCCGTGCTGAAGGCGACAGTTTTATCGGCGTCGGCTACCCCCCTGGCTTACGACTCCCAAACCGGGCGCGCAGCCAGCGCTCTGATCACCGTGAGCATCCAGGTGTCCCTGACCGACCGTCAGGGCAAGGTGCTCTTCGAGAATCCTTCCTATCTTTTTCACGATCAGTACGAACTGTCCCGCGATCTCCCCAGTTTTTTTGAAGAAGATTCTCCGGCCGTCGATCGCCTCTCCCGCGATTTCGCCCGCACCCTGGTGGCCAACATCCTGGAGGCCTACTGATGTTGGAGGACTACGATCGATGATGCGCGCCTTCAGTCAGGCCGACCGCTTTTTCTCCGAACTCCAATCGCGCCAGCTCAAGCCGGCTTATGTCTTGGTTGGCGACGAAGCGTTTTTTCGCAAACGCTGCCGCGATGCCATTCTTGAACACCTGGTCGCGCCCGACTCGCGTGACTTTGGCTTGTTTGAGTTCGATCTCGCCGAGACTTCGCTGAATGAAGTTCTGGATCGCGCCCGGACGCCCTCGCTGATGGCGCCCTTTCAGGTGTTCTTCGTACGCGGCGTGAAGACCCTGTTTGGCCGCGGCTCAAACGAAGAGAAAATCGGCGCCATCGAAGCCTACTGCAAGAATCCCAATCCCGATGCGCTGCTAGTGTTCGTCGCCGATTACATCAGCATTCCCGCCGACGCCCGCCGCATGGAGTTGACGGACAAGGACCGCTACCAGAAGATCCGCGAAGACCTTGGTCCGTTCTGTGGCATTGTCGAACTGTCTCGTGTGGAAGAAGGCGAAGCCGTCCGCTGGATTGCCGAGTACTGCGCCACACGTGCCGTCAAGATGGACGCCGACGGCGCTCGCGAGTTAGTCGATGCGCTGGGCGGCGACATGATGATGGTCTCCAACGAACTGGAAAAGCTGATTCTTTACGTTGGCGAAAAGAAAAAAATCACCCTCGGCGATGTCGAGACCATGGTGCTCGCCGCAAAACAGCGCTCGCTTTATGAGTTGACCGATGCGATTTCTTCCAAAGATCGCGTGCGCGCGCTCCAGGTCCTCGATGCCCTGCTTTCGACCGGCGACGGCGAAGACGCGGCCATCGGTCATCTCTACATGCTGGCCAAGACTTTTCGCCAGATGCTGGTCATCCTGGAGCGCAATGTCCGCGACCAGCGCATGCTCTGGGCGGCATTGTGGCAGGGCTTTCGCGTGCCCCCGTTTGCCGCCGACGATATCATCCGGCAGGCGCGGCGCTACAAATCGAAGCGCGAGTTGACGCGCTCGATTCGCCTGGTCGCCAAAGCCGATCTGGCCCTGCGCTCGAATCCTCCCGGCAAGCGGATGGTCCTGGAAAAACTGATTCTGGATCTCGCGAGCGACCCCAAGCCGGAAGTCACCGGCGGATGGATGCAGGAAGAACTGCCGGTGTAGAGAGGTGGCTTGCCCATCTCGTATGCGGGCAAGGTGACTCTCTACCCTTTCGCCTCTGCCACAGCCCGTCGCAGTTCCTCAACATCCGGGAAGTTCGGCTTGATCTTCACCACGCGGTCCAGTTGTTGCCGGGCCAACCCCGCCTGACCGCTCTTGGCGTACGCCAGTCCCAGGTGGTAGTTAAAGAGCGCGTTGTCCGGTTCCTTTTTCACCGCTTCTTTCAACAAGTTAATCGCGGACGTGTACACATGCTTGTGATAGAAAGCCCAGCCCAGCGTGTCGGCAGAACTCGGATTATTGGGAAGCTGGCGCCGAGCCGTCTGCGCCATGGCGAAAGCCACGTCCACATTGCCACCCTGCTGCAGCATCACATACGCCAAATTGTTGGAGGCCAGCGGATTGTCTGCCTGAATCTCCAGCACCTTCTGGTACTGCTGCTTGGCGTGCTCCCAATCCTGCCTCCTCTCGTAGATGCCACCGGCCAGCAGGTAGAAAGCGATCTCCTTGGGGTTGGTCTTAGACCCATCAATGTAGGTTTGTAGTGCCTGATCGGTGGCGCCGCGCTCGCTCTGCACCAGGCCGAGTTTAACCAGCGCCTCGCTGTTCTTTTTATCCAAGTCGGAGGCTTGTTTGAATTCCTGTTCCGCCCCCGCTAAATCTTTTTTCTGCTCCATCAGGAGTTGGCCCAGCATGATGTGAAACCCGACGTTCTTGGGATACCTCGCCAACTGCGTCTTGACGGTAGCGACGGCCCGATCCGGTTGCTTCTGTATCAGGTCCACGTTGAGCACGCCGCCCAGCGCGTCGGTGGAATTCGGATCCTGATCAAGCGCCTGCTGGTAGGCTCTTTGCGCGTCGGCTGGCTGGTTCTGCGCCATCCGGAGGTTGCCCAACTGCACGTACGCGGCGGGGTTGTTTGGCTCCTTCTCCAGAGATCGCTTAATATATTCATCCGCCGTCGAGAACTGCTTGCGATCGATTTCGGCCACCGCCCGCAGCAGGTATCCGTCCGGAGCCGCTGGCTGTATCGCGATGATCTGGTCCGCTTCCTGGGCGAGCGCCCCGGGATCGCTCCGGTGGATGGCAATGCCCGCCAACGCCCGATGCGCTTCCACAATGTCAGGACGCAGTCGCACCGCATCGCGCCACTCCGATTCTGCCCGGCTGCTGTTGCCCAGTTGGTCGAAGGCCAAGCCCTGCTGGTAGTGCGCCACCGCATTATCTGGATCGTTCTTCAACACCGCTTGCAGCGTATTGACGGCATCGCTGGCTTTGCCGCTGCGAATCTCGATTTCGCCCTTGTAAATCTGGGCGTCGGGATCATCCGGCTTCGCCTTCATCACCTCGTTATTCAACTTCCGGGCATCGTCAAGCCGCTCTTTTAAAATCAGCAACTGAATGTAATTCTTCTTGACCACCATGTCCTTGGCATGGTCCTGATACAGCCCGGCATACTCGGCGGTCGCTTTATCAAGCTGGTTATTGGAAAAATAAAAATCGCCCAGCATGCGGTACCCCACCGAATTATTAGGGAAATCCTTCTTCGATTGCCGCAGAAATTCCTCGGCTTGCACGGCCTTGTTCTCAACCATATACAGGTTGGCCAGAGAAAGCCTCGGGTTGGGATCGTCCCCAGCGGTTTCAATGGACCGCCGGAATAACTGCTCTGCCTCGGGAAATCGCCCGCGTGTCTGGTAGAAGTTCCCCAGCGAGACCAGCGCATTCATGGACTTGGGACTAAGTTCGATCGCTTGCTTGAAACTCTTCTCCGCCCCGTCCCACTGTTGCCCGTGCGTCTGCAGCATTGCCAAATTCAGATAGGAGTCGGAACGGTTCGGATCCAGTTTTAGCGCCGTCTGCATGTCCGCCAAGGCAGCGCTGGTGTTATTGCTGGCGGCATAGTAGTTGGCTCGTGCGATGTAGACCTCGAGGTTGTTGGGCTGCTTTTCCGCGAGCAAATCCAGATGCTCCTTCGCGTCATTGAACTGACGATTCAGGATCAGCAGGTTGGCCATGTCAAGGTGCGCCGCATATTGGTCCGGCTGGAGTTGGACGGTGGTTGCGAGCTCCTGATAGGCGCTTGGCCACTGCTGCAGCTTCATTGCCGTCAGCGCCAGCTTGTAGTGGGCGTCGGCGAAACGCGAATCAACCTGGATGGCGTTCTCGAACTGAATCGCGGCTTCCCGGTACTGCCCTTTGTCGAAGTAGCGCTGGCCGCTCTCCAGGTACTTCTGCTTGCGGACGTTCGGATCACGCGAGCATCCCGTCAGCAATGCCGCCAGCACGCAAACCGCCGCTACCGCATACTGAAATCTTGACCCTTTCGCTATACCCATATCTCTAAACGCCTCATAATCGTGCAAACTTCCTCTTATCAGTGCCCTACTGCACAAAGGTACTCTCTTGGGGCCAGCCAGAAAAGTTACTGCCGTTATTATCGCAAACCTGGGCAATCGGCAGAACCAGATTAGCCCCGTCTTTAACCCTGCCAGCCCGGGGCCGAACTACGTTTTGTATCGGGGTACCCCTTCCGGCAAACCGTAAGTGCCGTGTTATCAAGGTGCCTTTAGGCGCTGGGTTTGGCCGCTGCAGTTTCACCATAGGCTGCTGCGCTCGTGTACAGGCGCTTTCGTAATCTGCCCCAACCCGCCGGTGCATGCCATAGTTCACTTGGCTATGACTCACTTCCCCCAAACCAATGCCAACCGGCGTTCCCCTCGAGTCCAACTCAATGGATCGGTCGCGGCAGCCGTGATGGCCGAAGGCGGCCAGCGCGCGCGCGCAAAACTACAATCCATTTCCATCACCGGAGGGTTGCTGCAGTTGCAGCACGAGCTATCCACCGGAGATTTTGTCGAAATCGCTTTCCACACCCATTCGGGTGCCATCCACGGCATGGCCGAAATGCTGCACCCCACGCGCAAGTTCCCGAGCGCGTGTCATCAGCCTTTTCGCTTCATTGCCCTGGGCGACGAGGACCACCGCAAGCTCCGTATGGCCCTCGATTCCGCTCTGGACCGCAGTTTTCTGGATTCGGGTTCCACGCAGCTTCAGACGCCGCCCAGATTCTGACCCAACCATTGGTCTAATTTCGACTGCCGACTCAATAAGCGCCGCAAGCCGCGCTTCGCGCCCCAAGCAACCCGTGCGCCCGAAGCCCGCGGCTGCTTCGCTATACTGAATCCTACCGCATGACGAGCCACACCCTCACTCACTCTGCCGAGGAGACAATCGCTTTCGGGCGCAAGCTTGCCGCCGAGCTCTCTCCTCCGCTCATCGTGCTCCTGCGCGGCGACCTCGGGGCGGGGAAGACGACCCTCACCAAGGGGATCGCGGAAGGCTTCGAAGCCGCTCGCGCCGAGGACGTGACCAGCCCCACCTTCACCCTCATCCACGAATACCGCGGACCCCACATTACCCTCTACCACATTGACCTTTACCGCATCGATACTGTGCGCGAACTGGAAACGCTCGGCCTTGACGACCTTCTCGCTCCTCACTGCATCTTGCTGATAGAGTGGGGAGAGAAGTTCCCTCGCTTCGTGCGCGACCGGAACGTTGAGATCGTGCTGGAGAGCGTGGGCGAAAGTGATCGCCGGATCCAGGTTACCGCCTGGTGAACGCCAGGTGCGCGCGCTACCTTCTACTGGAGTCATAGCTGCTTGAAGATATCTTTTGCCGTCGCAAGCTCAGTCCTGCCCACACTTGGCATCTGCCTGGCCCAGGTCAACCCCCAGCCGAAACAGGGTGCCGCTCCAAAGAAGCTTCCCGACGCTCCCTCCCAGACCAGAACCGGCCAGGAAAAAGAAATCGAGCGGCAGGAACAAACGTACCGGGTCATGGGCGTTGTACCGCACTTCGGGACCACCCATCTGAATGCGCCGCCGCTGACAGGCGGAGAAAAGTTCCATCTTTTCGTGAAGTCTGCTTTTGACCCGGTAACTTTCGTCTTGACGGGGGCGCAAGCCGGGATCGCCCAGGCCCAGGATTCCTTTCCAGCGTACGGTCAAGGCGCCGAAGGCTACGGCAAACGCTACGGCGCCGCTTTCACCGACAGCGTGTCAAGCGGCTTCTTCAGTAACTACTTTTACCCGGTGTTGTGCAAGCAGGATCCGCGCTATTTTCGTCTCGGCGAAGGTGGTTTCAAGCGGAGGCTTGCGCACAGCATGGTCGAGCAGGTGGTGGCGCACCAGGACAGCGGCGGCCGCATGTTTCACTTTTCCAATGTGCTGGGAGCCCTCAGTTCCGGCGGGATTTCCAATATTTATTATCCCGAGCAAGACCGCGGCTTTGGCCTGACCATGAGCCGCGCCGGCATTGCCATGCTCTATGGACAGATCGGGGGAATCTTCAATGAGTTCTGGCCCGACGTCCAGAACCGCATCATGACAAAGAAGAAGCTTCCCTCGCTTCCACCTGGCCAGTCGCCTGCGCCGTCGAAGCCGGTCCTTCCGCTTCCGCAATGACCGGATGCCGCGCGCTACTTACGAAGAACTGCATTCGTCATGGGCGCGCGAACGCACGCCACCGGCGCGCTCCATTCCCGCACCATGGAAAAGAGCATGGCAGCCGCGAAAAATACAAAGGCCAGAAGGTTTCTTTGCATACCGATACCCCGATCTATATGATACCTGCCATCGACGCAATGGAATAGCTGAATAGCCGCCCGCCTCCAACCAGTGGATCGGATCGAAACATGTGGACCAGCATCCAATAATGGAAATCTTCCACGCCAGTCGAGGAACAGTGCGGAAAATAAAGACAGAGGACCTGCATGTGGGCTTAATCTGCGCCGATCGCGACGGCAATCGCGTTCGCATCGACCGCTTCGATCGCGGTGCCGGAAACCTTTTTTGCCATTTTTTGAACGACGAACTGCGTGTCCAGGAAGGTATTCAGGAATTTTCTATCGAGCAATTCCTGGCAGGCATCTGGTACATCGCAGCCCCAGGAATGTCCCTGTAGTAGCTGCCCGGTTTCAGGCCGTCCCAGGAGACGCACTCCGCACCAGCGCCAGCGTCGTAAGATCGTTTTGTGTCGGGGTGGTCGGCATGAACTTCCGAGCCGCCTGTAGCATGGTCAGGCACAAGTCGTGCGCACTGAGCACTGCCGCGTCCTGAAAGCTTTGCTTCACTCCGTCCAGCCCGAATTCTGCAGCCCGTCCGTCCGCTTCGACGTACTCCGCTTCAATGATCCCTCGCGAGACCGCCAGAAGCGCCGCGCCGGGCACCAGGTGACAGGTAGCCGCGCTCTGCGTCGTGTGCGAGAACAAGCCCAGCGGCAACCCCGTCGCTTCCAGCAGCGTGACTCCCGTCTCGTCGCGCAGCAGCCCCGCAGTGTGGCCGGCATTGGCGTAGCACACCGTCCCCAGATTTTCGTTGTAGCAACCCATGAAGGCCGGACAACTACGAAGACCGCCGCCCAAAATGGTCAGGTTCATCTCGTGGCACAGTTCGATCATGGCGGTGGTCTCGTTCAAATCTTCTCCCGCAAGAAGTTCGGGCGCTAGGGTTCGGAACGTCTTCTGCACCGCGATCAGGATTTCTCGCGTGTCCGCTCGCTGGCCGGCGATGTCCAGCAGCACGAATAGCATGCGGGATGGTCCCACTCTCAGCAATTCGTAGAAATCGCCCGCCACCCGCTGCCCTGTGTACACTGCGGCAATCTCCGCGTGACGCAGCTCGGGTGCATCGCAATGGAGCGGGTCGGTGGGAGGCGGTGTGACTTCGGGCCCAATGAACAGCGAGCGCCAGAATCCGTTCGAGGGCGAAATGGCTTCCTCTGCGTTAACCCTCTGCGTCATAGCCCCGCTTCCGGAACATGGCTGTCCAGCGCCTCCGGAAACAGCGAAATCGGCTGCAATTCGAAACCCAAGCGAGGAGTTTGCACCTGCCTACTTTATCGGCGGATTGCCTTCGAGGCTTTACTGGAACTATTTCAGGGCGAATCCCGGCGACTCTAACCTGCACCGCTGGCAGATCCCCATCCTTCAGAATCCCATGATGTTGTAGCCGCAATCCACGTAGATGATTTCGCCCGTGATGCCGGAACTTGCATCCGAGGCGAGGAAGACGCCGGTGCTCCCCACTTCGCTGACTTCCACATTGCGCTGCAGCGGCGCTCGCTCGGCGTGCGAACGCAGCATGTCTCCCAGGCCCGAGATGCCGCGCGCCGCCAGCGTCTTGATCGGCCCCGCCGAAATCGCATTCACCCGAATTTTCCTCCGCCCCAGATCCTGCGCCAGATAGCGGACCGTGCATTCCAGCGCCGCCTTGGCCACGCCCATGACGTTATAGTGCGGCACTACTTTTTCCGCCCCGTAGTATGTCATCGTAATAACGCTGCCCCCGTCTTCCATCAGCGCCGCCGCCGCCCGCGAAACCGCGATCAGCGAATACACGCTCACGTCGTGCGCCACACGAAAGCCCTCGCGCGTCGTGTTCACGAAGTCGCCCTTCAATTCCTCGGCGGGCGCAAAGGCCACGCTGTGCACCACCGCGTGCAGCTTCCCATAACGAGCTTTCAGCTTTTCGAAGAGTTCCGTAATCTCCTCGTCCTTCGAAACATCGCACATGAAACCTTCCGCCCCAGGCAAAGACAGAATCAGGTCTTTCGCTTCCATCTCCATCCGCTCATTCTGATAAGTGATGGCGAGGTTCGCCCCAGCCGCGTGCAGTCCCTGCGCGATTGCCCATGCGATCGAACGCTTGTTCGCCACTCCGAAGACGACCGCCGTCCGGCCTTTCAAATCTTCAAACATGATCAAAGCTCCCCGTGGAAAAAGGAAAGAATAACAGCATCTCGATCTGTGTGGGGCGGACACTCCTGTCCGCCGCTTTTGATCTTGGGGTTGATCTTGATCTTCAAACTTAAATTCAAAATCAACTTCAACGGCAGCGGACAAGAGTGTCCGCTCCACACAAATCCTACTCCGCCACCGCCGCCTTTTGAGCGCGAATCGGCCAGCAGGCGCTGCCAAATGCCACCGCATACACCGCCGCGATCACGCCAAACCCCGCCGCCAGGCTGATCCGCGACGCGATCCAGCCCACCGTCAGCCCCAGCCCTACCTGTAGAAATGTGCCAAAGAAATAGAAAGTATTCTGCACCCGTCCCATGAAATGCGGCGGCACTTGCTCCATCAGGCTGGTATTCATGGCCACGCCGCTGACGCCCCGCGCCGATCCCATCAGCCCATAAAGCAGCACCGCAATTGCCAGCCACGGCGAGAACGGCGCCAGCGCCATGGTGAAAGTCAGCAGCAGCATAGCCGGCGCAATCGACCAGCGCGCCCCCACCCGGGATATCAGCGCCGGAGCATACAGAGCGCTCAGGAATGCGCCCACACCCCATCCCCCGTTCAACCATCCGTAGCCCGTAGCGCCGGCGTGGAAGACGCGATCGCTGAGGGGCGCCGTGACCACCACTCCCGTCATCATCGCGCCCAGAAATAAAGCCCAACTCGTCCCCAGGAAAACCACGCTGCGATGCTCGCGCAGAAACACGAGTCCTTCGCGCATCTCGCGCAGAAAGCGCGCAGCCGCGGTTTCCGCCGCCTCCAGATCGTGACGAAGTTCCACCGCCCGCGGCACCACATGCCGCCCCTGCCGCACCGCGAAGTAGCAAGAAAAAGAAACGACATACGTGCTCACGTCGATCAGCAGCACTCCGCCGAGGCCAATGTGTTCATAGACAAATCCAACCAGCGCGCCGGCAATCAGCCAGCCACCCTGTATCCCCGCCAGCAGAAATGTATTCGACTGCACGAACTCGCCCTCAGGCGTCAGTTCCTGAATCAGCGCCGTGATCGTCGGCCAGAACATCCAGAAGCCCGCCGCCACCAGCGTGTTCATCAGGTAAAGTTCCCACACTTTCACCCGACCCATAAACGCCAGCACAGTGACCGCCAGAATAACCACGGCGCGCCCCGCATCCAGCCACATCACCAGCCGCCGCCGGTCTTCGCGATCGATAATGACGCCGGTGAAGGGCAGCATCAGCATGGCCGGAATCGTCTGCAGCGCGACAAACGTGCCCAACGCCATCTCCGAGTGAGTGCGCTGCAAAATCGTCCATGCCACCGCCGCGGAGTTCATCCCGCTCCCCAGCATGGAGATCACGTTCGCCGCAAACACAAATCGCAGCGAACGTTTTTGCAGGATGGAGCGCATCGTTTGAATCTAACATGCAGAGCCGTCAGCCCTCAGCCCTCAGCCATCAGGTTCCGGTGCGGACTGTTTGTTGAATACTCAAAGGCTTGTCATCCTGAGTGAGGCGAAGGACCTGCTATTTTCCGGACAGGGTACAAACCGCACGGCCTAACAGCTCGGGCTAGTTTGATTCCCAGAGCAAGCCAAGGGTGTAGTTAGTTAGTGTAATGGCGATTTGTCGCCAACTGGGACGGGTCCGGCAGGGTGTTAGCAGCGTCTTAGTATGGAGGACTACAGCAGCTCCCAGTCCTTGCGGGAGCAGTCCTTTGGTCGAGGGCCATCCCACTTCCGCTTAAACTCGTGCTCGTACTTTTCAATCAATGCGCACTTGGCGCGGCATATCCAGTCGAGCGCGACCTTGTAGTCGTCACCGCCGATGTATTTCGGCTCACCTATTGTCCCGTCGTACAGAGAGGACATCTTCAGGACTATCTCCTCGGTGTCCTTAAAACCCCGCTCGAGGTCCGGAAGCGTCAGTTTTGCTCGGGCGGCCAGTGCGTTCGGGTCGGCGATTGTGTTCGGATCGAGATGAGCAAGCCATGCGTTCCTTCGTTCGCCGATAGCTGCGATGACCGGATCGAGCCCGACAACTATCTTCTGGCACTCCGCTATCGTCTTCCTGACTTCCTGCCCACTGCCACGCTGGAAGGTGCCTGCCTCTTGCTCCGCCCGTTCCAACATCTTGGGCACAGACATCGTATTCTTCGTCGTGTCGTAGAGCCTCGCGACAGCCATCTGCGCAAGCTCCAAGCTGCCATCAATCGCCATACCGAAGAAAGTCGGCGCGTCCTGGACGAGCACAGGGTCCGCGTTCAGCAAGCCCCTCGCGGTATCGAGGTAGGTTTTTCCGACCATTACCTGCTTTTCCAAAGCATCAAGAATCTGCTTTAACGTAGGAGTCTTCGACAAAAAGCTCTCCCTCTGCTCCACCTTGCATGGTGGCGACCATGGAGCGTTCAGTAAACGAGGTAACGTACTCGGGCGCGTTAGATGAGTGTAATAGAGATGTTACAACAACTACGGACATGGATGAACTATCATGCCGCTCTATTTTGTCTTCTGGCAGGGAAATTGTTTTTAAATCACTGCTGTTACAAAGGAGACCGCAGGCATATCGCGATCTTCGGGGTACACAGCAAGGTCCTCTCCCATCCTCATTTTGACGGTGATTTCCATAGCCGCACTGGTGAGACCTTCCGGCACACAGAAGCGTTTGTCTTTCGCCTCTTGAAGGCTGCCGGATTTATCCTGCACCGTCCCACCCACCACCTGTGCCCCCTCGAACACGCCCAAAATATAAAACCTGCATGCACTCTTATCGCCCTCATTGGAAGACGTGCACAATTTATATAGATCCCCGAGTTTCATTTGTGCTGCGGCTGCCGGGTAACAAAGAAACGTCCCGAGCATGAAGATACACGCTATGTATTTCATAGGTCTCTGGCTCCCTTTTGCGACGCCGGATCGGCCTGATTGTATCAGGCCCCTCTTCGACGAGACGGACAGGGGTAACTTCCGATAACAGGCGTTTACACTAACAACCTTGAAGTAGGCCCCTGAGCCATGACGGCTGACAGCTACTTCAACCCCGTCACCACATACGCCTCCGACAGCACCCGCACGTAGACATACGCATACGCCGTCCCGTCGCTGGAAAGACGAGGTTCAGCAACGGACGAGACCCCCGCGCTCGTTTCCTCACCGAGGGTTTTCCACGGCTCCATTTTTCCGGTCTGTATATTTACCAGATTGACCTTCGCGGTTTTCAGGGCTATGGCGCCCTGTCGGGGTGAAACTACGTACAGCGACTCACCATCCGGAGTCCAGCCGATGACGGGGGAGTTCGATTCGAGCCCCGGTATAGGATGAAACCCACCCCCATCCAGCGGCCAGATTCCCCGTTTGCCATCGGGTCCACGCACCGCGATGCTCCTGCCGTCCGGCGAGACTTGCACGCCGACGATGCCCTCGGGAGTGATGGGCTTGGAATCGCCAGTGCTCAGATCAATCAGGTAGTCGCGCGTACCGTGCCCGGATTCAATCCCCGAGGCTAGCAACCGTTTTCCATCCGGCAGAAAACGAGCCCCGCCGTAGCTCACGGCATCGTGCGTGAGTTGCCTTGCTTCGCCCGCTCCCGTCGGCACCAGGCTCAACGGCCCACCCTTCGCCGGTTTCGTGATCGCAAATTTTGCATCGGGTGAGAGGGCCAGGGAGAGTCCTTCTCCAATCTTTGCCGGAGGCGACCCATCCGTATCGCGCAGAAACACGGTGTAATTCGCTCCCCCGCCATCGCCTTCTTCTTCAAACAGGATCTTCTTTCCGTCGCGGCTGATATCGCGCATGAGCGACCACCCGAACCACCCAAGTTCGCGCTCCTCTTTGCCGCCCGGCGCCATCCCCCGGATCCCAATCCGCGCGTGATTGGCCACGGTCAATACCATTCCATTCCGGAGGTCTTCCAGCCACATGCCGCCGGGCACGTTCGCGAGCGTCCGGAGCTTGCCCGAGAGGGTCACCGCGCGCGGGTTCGAGGCGCTGCCCGTATTGGTGGACGTGAACCAGATCTCATCGCTCGCCGGAGACCACAGAATTCCCTGCAGCGAAGTCCACCCGGAAGAAAGTTTCTTCTCCGGCTCTTTGCCATCCGCGCCAATCACCGCGACCGATCCTTCGTCGTCGCCCCCGGTATTCTCGTGGTCGGCAAAGGCCACCCACTTCCCGTCCGGCGAAATCTTCGGATGACTCATCCAGTTGATGCTGTCGATGAGCACCTTGCCTGCCGGGTATTCCAGACGCCAGTGATTGTTCTCCGGAACATAGCGCACCACGGCCATGCTTTCGCCGTTGGCTGCCCAGTCCGCGTCCTGTACATTGTCCAGAACTTCTCGCGGCGTTCCTCCACTCAGCGGAACCCGCGCCATCGTGCCGCTGCGCGCGTAGCCTCCGTAAAACTGTGTATTGAGCCGGATCGCCATTTCTCCGCTCTTGGAGATTGCCAGCAGTTCCGCATCCTTGATTCCCAGTTCGCGCGCGCCCGGGTCGTCGGTGCGCGACATATACAGTTGGTTCTCGCCGCCCTCCCACGATGCGCTGTACACAATACTGCCATCGGGCGTAAACCGAGCATTGCCGATCGAGCCCGTGCGAAACGTAATCTGTTGATACTCGGCTTGCGATCCTTGGGCACCTGATTTGCCAGTCCACCAGCCGAGACCATAGACCGCAGCGGCGATGGCCAGCCCAGCGGCGATCACGATCAGCAGCTTCCGGCGCGACTGGCCAATCGCAAAGCTCGCACCACTGCCCGCCGTCGCTGCTCTAGCCGTACTCCCGGAAAGCCCAGTCAGATGTTCCAGATCAAACGCAATATCGCTGGCGGAATGGAAGCGCGACTCCAGGCTCTTCTCCAGGCAGTGGTGCACGATGCGCTCCAGCGCCGGAGAAACATTGCGATTGGTTTCCGTCAACTCCGGAGGTTCTTCCTTCAGGATCGAACTCATCGTGTCCGCGGCAGTGTCTCCGTGAAACGCCCGCTTGCCCGAAAGCATCTCGTAGAGAATTGCCCCAAAGCTGAAAATGTCGGAGCGCGCATCGAGCGTCATGCCCCGCACCTGCTCGGGCGACATGTATCCCGCCGTCCCCATCACCACCCCAGCCTCGGTGCCGTGGGTCGCGGTCGGCATGGCAGTGTTCGATCCCGCGCCGGGATCGGGTTGTGTCAGCTTCGCCAGTCCGAAGTCCAGAATCTTCACTCGCCCATCTTTCGTGACGAATAGATTCTCCGGCTTCAGGTCGCGATGAATGATTCCTTTTTCGTGCGCCGCAGCCAGTCCATGCGCGATTTGCATGGCGTAATCCAAAGTCTTGCGCACCGCAATCGCGCCACTGCGCAGACGGTCCCGCAGCGTTTCTCCCTCCAGCAATTCCGACACGACGTAAGGCGAGCCCTCGCTTGTGCCAATATCGAACACCGCGAGAATGTTGGGATGATTCAGTGCCGCAGTGGCCAGCGCCTCCTGCTCAAAACGCCGCATCCGGTCAGCGTCCAGCGAAAGCGCCTGCGGCAAAACCTTGATCGCCACTTCACGACGCAGACGAGAATCACGGGCGCGATAAACCTCGCCCATTCCGCCCGCGCCTAGCAGAGAGACAATTTCATACGGCCCGAGTTTGGTGCCAGAGGTCAGGTTCATCAGTGCGCACGATTATAACCGGGGAACAAGCCTCTTGGTTTTTAGCTGTTAGCAGTTGCCCAAAAGCCAAAAGCCTCTAGTCCACCTTTTGCTAATCGAGCACGGGCCGCGGATAGTAAGGGATCGGCTGTCCTTTGACAATTGACCCCGGGTTGCCCTCGACCAGGGCTTCCGCATACTCGGCTCCCACGATTCTTTCTGCCACATTGCGAGCCGCGGAAAGATTCGGGATCCGCCGCCTGGTGTCGTGAGCGTCGGAGGCCAGGATGTGGACCGCTGACCGGTCGAGCAGCCAGCGGGCGACGATTTCGGGCCGTTCTCCCCAGAACCCGGTCAGCGCCGAGGCCGTGATTTGAATCAGACAGCCCTGCTCCGCCAGCTCCAGGATGCGCTGCGGCGTTTGCTGCAGGATCGGGTTCCGTTCGGGGTGGGTCAGGATCGGCGTAAGTCCGCGATCTCCCAGGCGCACGAAACAGTCGGCAAGATGGGTCGGAACACTGAAGTTGCTGAGTTCAATCAGTAGATAGTTGGTTTCGCCTATCGTGTAGGTGTGCGGCTGCTCCAGCACGCGTTCCAAATTCTCGAATGAAAGATGAAAATCGCAGCCCAAGCTCAGTTGCAGCGCGGGACCCACCTTCTCTTGTAGCTGGCCGAGCAGCCCAGAGAGGTATCCGCGATCGTAGGCGTAACGATCGTTGGCATGCGGGGTCGCGACAGCATGGGTAATGCCGTCCGCTGCCGCCATGCGGCACATTTCCACGGCTGCATCCCAGGACTTGGGGCCGTCGTCAACCTCGGGCAGAAGGTGGCAGTGGATGTCGATCACGACGTAATCTTTATTTCGAACCTAACTTGGAACACCAGTTTTAGAACACAACGATTAGAACACATCCCGCCGCCAAGCATTTCGCCCTTTCCAACCCTGCCCCGCCCCGCCCGCGCATCCAACCCAAAGGGTTTGATATTTGCCTCGCCCAGGAGAACGGCATTGTCACAATCAACCATTAATCGCAAGAAGTCACACCAAAATCTTCAAGCCTTATGGTTCCCTTCGTGGTCCTTAATGTCCTCTGTGGTAAATGATTTTGGGACACGATCACCTGTCCACGCAGTTGCGTTGTTCCCGCCTTCTCATGCACGATAGTGAACACGACCTTTTCGTTCTCACCTTGAATATTGAGGAGCAGGTTTGCAAATGAGCTTTCTAAGGGCGGCGCGTGCCGCACTGGCAGATCAAAATTGTTTTCGCCGGATTCTTGCGGCCGTGGCCATGGTCCTCGTTCTGGCCGGACTTTCCCTCTCCTGCGGCAACAGCCGTCACAGTTCGGCCGGGCCTAACCATAGCGCCTACGTAACCTTGCCCGCCAGTGGGTCGGTGCTTCTGCTCCACATCAACGGCTCCACCGGAGCCATCTCCAAGGGCGCGGAGACACCGCAAGTGCAGAACACTACGCCCAGGGGCCTCGCCTTGCTCCCCTCGAAGAAGTTTCTCTACGCGGTCAATTCCAGTTCCCACGCCAACTCCATCTCGATTTTCAACGTCGCCGGCGACGGCACTTTGACCCTCAGTGGTACTCCGACTCCGGTCAAAGGTTCCGGGCCGAATGCGGCGGTCATCGACCCCTCAGGCAAATACTTGTTAGTGACCAATACTTTTACTGACAACGTTTCCGTTTTCTCCATCGACGCTGGCAGCGGCGCTTTATCGGAGGTCGCAAACTCGCCCTTCTTCGCGAATGCCAATCCAAGCGAGATTCTGATCGTGCCTTCCGCCAAGTTCGTTTATGTGACCAATCCCGGCATCGGGATGGTCACCGCTTTCTCATTCTCGAACGGCGTCCTCACTCCGGTGGCTGGGTCGCCGTTCCCTTCCGGCGCAGGAGCCTCCGGCCTGGTTGTGGATGGCAGTGAACGGTTCCTCTACGTGGCGAACCCTTCGGCAAGCAACCTCCCCTTACAGTCCAACACCGGCAACATTTCCGGATTCAATATCGACTCTCTCACTGGCGCACTAACTCCGATTCTAGGCTCGCCCTTTACCGCCGCGGTCGGCAACACCCCCAGCGCGCTTGCCGTCGACCCCAGCGGCCGATTTGTTTACGCCGTCACCCCGGGATCCAGCTCCTCCATTTGGTGTTTCACCATCGCTCCTACGAACGGACAACTGACGGCGGTAACCAACTCGCCGTTCAGCTTGGCCGCGGGCGAACTGTTCGCGTTCTTCGACCCCAGCGGCAACTATTTCTATATCGGAAGTCAGTCTGGAAACGGCGTTGCCGCCTACACCTACAATTCATTGACCGGTGCTCTCACGGCGATCTCCGGCTCGCCTTTTTCCACCGGTAACGCGCCCGGAAAAATGGTCCTTTCAGAGTAGTACAAGAGCCGGTTCCAATTTGGATTCAGGCTGTGTAATGTGTTTTTTACAGTTTGGCACTTTGGTGTGCAAGCTTGGCACCCGCGTGCCATTTTCAGATTTTTCGCTTAGCCATACATTCCAATTGAGCAGTTCCAGGGGAGGGCTGCCCGGGCGTCCTGGATTCGAAAGAATCCCAGACGCCCGTTTTAATTTTCCGCACTTAGTGTGGCGCGGACACTCTTGTCCGCGAAAAGCGTGCAGCGAATACAGCCCCTCGGGGACAAGCTAAGTCCAGCCTCCCGAAAAGACCAAAGTCAAATGCAACGGCCGCGGACAGGAGTGTCCGCGCCACACCAGCAACTCAATTTGTGGAAATGGTGAAGTTCACCGTGATGCGCGCCTGAGTTTCCACCGGCTGCCCGTTTTGCAGGTAGGGCTTGAAGTGCCACTGCTTCACAGCCTCCCGAGCTGCGTTAGCCAGGATTCCAGGACCACTGAGAATCTGCAACTCCTGGATGGTGCCGTCTCGCGAAATCAGCGCCTGCAAATTGACTGCGCCTTGCACCTTCATCTGCCGCGCCAGCAAGGGATAATTCGGTGGCACCGAAACGCTCACACTCTGCGCCGTTTGTGGCGAGAGCTGCACCCGATTGCCCGCATTCGGCGCCGGTGCGGCAGCGCCGGATGCCGAAGACGTCGCGCCCGAGTCCACATCCAGACGGATGGCATTGCTCTTCGCAGGCACGCTTATGTGGCGGTTTCCGGCTACGACTTCCACCTGCAAAGCAGGCAGCGCTGCGCGCTCGGTGGTGGCCGAGAAGGGAACTTTGGCCGCAGCGGGTGTCGGGGTCTGGGCTGGCTTGTTGCGTTCATGCGCCGGAGCCGCCGGCGCACTCGCAGTGGCCGCAGCCATGCTCGTACTCTTACTCTTACTCTTGCTTCGAATCGCCGCTTCCTGAACTTCGCCGACCGGCGGTATCCAGAAATCCCAGTCTTTTAAAACCACCGCCACCAGCGCCAGCAGCAGTATCCCCAGCGCGATGAGCATCCGCTTGCGCTGCACCTCCGCATCCGGCAACGCGGGTCGCAAAGGCTCCGGCGTCGTCCGCTCCAGATGGTCGTCGGGCTCGCTTTCGTTTTGAAACATAAGCACCCGAGCATCCTCGAAATCCTAATTGCTCCCGAGGATTGCTGAGCTAGTATGCCCCTGAACCCGCGCCCTTGCCAAGTAAATCCCTCCCCGGTTGTACCTTTTTCATGGCCGCGCCGGCTTTAGGGAGTTCTCGAAACTTTATAGTCGAGCTTGTCAAGAATACCGATCGCCGCGTCAAGAATTTCCTTGTCCACCTTACGATTCGAAGCGATGGCCTCCGCCAGCGGGATCGAAATAATCTTGTTCCCTCGCAGCGCCGCCATCTGCCCAAATTCGCCGCGGTGCACCATGTCGATGGCCCCCAGTCCGTAGCGGGTCGCCAGTACGCGGTCGAAAGCGCTGGGCGACCCGCCACGCTGGATGTGCCCCAGTACTACCGACCGCGACTCGAAGCCCGTCCGCTTTTCGATTTCGCTCGCCACCGCCGCGCCTATTCCGCCCAGTCGAAGATGCCCAAACTCATCACGGCCTCCCGACGGTCCATCCTGCGTCTCCACCCCGCCCGCAAACTTCGCGCCTTCCGCTGCCACCACGATGCTGAAATATCTTCCCCGCGCATGGCGTTGCCGAATCAATTCCGCTACCTGGTCAATATCGAAAGGAATTTCCGGGATCAATATGACGTCGGCCCCGCCGGCGATGCCGCTATAGGTTGCGATCCACCCCGAATCGCGTCCCATCACTTCCACCACGATCACCCGATTGTGCGCCTCGGCCGTCGTGTGCACGCGGTCGATCGCACCCGTAGCGATATTCACCGCCGTGTCGAACCCGAAGGTGAAGTCGGTCCCGGACAGATCGTTGTCGATCGTCTTCGGAACCCCCACCACTTTTACTCCGTTCTGGAAAAGTTTCTCCGCCACGGAGAGCGTGTCGTCGCCCCCAATCGCGATCAGCGCCTCACAGCCATGTTTCTTGAGGTTTTCCGCGCAGTGCTGCAGGCCGTTCTCATGTTTGGCCGGATTGGTCCGCGATGTCCGCAGGATCGTTCCGCCTCGCGGCAGGATGCCGCCCACCGCTGAAAGCCCAAGGTCCATCGTCTTGTCTTCCAGCAACCCCCGCCAACCCTCCACGAATCCCAAAAACTCGTCTTCATAGTGGAAGGTGCCCTTGCGCACCACCGCCCGAATCACCGCATTCAGCCCGGGACAATCCCCCCCGCCCGTCAGCACTCCAATTTTCATCACCTGCTCCTTAAGAATATGATTTCGGTTTCGAATATGATTCCGCCCACTGAGCGCATGGAATCCGCCCCTGCCGCATGTTCTAAGTGGGCCCGAATGCGTTTAGGTTATCACGCTGCTTTACCAAGGTGCGCGCGGAGACAGCCGGTCTCTTTCCCCTGTGTTTCCCTGTGTCCCTCTGTGTCCCCGGTGGTGAAGAAGTTGACTTACTCCAAGCCGGCTTCAGCAAAGGCTTGCGAACCCGGCTGCTTTTAGCCACAATACTCGCCACCGGACACACAAGCCAAATGCCAAAATTCTTACGCCCGCTTTTCTGGATCGCCGTCAGCCTGCTGGGAGCGCTCGCGCTCGCCACCATTGCATTGCATCGCGGCGAACAGATCAACGCCCTCTGGCTGGTCGTCGCCGCCGTCTCCACCTACGCCGTCGGCTATCGCTTCTACAGCAGTTTTATTTCCGCCAAAGTCCTGGCCCTCGATCCCCTCCGTGCCACTCCCGCCGAGCGTCTAGACAACGGACGCGACTTCGTTCCCACCAACAAGTGGGTCGTCTTTGGACACCACTTCGCCGCCATCGCCGGCCCCGGTCCGCTGGTTGGCCCCGTGCTAGCCGCCCAGTTCGGTTACCTGCCCGGCACCCTCTGGATCATCGCCGGTGCTGTTCTCGGTGGTTGCGTGCAGGATTTCGTCATCTTGCTGTTCTCCGTCCGCCGCGACGGCAAGTCGCTCACCGAGATGGCAAAATCCGAAATCGGCCCCGTGGGGGGCGTTGTCGCCTACCTGGCCGTGCTCAGCATCATTGTGATCTTGCTCGGCGCCACCGCCCTAATCGTAGTCAACGCCCTCAAGTCCAGTCCCTGGGGAACCTTCACCATCGCCATGACCATGCCCATCGCCGTATTGATGGGCGTCTATCTCCGCCGCATCCGCCCCGGCAAAGTTCTCGAGACTTCCATCCTCGGATTTGGGCTCGTCCTCGCCGCCATCTTCGCTGGACAGTGGGTTTCCGAATCGCCTTCATGGGCCGCAATCTTCACCCTGACCGCTCCCACCCTGGCAATTCTCATCATCCTTTACGGATTCGCCGCATCTTCGCTGCCTGTGTGGCTCCTGCTCGCCCCCCGCGACTACTTGAGTACCTTCGTCAAACTTGGCACAATTTCTCTATTGGCCGCCGGCATCGTAGCCCTCCGTCCCTCCCTCCACATGCCGCCCCTCACCCGCTTTGCCGACGGCACCGGGCCAGTGTTTGCCGGAACCATCTTCCCCTTCGCGTTCATCACCATCGCCTGTGGCGCGGTCAGCGGTTTCCATTCCCTGATCTCAAGCGGCACCACCCCCAAGCTCATCCGCCATGAACCCGAAACTCGCATGGTCGGCTACGGCGGCATGATGGCCGAGTCCATGGTCGCCATCATGGCCATGATCGCCGCCTCCGTCTTGCAGCCCGGTGTCTATTTCGCCATCAACAGCCCCGCCGGCATCGTTGGCCAGGCCCCCGCCGCCGCCGCCACCATCAGCTCCTGGGGATTCCAAGTCACTGCCGCCCAGATGGCAACTCTAGCCCACGCCGTAGGCGAGCAGACCCTGTTCAATCGCACCGGCGGCGCGCCCGCGTTTGCCGTAGGCATGGCTCAAATCTTTTCCAACACGCTAGGCGGCCAGGCCGTCATGGCCCTCTGGTATCACTTCGCCATCATGTTCGAAGCCCTCTTTATCCTCACCATTCTCGACGCCGGTACCCGCGTAGGCCGCTTCATGCTGCAGGATGCCCTAGGCCACATCTGGAAACCGCTAGGCCGCACCAGTTGGTACCCATCGATTCTGTTTACCAGCGCCATAATCGTTGCCGCCTGGGGAAATTTCCTCTGGCAGGGCATCAAGGATCCGCTTGGCGGCATCAATTCGCTCTGGCCCCTCTTCGGAATCTGCAATCAACTGCTGGCCACCGTTGCCCTCTGTGTAGCCACCACCATCATTGTCAAGATGGGTCGAGTACGTTACGTGCTAGTCACTCTAATCCCGCTGTGCGGACTGGTGGCCGTAACCTTCACCGCGTCGTGGCACAAGATTCTCAATCCGAACCCGCGCATCGGTTTTCTAGCGCACGCTCGTCAACTAGCCGCTGCCGGCGCCAACCCACGCCTCATCTTCAACGATCGCCTGGACGCCGCCGTCACCGCCGTGCTGGTAGGGATGGTAGCGATGATTCTCATCGAATCCAGCCGGGAATGCATGCGAGTAATTTCTGGAAGCAACTTCGCCGCAACCAAAGAAGCCCCCTTCGTCATCACCAGGTTGGCAACAAAGGAACAATCATGAGCCCAATAATCGCGTGTAGCGCGGACACTCCTGTCCGCGAAAAGCCGGAAGCAAGAACAAACCAAGCAAGCGCCCGCGCGATTTCGGCGGCAATCATCCATTCATTCAGAGTGCTCGCCGCAGCCCTGCGTGAGATCTTCGATGAATCCGCCTACCAACGCTTCCTGGATCGCAGCCAAATGCAATCCTCACCCAACGCCTACAAAACCTTCCAGCAAGAAAACGAACAAGCCAAATCCCGAAGGCCAAGATGCTGTTAAGACCTGAGAACTAAAAGCCAAAAGCCCTCCTGCTACACTTCCCCCATGCGCGTCCTCGGCATCGACTGCGGCACCGAATACACCGGATACGGCGTAGTCGACCTGCTCCCCGACGATCGTCTCGTCTGCATCGTCTGCGGCGCCATCAAAGTTTCCCCGCGCGACCCCATGCCCACGCGCCTGTCAAGGATCTCCATCGGCCTGCGGGAACTCATCTCCCAGCATCGCCCCGACCGCGTCGCCATCGAAGACGTTTTCTACGCCACCAACGTGAAGTCCGCCCTCAAGCTCGGCCAGGTTCGCGGTGTCGCCATGCTCGCCGCCGCTTCCGCCGGCCTCGAAGTCGCCGAATATTCGCCTCTCTCCATCAAGTCCGCGGTCGTCGGATACGGCCGCGCCGAAAAACATCAGGTCCAGCAAATGGTGGCGAGTCTTCTGAATCTCGATCGGATCCCCGAACCCGCCGACGCCGCCGATGCGCTCGCCATCGCCATCTGTCATCTCCACACCGCCGCCACGCATGAACGCCAGAACGCAACCCGCTGACCGGAAGCCATCTCGCAAGTCCGTTTTGAAATGGACGCGGCCTCAAGGGCTCATGTACAACTAAAAGCTAAGAGCCAGTGCCCGTGCCCCAATGCCCGTGCCCCTTGACACCCTCGCCGCCATCCCCAATCATTACAGCGGCCCATGCCCCGTCCATTTCAGATAGCCTGCCTCCTCGTCTTTTCTTCGATCCTCATCTATCCGCAAACAAAAACTCAAACCCAAGATGATTCCCACGCCGTTGTCACCTTCACCCTCGATTTCCCCACCTCCCAGCCCGAGCACTACTCCCTCCGCGTTCAATCCGATGGCTCGGCCCGCTACCAGTCGAGCGGCCGCCTGTCCGCCGATTCCGACCAGACCGACAGTTTCGATCTCGACTTCACTGTAGCCGCGGAGACCAGGCAGAAAATCTTCGACCTGGCGGCAAAGGCCGGCTATTTTCAGAAGGACGTCGATTCCCATCACAAGGGCCTAGCCTTTACCGGAAACAAAACGCTCGGCTACAAGGACCAGCGCCGCAGCGGTGAGTCCACCTATAACTATTCCGCCAATCCAACCGTCCAGTATCTGACCACCCTGATGCAAAGCCTCTCGGCCACCCTCGAATTCGGACATCGCCTCCAGTACGATCACCATTACCAAAAGCTCGCGCTAGACCAAGAGATCAAGCGCATGGAGGAAATGGCCCTCGCCAATCAGCTGGTCGAAATCACGGCCATTCAGCCCATCCTCGATCGGATCATCGCCGATCCGTCCGTGATCAACGTAACCCGTGCCCGCGCCCAGCGCTTGCTCGATCGCGCCGGCGTTCGATAACAACTTCCCCTGTAAAGACGCGGCTTGCCGCGTCTCGAATCGCTGCCATCTGACCAATCGACCATACGAATCTTCCTCAGTCCGCGCGGAATCCACTGTCCAACTCCCCCCTTGACTTAAGCGCCGCACGCTCGCAAACTCAAAGCAGCCCAAGACAGCCAACACCGCTTAGGGGAATGGGTTTAATATTTTGCGGGCTAGTGCAGATCGTCGTCGTCGGGCAACTCGTGAACTCTGCAACGGCCCTAACGTGTAGGGAGCAGTCCCAGGAGAAGCGTATGTCAATCGCAAGACTCGGAAAGATTCTGGCAATGTTGGCCGTGCTCGCAGCCGCGTTTCTGGTGGTCTCGGCGTCCGCCGAATCCAAAGCCCGCATCGTCCGCTTGAGCGAAGTGCAGGGCACGGTGCAGATTGACCGCAACACCGGCGACGGTTTTAACAAAGCGTTTATCAACCTGCCCGTGATCGAAGGCTCCCGCCTCAAGACCGGCAAAGATGGCCGCGCCGAAGTCGAATTCGAAGATGGCAGCGCATTGCGCCTCGCTCCCGGCTCGGAAGTTAATTTCATTCATCTGGCGCTCGGCGACGATGGCCAGAAGCTTAGCACCGTGCAACTTGTCTCCGGCACCGTGTACGCGAATCTTCACCCGAAAAGCGTTTACGACAAAGACAAAGCCGGCGACCAGTTCCTCCTGAATTTTGCCCGCGAATCCATCACCGTCGCCCAAGCCGCCCATTTCCGCGTGGAACTCGACGACGCCAGGGCGGCCGTTGCCGTGTTCAAGGGCAAATTGAGCGCAACCACCCCGTCCGGGCAATTTGATGTTGCCGAAAAGCACAGCGCCACCATCGATCTTGCCAGTAACCATCTGGCCAACGACGACTCCGCCCCAAAAGACTCTTTCACCATTGCCAAAAATTACGATACCGATCCCTCCGACGCCTGGGACCACCAGCAAACCGACTATCACGATCGCTACGCAACCGCTGGCGGCTCTAGTATCAATTCGCCCTACGCTTACGGCATGAGCGACTTGAATTATTACGGCAACTTCATGACCGTCCCCGGCTTCGGCAACGTCTGGCAGCCCTACTTCATCGGCGCCAACTGGAGCCCGTTCCAGGATGGCGGCTGGGCCTTCTATCCCGGCGGCGGCTACATGTGGGTGTCCGGCTATCCCTGGGGCTGGATGCCCTACAACTACGGCAACTGGGCCTTCGTTCCCGGCTTCGGATGGGTCTGGCAGCCGGGCTTATGGAATTCATTTAGCGGGATTCCGCGAGTCGTGAATCCGCCGGTCAGGACAAAAATTCCGACGCCGCCCGTGCGCGGGCATCAGACGGTGATGGTCGGACTCGGCCTCGCAGCAAATCCCGCCGCCGGTGCCCCGCTTCGCCTCACCATCAATCCCGGTTCCGCCGGCTTCGGAGTGCCGCGCGGATCGGTGCGCCATCTCGATCGCCTCGCGAAAACAATGGAGCGGACCTCTCGTCCGGTCGTAGTCGCGACCGCGCCCCCTGTTTCAACTGCTGCGCCGACAACCGGCTTCGGCACGCGTTCAGCTCCAAGTTCAACAAGAGGCGGGCCTTCTACCGGGATGACTCCAATGGGGGCGCCGCACCGGTCGGCCGCTCCGCCGCCGTCGTCGCGTCCTCACTAAGAAACAAGAATTGTTTCCGAAAAAAAGGCGGCCAACCAGTAGCCGCCTTTTTTCTTTGCCCCACTCTTCTTCTTTTTCCTACTCCACAACTATTCCCGCGTAACCCACCACCGACCCGTAATCGCCGGAAACCTCGCCCGAAGTTGCGTACTTGACCAACGTCGCCGAAGTCGCCCCCAGAAGTTTTGCCGCCGTAATCATGACTATCGTCGGCCCGAATCCGCACATGGTGATGTCTTCATTCATCACCACTTCCCAAAGTCCAAGCGCATCCATGGCCAACACCCGTCCGATCGCTTTGTGGTCTTTGGCGCGAGTGACCGCCTCGGACTCGTAGTGGTTCATGTCGCTGGAGGCGATGATCAGCACTTTATCTTCTCGATCCTCTCCCAGATCGGCAATCACATCCGCCAGCGCTTCGCCCAATCCGCGGAGCACATCAAAGTCACTGGTGCCGATTACGATCGGAACGATATGCAATGCCGGCTGTTGCGCCTGCAGGAAAGGAATCTGGACTTCGATGCCATGTTCCGCGTGGTGCGCCGCGCTGTCCTCTTCGAGCGCAGGCAAGCGACGCAGCAGCCGAGCGCCCAAGTCCGCCTCCGCCGCGACCTCACCCAGCGGAGTCTGCCACGCGGTGTTGGCCATGATCGCCAGCGGAGGTCCCTTGCCCGTGTGATTGGGGCAGAGAATCACGCAGCGCTCGGGGATTTCCATTCGCGCATACACAGCGCCTGCGACGCCGCCGGAGTAGATGTATCCCGCATGAGGAGCGACGCATCCGATGGCGGCGATGCGGCCGGTCGCGACTGAAGTCTCAACCGGAAAAGTGTATTGTCGAATGTCGCGCAGCAATTCGTCAGCGCGGCCCGGATAAAACCTGCCGGCAACAGCGGGAGTTCGCACAGCGGAAGTCATGGGTCGCTCGTGTGGCGCGGGCACTCTTGCCCGCGAAAAGCATGTAGCGCGGGCACTCCTGCCCGCGAAAAGTCAGTCCGCGAAAACAGCCCCCGCGAAAGCTATGAACTACCGTCGCTCAGCGCCCGGAACAAAGCCGCTGTTCTCTCAATCGGCAGCGCCTCAGCCCGGATCGCCGCCTTCACGCCGCTTTTCGCCAACGCCGCACGCAACGCATCTTGATCGTATCGCGTCTTCAGATTATTCCACAGAGTTTTGCGTTTCTGCCCAAAGCACAGTTTCAGGAACGCGATGAACTCCGCCTCCGGAACCCGAAGCGACTCCAGCCGAGGCTTGATCGTAATGCGAACCACGCTCGAATGAACTTTCGGAGGTGGAAAAAACGCCGCTGGCGGAAGCGTGAACAGTTGCTCGATCCGTCCGTACAACTGCGCCGTAGCCGAAAGCAAGCCATAGTCACGGCTTCCCGCCGTTGCTGCCAGACGGTCGGCAACTTCTTTCTGCACCATGATCACAATCGTCGAAAAGTAGCGGTGATATTCCAGCAGCCGCAGCAGAATATCGGAGGTAATGTAGTACGGCAGGTTGCCAATGACCCGCGCCGGTTCCGGCGCAAAGGTTAGCCGTGTGTGCAGCATGCCCGGCTTCGCGCCGAAGACCGAGTCCAGTTCGATGGTCAGAATATCGCCTTCGATAATTTCAACGTTCGCTTGCATGTTGAATTTCATCCGGAGTTGCGCCGAAAGCACCCGGTCCAATTCCACTGCAATCAGACGCCGCGACTTCCTTGCCAGCAGGTCCGTGAGCGCGCCGCGGCCAGGCCCGATCTCCAGCACCGTGGCCTCCGAAACATCGCCCAGAGCCTCTACAATCCGCAAAGCAGCCGCTTCGCTCGCCAGAAAATGCTGCCCCAGTTTCGGCTTGCGTGAACTCGTTTGTACCGTAGCTCCCTTGGGCACGTTGACCCTCTCTCTTTCCGGCTTTAGACTGGCGGAGTTCTTTTCCTGTGCGTTTTGCTCATGACCGCCCATCGGCGAGACGCGGCAAGCCGCGCCTCTACAGAAACTTAATCATAACTTGAGCGAGGCCTGTCGAGTTCTTGCTCAGGAGGTTGCTTCGCAATGCATATTGCTTTCGCTGCATCCGAGTGCGTTCCCTTTTCCAAGACTGGCGGACTGGCCGACGTTGTCGGCGCCTTGCCCCGCGCCCTGGCCGCTCTCGGACATCAGGTCAGCGTCTATGTTCCAAGGTATCGTCAATCTAAACTGTCCGATCCGCAAACCGTGGTGCGCAGCATCACCATCCCCTTCGACGACAAATATCGTTTCTGCTCGGTGGTGACCGCGGGGACCACCGCCGGCGTCCGATTGTATTTTGTGGATTATCCACCCTACTTCGACCGCGACGCGCTCTACGGAAGCCCCGCCGGCGATTACCCCGACAACGCCGAGCGCTTCGCCCTGTTTTCGCGGGCGGTGCTTGAGGCTTCCAAAATCCTAGGCGTGCCCCATGTCTTCCATTGCCACGACTGGCAGTCCGCGCTCATACCCGTGATGCTCCGCACGCTCTACGCCGAGGATCCCGCGTTTCGCGAAGTCGCCACCGTTTTCACCATCCACAACATGGGATACCAGGGCCTCTTTCCGCCCGATATTTTGCCTTTGCTCACGCTGCCCTGGGAGCTGCTCACCATCTCGAAAATGGAATTTTTCGGCCAGGTGAATTTCCTCAAAGGCGCCCTCGTCCTCTCCGACTATGTGACCACCGTCAGCAAGAAATATAGTCAGGAAATACAAACCACCGAATATGGATTTGGCCTCGAAGGCGTGTTGCGCAATCGTGCCGCGACCGTGACCGGCATTCTGAACGGCGTGGACTATGACGAGTGGAGTCCCCAGACCGACAAATTCACCGTCGCGAAATATTCGCCGCAGGACTTGAGCGGCAAGCTGCAATGCAAAAAAGATTTGCTGAACACCTTCGGCATCGCCGACGCTAATTCCAAACTGCCGGTGATCGGCATCGTCTCGCGCTTCGCCGCCCAAAAAGGCTTCGACCTGATCTCCCAGATTATGGATCGCCTCGCCCGCGAAGAAATGATCCTGCTCGTCCTCGGCTCCGGCGACAAGCTCTACGAAGAAATGTTCCAGCGGCTCCACAAGCAGTTCCCCAACAAGATCGCCGCCAAAGTCGCCTTCGACAACGCCATCGCCCACAAAATCGAAGCCGGAGCCGACATGTTCCTCATGCCCTCAAGATACGAGCCCTGCGGCCTGAACCAAATTTACAGCCTGAAATATGGCACCGTCCCCATCGTCCGCGCCACCGGCGGACTCGATGACACCATCGAACCCTGGGACGCCCGCTCCGGCAAAGGCACTGGCTTCAAGTTCACCGACTACACCGGCGAGGCGCTGCTAGCGACCATCAAACAAGCCTTGCTCGCCTATCAAGATCCATCGTCCTGGCAAACCCTGATGCGCAACGGTATGGCCCGCGACTTTTCCTGGGGAGCGTCAGCCCGCGAGTACGGCAAGGTGTATGATCGCGCGCGGCAGGCGCGCGCCAGCGCGGACGCCGCCACTGTAACCGCGGACTTGAAAAAAGAACCAGTGCTGGGCTGAGCATCGGACCCAATAAGTCCGGAGATAGTTGACATAACTACTGGTATCCCGTAGTATCATGAAGCTGGAATTTGAGTGGCACAAGGCCAAGGCCGAAGCTAACTTGTGTGCACACGGCGTGAGCTTCGATTTGGCGAAGACGGTGTTTAAAGACCCGTTTGCCATCGAGCGCCTCGACGATCGTGAGGACTACGGCGAAGCGCGTTTTGTCATGATCGGCATGGCCGAGGGAAACATCTTGTTGTTTGTGGCCTATACCGAACGCAAGAATCGCAAGAATAATAATGAAAGCATCCGCCTGATTTCAGCCCGAAGGGCAACACAAGATGAGCAAGACGACTACTTCCAGGAGAACGCTTAGGTCCATGACGCCCGCGGCCATTGAGGCTGCTGCTCGCGCCGACCGCGACGCGCAACCGCTGACCCCCGGCGATCTTAAGCGGATGAAGCGGACGCCGCAGGCGAAAATCATTCGCCGCGCCTTGGCGTTGACGCAAGAGGAATTCGCCGTCCGCTACCACATCCCACTGGGCACTCTCCGGGACTGGGAGCAAGGCCGCGCCGAGCCGGACCAACCAACCCAAGCCTATCTAAAGGTCATTGCGCGCGAACCCGAGCGCGTCGAGCGCCTCTTGAATCCAAGGCCGCACTAGAACCGGTCTCATAAATGGTCCTGGGTAGGGCAAGGCTTCAGCCGTGCCGCTCAGGGCCAATAAAAATGCGGGCTTTAGCCCCTGAGGGACTCCCCTTGCGAGTTCTACACTGACCGCGAAAACGGTACAGAGTTGAGTTCCGTAAGTTCGCACACAAATTATTTGTCATCCTGAGCGAAGCGAAGGACCTGCTGTTTACCGCCGGTCGAGCCCTCATCGATGCGCAGGGTTCCGTCGAGGCTATCCCCGTCACCGAAGCCCGCGAATACGTGCAAGCCATCCTGCGGCATGCGAATGTGTACCGGCAGCTTTACGGGACGCCATAGCGGATCAGTTGCCAGCTCTCAGTCATCAGTTTTCAGTTGAAGCTGGCTCTTTTCGAGTGCGTTTTGCTTTGTTTTTCGCGTTTGACCACGGCAAGCAAATCGCTACAATTGGTCATAGATTGCCTTAAAGAGGAACGCCCATGACGATTGACTTGAAACCCGAACAGCAGCGCGTGATCGACTTGGCCGTCCAGTCTGGCGCGTATCACAATCCCGGTGAAGTCCTCGATCAGGCTTTCGAGATTATCCGCGAGCAACTCGATCTTGAAGACTGGATGCTCGGCCAACGCGAGGAAGTAGCCGCCCACATTGCGGCGGGCTTTGCGCAGGCCGAGCGTGGTGAACTGATCGACGGAGACGTGGCTGTAGAGATATTGCGGCGACGACGCGCCGAGCGGATGAAGCCGCGGGTGTGAAGACGAACGCGCCGTTTCAACTAACGCCAAAGGCTAGCGAAGATTTCGATGCCATTTGGTGAACTATTGCGGAAGAGAACCGGGACGCCGCCGAGCGAGTCGAGATAGAGATTCTCGCCACCTGTCATCGGCTCGCAAGACATCCCCGCATGGGAACCAAGCGCCAGGACATCACGATGCTGCCGGTGCGGTTCTGGACGATCACGAAGTTTCCCAATTATGTCGTCGTCTACCGTCCCGAAACCATCCCGCTGCAAGTGGTCGCCATTCTGCACGGAAAGCGCGACCTGAAAGAGGTTCTGGAAAGCCGCTCCTGATGAATGCCGGGCAAGAGCCCTAGCAGGGGCAAGGAATTCTCAAGCCGTGTAGAGCGGACACTCCTGTCCGCTGCTCTTGCCCTTGCTCTTGCCCTTGCTCTTGCCCTTGCTCTTGCCCTTGCTCTTGCCCTTGTTCTTGCCCTTAGTTCTTGCCCTTGCTCTTGCCCTTGCTCTTGCCCTTCGCCAACCTTTCGCGGACCGCACCCACCGCGTCTGAGACGGCTGGAACAGCGTCACTACCGCGATCCGCAGCAGTCCGTCGAGTTCATCCCCTTTACCGAAACCCGCGAATACGTGCAAGCCATCCTGCGGAACGCGAGTGTATGTCAGCGAGAGATCTGGTGATCGGGTCATCGCGCGATCAAAAACCCACTTAGTTATAGGGGATGCACCCGGCTTCCACGCCTAGTAAGGCGTCCTGGTGACAACGAAAGCATGGTTCGCAGCACCTGTGCCCGATCAGCTAAGCCCTGTGCCGACTCGACGGATACTCGGCAACCGAACGCTGCTTACGAGTCAGAAATGAACCGGATACCCCAAATCGCAACGGATTCGCTAGCGAAACTCATAACCGAAATTTTGAAGAATCATTCCGCGTCATACGCAGGTAGTCTCTTCAAGAACATTACGAAATGCAAAGCTATAGCCTCCGCCATCGCGTGAGGATGGCGGGCCCCGGCCCAGCTTATGCGCCTTTACTCGTACAAGCTCCGCTTGGCGGGATTTTCACTTCCAACTTCCGATTTTTCGTCACAAATCATCGGTACGCCCGTCACAGACACGCTCACCGGTCCAGTGTGACAATAGCCATCTGATTGGAGCAGCCTGCGTGTGTCCGTCTCCCAAGACGGCCCGCCAACCTACTCCAAAACCATCTCAGCGTTCTTTGAAAATTGAGGCGATTGGCGGGCGTGACCCTGAGCGCAGCCGAAGGGGAAGGATCTGGCACTTGACACGATTTACCCCACTTCGAAGGCCCACAAGACCCGAGGCGCCACAGGATATCGTGTAAGTCCTTATTCCGGAATACTTTGATATAAGTCCTTTCGATTCAAAGACCGAGTGGAAAAAGTCCCGGTAACCCCATGATTCTACTAGACAGGGGGGGGAGGGGGGTGGGGGTAACAACTAGTTAACTTCCAGCGCGTTCCGGGTGCCGGGTGTGGGTGTGCGCGCCGTCCCGCTCCTCAGGGTTCCCGCCCAACTCGCGGTACACTTCTTCAAGGCACCCCGAACTCCGATGAGCACCACCTCCCCACGCACCATCTTCCACGTCGACATGGACGCCTTCTTCGTCTCCGTCGAAGAATTATTCGACCCTTCGCTGAAAGGCCAGCCGGTCGTTGTCGGCGGGCAGCGCGACGAACGAGGAGTGGTCTCGGCCGCATCGTACGCGGCGCGCAAATTTGGCGTGCACTCCGCCATGCCGCTGCGCACCGCCGCGAAATTATGTCCACAGGCGATCTTCGTAAATGGACATCCCGAGCGCTATCGCGAGTATTCCGCCAAGGTGCACGAAGTCCTCGGCCACTTCTCTCCGCTCGTCGAGATGGCTTCGGTGGATGAGGCTTACCTCGACATGACGGGGACGGAGCGCCTGCACGGCCGGTCACTGCACGCCGCGCACCGACTGCATGACGCGATGAAGTCCGCGACCGAATTGAACTGTTCGATCGGAATCGGCACCTCGCGGCTGATCGCAAAGGTTTCCTCCGCCAAAGCCAAGCCCAACGGTGTGCTCTGGGTGCTGTCCGGAGAGGAGGCGAAGTTCTTGGCGCCGCTCGCCGTCGGCGATATTCCTGGCGTGGGCAAGGTGATGGAGCAGAAGCTGCACGCGATCGGCATTCAGAAAGTGGGCGACCTCGCGCGACTGGAGGACCGCGATCTGGAACACCGCTTCGGAAAGTGGGGCCTCGCGCTGGCAGGGAAGTCGCGGGGCGAGGATGCGGGTGGATGGTTCGACAGCGCGGTCGGAGAAGGCGTCGATCCCAAGTCGATCGGCCACGAGCACACCTTCGACGAGGACACGGGCGACGCCGAACGATTGCAATCCACGCTGATGCGGCTCAGCGAGATGGTTGGACGGAGGCTGCGCGAGGGCGGATATTTTGCGCGCACCCTCCAGTTGAAATTGCGCTACAAAGATTTCACGACCGTCACGCGAGCGCATTCCCTGCAGCAGCCGACGCAGATGGATAACCGGATTTTCGAGCAGGCCAGGCGTCTGTTTTTCGACAACTGGAAGCCGGGCGCCCCGGTGCGCTTGCTGGGAGTGCAAGCCTCGAATTTCGAATCGGGTTCACCGCAGCTTGATCTGCTGGAGCCTTCGCAGCAACAGCGCTGGCAGAAGGCGCTGGTGGCCGCGGATCATCTGCGCGACAAGTTTGGGGAATCGACGATTGGCCTCGCAAGGGGTATGAAAGGCGGATTCCGCGAGCGCACGCACGAAAATCCAGTGGGGCTGCCGGGCAAGACTGGCGAGAAAAAAAGTAGCCAGGAGAAGAACGACCCAAAGAAGCCGTGAAACTTCCAGTGCGCTCAATAGTCACATTCGCGTGGGGTAACAACATGACAAAGTGGTTTATGACCGCGTTGTTTGCGACGGCACTGGCGATTGTCACGGTGATGCCTTTGCTCGCGCACGCAGCAGAGAATCTCAAGCTCAATCAGCATCTCGACTACACCAGCGACAGCCTGGATGGGCCGTTGATCGCCGGCGACCGTCTCGAAGATGGAGCAGTCTCCGGCAAGCCAGCCTACGCGATTTTCTATGGCGAAGGTTGTTTCAATTCCAAGCGCCAGGCGCGGCGCACGGTTGAACTCTACCAAAAATACAAGGGCAGGGTGCAGTTCGTCGTGGTCGATCTCGATCGTCCGCGCTCCGCGGCGCAGGAGGAGCTGGTGAAGAAATTCTACAAGGGATACATCCCGCACGTAGTGGTGCTGGATCGCGATGGCAAGACCGCGTACAACGCTTCCGGCGAAGTGGAGGAAGGCGAAATCTCCAAGGTGTTGGAAAAGACGCTGGCGCAGTAAAGCGAATTGCTGGTGGAGCGCCGGGCGTCCCCGCCCGGCTGGACGGGCGAGACGCCCGTCCCTCCACCGCATGACTCATCACTCGGTCGTAGCACTAAGGAAGGCGGTAGGCTTCAAGGAAGTGCCAGACGTCGCCGTTGATCGTGTCGGACATCTCGTAGTAATTGTGGCTGTGATCGAAAATTTCTTTGTACTCCACGTGGAACCCCGCTTTCTGCAGCAAGTCTCGCGTCTTTCTCACCTGCGCTCCAGACACCATCTGGTCCCGGTCTCCGATGGAAATGGCGATGGGAATTTTGCGGGTGGCGCGTTGCACCATCGGCGCATATTCATCGGCGATTCCCATGGCGTGAATGGCGGCGGCGGCAAAATAATTGGAGTCCAGCAGCGCGCCGTCATAGGCCAGGTAGCCTCCCATGGAGTAGCCGAAAAGATAGATGCGATGCGAGTCAAGACTCGCCTGCCTGCGCACGTCATCCACCAGGCAGGGAAGTATCTTCGGTATATGAGGTTCGAGCGTGGGGTCGCGCGGAAGTTGTGGCGCGATCAGAACAATCTGTTTTTTCTGAGCTAAAGACTTCCAGGCCTGGGCAAAATTCTCCGCCTGATCGCCTGCTCCGTGCAGCAGAAGCAGCACGGGCAGCGGGCCATTCGCCGCCGCTGGTGGGACATAGACGACATACTCCATGTCGCGCTGGTCGCAGCGTACTGCGTGCCGGGTGAAGTTGCCGGCGTTGGCGGGTGTGGTTAACGAAAGCGAGAGCGCGCACGCGAAAAAGGCCGCCAGTGCCCGGCAAATCGAGATTCGATGAAGCCGCGTCATCGTATTTTTCTCCGGCAGTCTTGCGAACGGTCCTACGAGATATATTCGCGAATATATTCGTCGCGCGATGTGGCGAGCTGTTGAGCGTCGCCATCGAAGATGACCTTGGCGTCGCGCAAAATCAGAAAGCTCAAGGGCACTTCGCAACGCTGGCCCTTGGGTAGGACGACCATCTGGTTGGTGGCCTTATCGAACTGGTGGGTCGCCATGGTGAAGGCATCCTGCAGGCGGTGGGTCACCATGAGCGCGCTGGTTTTGTAGACGTCGCGTTGTTTCACGATCAGTTCGACAATCGTGTTCGAGGTTACCGGATCGAGCCCGCCTGTAGGCGAGTCGTAGAGCAGCACTTCGGGCTCGGTGATGATAGCGCGCGCGATGGCCACGCGCCGCCGCATTCCGCCCGAGAGTTCGGACGGGCGCATGTCATAGGTTTGCTCCAGCTCCACAAAGCGCAGCACCTCGCGCACTCGCCGCTCGATTTCCTCGGCGGGGGTCTTTTCTTCCATCAGGCGAAAGGCGACGTTTTCGTAAACTTTGAGCGAGTCGAAGAGCGCGCTTTCCTGGAACACGATGCCCACGCGCCGGCGCAGCTCGAACAGTTCCTGTTCCGACATGCGCGTGACTTCCTCTCCCAGCGCGAAGATGCGGCCGCTGTCGGGCCGCATGAGTCCCATCGCGAGCTTGAGCAGTGTGCTCTTCCCCGATCCGGCAACTCCAAACAGCGCCTTGGTTTCGCCGCGCGCCAACTGGAACGAAATGCCGTCGAGCACGACTTTTTCGTCGAACGCGATCGAAACCTTGTCGAACTCGATGGCGTACCCGGAAAGACTTGCCACGGAAGCAGTCGGATTTTCGCTGGGCAGAGTGGGCGCCGGCATGACTTACCTGTAACCAAAAATTGCGAAGATCAACTTGGTAACGAAGAAGTCCACGATCAGAATCAACACGGAAGCAGCGACCACGGCCTGGGTAGTCGAACGGCCCACCCCCTGCGTGCCGCCACGCGTGGATATGCCGTAATAGCAGCCTACGGTGGAAATTATGAACCCAAACAGCACGGGTTTGATCAGCCCGGTGAAGACGTCGCGGAAAACAAGAATCTGCCAGACCGAGGTCCAATACTGGCGCGAGTTGAGGCCGAATATCAGATGCGCGACCGCGAAACCACCGATCAGCCCGAGCAGGTCGGCGATGATCGTCAGGAAAAACAGCATGAAGGCGGTGGCCCCAATTCGTGGCGTAATCAGCTTCTTGGTGGGATCGGTGCCCAGGGCACGCATGGCATCAATCTGTTCGGTGACGATCATCGAGCCCAGTTCGCTGGCCATGCCGGAGGCGTTTCGCCCGGCCACCATCAGCCCGGTGATGAGCGGACCCAGTTCAGTGACCATGCCGATCGACACGAGCTGGCCGATGAGCGTGATCCCCCCGAATCGTTGCAGTGTGCTGGCCGCGTTCAGCGCTAAAAGCGCACCGACGGAGAGTCCCGTCAGAATCACAATGGGCAGGGAGCCCACGCCGATCAGGTCCGCCTGCTGCAGCATGTCGCCCATGTACAGGGGACGGCGGAAAAAGTTTGCCAGCGATTGCGCCGACAGCAGGGTGTATTCCTGAACCGCCAGCGCAACGTCTTTGGCGACTTCAATGGGCGAAATCAGTTCCAGTTCGAACGCCATGTCTATCCAGGGGACTTCTGCTCAAGGAACTATAGCAGAGAGAGAATTCATCGCGCGATCGGGTGATCGGGCCATGGGGCGACCGAGAAACGAAACATCGAAAATGGCAAATCAGCGAGAGGGTCAGACGATCCGATCGCCCGAGCTACTCCCGGCTCTTCTTCTTGATCTCGATCGCCAGCCGTTTAATTTTCTGATTCAGCGTGGAGAGCGGGACGTGGAAGCGCTCCGCCGCTTCGGTCTGGTTCCAGCCGCACCTCTCCAGCATGTCGATGATGATCCGCCGTTCGCAGTCTTCCATGATGCCAAACAGCGTGGCCCCCGCATTCGCATCCAACGCAGGAACCGAGCTGCCGCGGCCCACGATGTGGTCAGGGAGCAGATCGGGCCCAATGTCGCTGTCGGACGATAGCACCACCGCCCGTTCGATCGTGTTCTCCAGTTCGCGGACGTTACCGGGCCACGAGTAGCTCACCAGCGGGCGCAACGCCTCGGTGCTTATGCGGCGGCGAGGCCGCTCATTTTCCTCGGAATACTTCTGCAAAAAGTGCTGCACCAGCAGTGGAATGTCTTCGCGGCGCTGCCGCAGCGGCGGCAAATCAATGCTGATTACGTTGAGCCGGTAGAACAAGTCTTCGCGGAAGCGGCCTTCTTTCACCATTTGGCGAAGATCCACGTTGGTGGCGGCAATGATGCGCACGTCCACTTGAATTTCCTGCACTCCGCCCAGATGCATGAACTTGCGATCCTGCAATACCCGCAGAATCTTGCTCTGCGTGTCCATGCTCATGGTGCCGATCTCGTCGAGAAAAAGCGTGCCCCGGTCGGCAACTTCGAACAGCCCCTTCTTCGACGCAACCGCGCTGGTAAACGCGCCTTTGACGTGCCCGAACAGCATGGATTCGAGCAGGTCGGGCGGCGTGGACCCAGCGTTGACGGGCACGAACGGCTTGTCGCCCCGCGTGGAATTCAAATGAATCGCCTTGGCGATCAGTTCCTTGCCCGTCCCGCTTTCGCCTTGCAGCAGTACCGTCGAGCGGCTGGGCGCCACCTGGGCGACCAGATCGAAAATCTTCAGCATGGGCTCGCTCTTGCCCACGATGTGTTCAAAATTGTAGCGCTGCTTGAGCGCGCGCTTCAGTTGAATGTTTTCTTCTTCCGCCTTCTGCCTTGCGACCGCGGCGCGCACGTCGGCCAGCAGTTTCTCGTTGTCCCACGGCTTCTGGATGAAGTTGGTGGCGCCGGATTGCATGGCGCGGACCGCGTTCTCCACCGTGCCATAGGCCGTGATCATGATGACTGCCTGCCGCGGATGCAGCACCCGAATCTCTGCCAGCACCGCCATTCCGTTCTTGTCGGGTAACGCCAGGTCCAGCAGCACCACGTCAAATGTCCGCTGTCCAATCTGCCCCAGACCTTCCCGTCCGCTTCCCGCAACCACGACGCTGTAGCCCTCAAGTTTAAGTAGAGTCTCCAGCGACTCCCGGATTTCCGCTTCGTCGTCAATGATGAGGATTCTGCCCGCGCTTTCCGGCTGCGTGCGTTCCGCTGTGCTTCGGCGCGAGATTGCCGCTACTTCAGACAACGCTGCTTCAGACATGTACTGCCTTTCTGATCAACGGAAAATCCAGGGTGAAGGTGGTCCCTTCGCCCGGGCGGCTCTCCACGCGGATATTGCCCGCGTGTTCCTGGATGATGCCGTAGGTGACAGAAAGCCCAAGACCGGTGCCGCGATTCTGGCCCTCCGCGGGCGATGTCTTGGTCGTAAAAAATGGATCGTAAATACGTTGAACGTGTTCTTCCGCAATGCCCGTGCCGGTGTCGGACACCCGCACGCTCACAAATTCGCCGTTCAGCGTCGCCACCTTCAGCACTCCGCCCCCGGCCATTGCGTCTTTGGCATTCAGGAACAAATTCAGAAACACCTGCTGCAGGCGCCCGGCGTTCCCCTGAATCAAAGGAATGTCCTCGTCCAGCTCCGACTGCACCTGGATGTGCGCCACCTTAAACTGGTGCTCCAGCAACGCCAGCGTGTCTGAAATTACCTTGTTCAGCCTGATTTCCGTCAATTCCGTGCCCGTGGTACGGGAGAAGTTCAGCAGATTATTGACGATCTCCGAGGCGCGGAACGTCTGCTTGGTGATTTTGTCGAGCAGCCCTGCTTTCTGCGGATCCGACTGCAACTGCTTCGCCAGCATCTGCGTGTAGGACGAGATCACCGCCAACGGCGTATTCACTTCGTGCGCCACACCTGCGGCCAGCAGCCCAATAGAAGAAAGTTTATCGGCTTGGGTGAGCTGGACTTCCAGTGCGATCCTCTCCGTGATGTCGTCCATGATCACCAGCCGCCCCACCACGTTGTACTTGCGGGTTACCAGCGGCGCCATCGCCACATTCACGATGCGCGATTCGCCGGTGGGTGTCGCCAGCCGGAACTTATAAAGATTATGGATGCCAGGATTCTGCCGGACCCGGTAGAACTCCTCGACGAAGGCCGCCGGAAAAACCTCGCTCAGCGAACGCCCCACCACCTGCCAACGCGGCTGCGCATACGTCACTTCCATCTGCGAGTTCCAGGACTCGATGCGGTCCTGCAAGTCTACCGCCATCACTCCGACGTTGATGGATTCCACAATGTTCTCGTTGAAATCCTTGAGCCGCTCATACTCGCTCACCTTTTGCTCCAGCGAGGCATACAGCCGCCCGTTCTGGATCGCTATCCCGATGTATCCCGCCAGCGCTTCCAGCAACTCCACATCTTCACTGGAAAGAAAGTCGCCTTGCATGGTCTTGCCCAGTCCAAGAAAGGCAATGGTCTTTTGCCGCGCGTGGCACGGTATGTAGTAGTTCAGATCCAGGCGTCCTATGGCTTCTTGCGCCGCGGCATTCTCACGCGGCAACTGGTGCGTATTCTCGAAGAAGATATGTCCGGCAGCGTCCTCGATGCGTGGCTTCGCGAGGAACGACAGGTCGAGACCCGCGACGTGGGCGATGCCCAACGACTTCGACAGTTCAAAGCGCGAAGAGTCGCTGTTGCCAAGGAAGATCGCCACACGATCCACCAGCAGTGTCCGCGCCAGCCGGTCCACCAGCGAGGAAAGCATTTTGTCCAGGTCGGTTTCCGAACTCAACTCGCGTCCGAACTCGATCAGCGTCCGCCGGTAGTCGTAGCCTGTCCGGTAGAAGAATTGATCGAGTTTTTCCTGTATCCATTTTCGTACCGGATCAAACAGCAGCGCGGTGACCACCACCGCCACCACCAACCCGTACGGTCCGGAACTGGGCACGCGCGTGTGTACCAACTCCGCGATCGCGCCCACGCCGGCGAAGTACGCCCCTACAATCGCCGCCGCCGCCAGCGTATACGCCATGCCGCGCTTGAAGATCAGATCCACGTCCATCAACCGGTAGCGGAAAATGGCGTATCCAAAAGTCAGCGGCAGCAACCCCAGCGATAGCACCGATACCTTCATGGTGAGCGAAGGCATCACTCCGAACAGGTATGGCAGAACGTAAAAAAGCGTGAATGGCGTTATGGCGAGGATGGTGCCGCGCGTAATCCACTTGAGTTGCTGCCGCAGAATCGGAGTCGTGGCCTGACGATAGTTGTTCCACAGAACCGCCGCCGCCGAGACGAAGAAAATCGTCAGATAAGCCCAGTGCACCCGGTTCAGGTTGAAGAGCAGTGAAGCGCTGGCTTTCAAATACTCCAGCACCAGAACCTGGATTCCGAGCAGCACCGCTCCCGGCACGTAGAGCAGCGGAATCGGCCAGCGATGCTTGCTGACGAATTCCCGCCGTTCCGGAAAGGTCAATACGAAGTGCAGGAACAGCGCCGGCTGCAGCAGCCACGCGACTTCATTGGCCCATAGCACGACCCAGTCGAAAGCGTTGAGCTTGCCGGTGTAGTGCAGCGAGTAGAAAACGAACGATACCAGGCAGAAAATGTAAAAGTGCGTGGAACCCACTGCCGTCCAGCGCCGCAGCAGTACATAAAGCCCAATGCCCAGGTAAATCAGCGCGATCAGCCGCAGCCAATCGTTCATGGAGCGCTCGGCCGGAACCAGCACCACCTCTACATCCAGCGGAACCGAGCCGCGGATCAGCGAGTAGGTTGCCTTCGACCAAACCCCGGAATAGTAGATCTGCCGCGTCACCGCCGCCGAACTGTCCACTGCGCGGCCGTTGACACTGACCACTTCGTCCCCGCTGCGGATTCCTGCCCGCTCCGCCGGTCCGTTTGGCTCCAGCCGATCTGCCACCAAACCGCCATTCCGTTCAATCCACCACGCGCCATCGTCGGGAACTGCGGACTGGTGCTCAATCTTGTAGTTAAAACCGGCGAACAGTACCGCGGCTACTGTGAGCAGAGTCAGCAGGATGGCGGTAAATCGGGCCTCAAATTCGCGGTTCATGGGCTGGAACGGCTGCACGGCGGCGCGGCCAGACATTTGTCGCCGTTCAGGTATTAGCAACTTCACTGCCACCCTCCAATTCTACCTATTGCTGCTAAGTCGCTTCCAGAGAGCGACTTCCATAATTATAGAGAGGATTTTGGATGCAGACTATGAATTATGGAAGGCAGCTTCTTCTTTTTGGGATGCCATTTTGGGTGGATTACGGACGTTTTCAGCTTTGCCGCAATCGCACCCCGGTTCGCCGCGGTTCGCCGCGGGGTGCCGCGACCCGCCGTATCCACACTTGTTCGTTCTACAATTAACCCATGTCCCGCCTCGATCACATCGCCGATCTTGAAAAACGTTTTCTTCTTCCCACCTACAACCGCTATCCCGTCGGCTTCGAGCGCGGCAAAGGTGTTTTCCTCTACGACTTCGAAGGCAAAAAATATCTCGACTTGGTAGCCGGGCTGGGGGTGAACGCCCTCGGACACGCTCATCCCCGCATCGTGAAGATCATCCGCGAGCAGGCGGCCCGCGTCATTCACCTTTCCAATCTCTATTACAACGAATTTCAGGGACTGCTCGCCGAGCGCCTATGCCAACTCTCCGGCCTTGACCGCGTCTTCTTCTCGAACAGCGGCACCGAGGCCATGGAAGGCGCCATCAAACTGGCACGTCTCGCCGGGCACAAAGCAGGCGGCGATGCCAAATCCCAGTTTGTGGCTCTGCAGGGCTCCTATCACGGCCGAACCTTTGGAGCCATGTCCCTCACCGGTCAGGACAAGTACCGCAAAGGTTTTGAGCCCATGCTCGAAAACGTGACCTTCGTCGCGCAGAACGACGTCGAAGCGCTGCGCGCCGCGGTCAATGCCAACACGTGCGCCATCGTGCTCGAGCCTATCTTTGGCGAAGGCGGAATTCTCGAGTGTTCCGAAGACTTCCTGCGCGCCTGCCGGACGCTGGCCGACCAGCACCAAGCCGCGCTCATCTTCGACGAGATCCAGTGCGGTCTAGGCCGTACCGGCAAGATCTTCGCCTTCCAGAGCTTTGGTGTCGTTCCCGACATCGTCACCATCGCCAAGCCGATCGCCGCCGGAGTTCCGCTCGGTGCGTTCCTCTCGAAAGAACATTTCGCCTCCGCGATTTCGCCCGGACAGCACGGCACCACCTTTGGCGGCGGCCCACTGGCATGCCGCGTCGGGCTCGAATATCTGGCGATCGTCGAAGAAGAACACCTGCTGGAAAACGTCGTGAAGGTTGGCGGCTATCTGCATCAACAACTCCAGGAACTGGTGGCCAAGTACGCCGCCACCCGCGAAACGCGCGGCCGCGGATTTATTCAGGGCCTCGTGCTCGACATTCCCGCCCGCCCATTGGTGGAGCAGGGCCTGGCGGAGGGCGTGCTCTTCAACGCGACCCAGGACACCGTCCTGCGCTTCCTGCCGCCCTTCCTGCTCGAAGAAAAGCACGTGGATAAAGGCATAAAAGTCCTCAAGAAGCTGTTGGGCAAAAAGCGGAGGAAGGCAGCGTAGAGACGCGGCAAGCCCCGTCTCTACCGGAAAATCAGACTCTCCTTGCAAAAAAGAGGGGGAGCCGGAATTCAGCTCCCCAAAAAGCGTTAGAGGCGATATTACTTAATAAGAATCTGTCCGCGAGGATTTCGTTGCCCACTGGAACGCAAAAACCCGAAGAAAAATTCATTCCCGCCAACCAGCGCAACGCGCAAATCGAAGAGCACTGGCTCGAACTTCCCGACGGGCGCATGCGCTACCTCAAGGCCGGATCAGGCCCGCCGCTCATCCTGATTCATGGGCTCATGGGATATTGCTTTTCCTGGAGATTCACCATCCCCGCGCTGGCGCCCCACGCGACCATCTATGCCATGGATAATCTGGGCGCCGGGTTGTCGACAGCGACCGACGGCATGGATTGCACCGTGCGTGCCACCGCCGAGCGCGTCCTGCAGTTCGCGGACGCTCTCGGCATTGAAGATTTCGACCTGCTGGGTACTTCCCACGGCGGCGGCGTCGCCATCCTGGTGGCCGCCATCTGTGCCGAAAGAATCGATGCGCGCTTGCAACGCCTGATCCTGGTGGCGCCCATCAATCCCTGGTCACCGCATGGCAAGCGGCTCGCGCCTTTTGTGGGCAGCGCTGTCGGCTCCATGATCTTCCGCAACACGATTGAGCGCTGGCGCCCGCTCGACTACCTGTGGTTGCGCCGCTTGTTTGGCGACGGATCGAAAATTCCGCCCGATTCGCTCGCGGGCTACCGTATCCCCGTACGCCAGAATCACGTCTTCCATCATGCTTCGCGTATCGTAAAAAATTGGACCGTGGACCTCGCGGAACTGGAAAGGGCGCTCCCCACGATTCGCGATTACCCAACCCTCCTCATCTGGGGAACGAAAGACCGCGCCGTTCATTTTTCATCCGCCCAACCGCTGTGCCGGAATTTTCGTGACGCCCGCCTGGTGGCGTTCAAAGGCGTCGGCCATCTGCCATACGAAGAAGCGCCCAAGGACTTCAACCGCGCACTCATCGATTTCCTCGCCGCTGGTGGAGCGCCGGGCGTCCCCGCCCGGCCACGATGCTGTTAAGGTTCAGGCAATCACCGGCGTGACGCCCATCGCTCCACCGTGAGTGGTGATTTGCCCTATCACCGCCGCGCGCGTTTTGCTGATCTGCCATACTGGCCCTCAACTAAATGGATCACACGATCTTTCAATCGCTGCGCACCTTCATCGCCGACTACGGTTACTGGGCCGTGGCCCTGGCATTGCTCTGCGAAAACGCCGGCATCCCCGTCCCCGGTGAGACCACGCTCCTGCTGGCAAGTTTTCTGGCTTATTCCGAACACCAGCTCCATCTCGGCTGGATCATTGTGGTTGGCATCTGTGCTGCCACGCTCGGCGACAACCTGGGCTACGCCTTCGGCTACTATGGCGGGCGTCCACTTCTCCAGCGTTATCAAAACGTCTTTCGGATTCCGCCGGCCACCCTGAAACGCGGTGAGGAAATGTTCGCCCGCTACGGCGCAGCCGCCATTTTCTTTGCCCGCTTCATCTTCGGCATGCGCGTCTTCGCCGGACCGCTGGCCGGAGTCCTGCGCATGCGCTGGCGAGCTTTTACTCTCTTCAACTTCTTGGGCGCGGCCGTCTGGGTCTCTTTCATCGCCGGCGCCGGTTATCTTTTCGGGCAACATTGGCGCAGCCTCTTGCGTGCCATGCACCGCTTCAATATCGCCGTTTTGATTGTCGCCGTCGTAGTGGCCCTGTTTCTATGGTGGAGATATCGCCGCCACACCCCGCCCGAAAATTGACAGTGCCCTAAATTCATTCACCACAAAAGACACATACGGTTTCCGAAGAATTTCACTCAGGTTCTTGATTTTCCTTCGTGTCTTTGGTGGTGAATGCCCTTTGTCGTTGTTGGGGACACCCCCCTCAGTATCTTCGGTCACTTCCACTCGCCACGCCGCCGTCATATGCTGACAGAAGCATCGCCTGGTACCGGAGAACTAGTTGATTTCCCAACGCACGCAAAAAAGCCCGCTAAACTCAGCCGCGTCCCGCTTTCCGCGGCTGTCGCAGGTCTGGGTGCGATTCCTGCTGGCCATCGTCGGCCTGATGCTGGCTTTCGCTACGGCGCTGTTTTCCACCGTAGCCCGCGAGGCGGGCAACGTCTGGGGTACTTTCATTCTGGCTTCAGTAGCACTGTTGTTGGCCGCCTTCGTCGGCCTCACCACCGTGCCCTACCTGGCGCGGCGGGTCGTAGCGTCGCGCGTCCGCGAAGCCATGGACTACGACGTCACGCGCCCGGGCATGATCTACATCCTGATCACCGTTGTCATCGGAATCGCCGCCATCAACACCGGCAACAACCTGCTTTACGTTGTCGTTGCCGCGCTGTTCTCCGCCATTCTGGTTTCCGGCATCGCCTCCGCCCTGGTCCTGCGTAGTCTCAAGCTCGATATCCACTTGCCCGAACACGTCTTTGCCGGGCGTCCCATGCTGGCCCGCCTGCTCTTGCAAAACGCCAGCTCTTGGCTGCCCTCTTTTTCCGTCCGCATTGTTCCCGCCAAGCGCAAATCCAAATCCAACGCCCGCTGGCGCTGGGAACCCTCAACTTTTGGCTGGCCTCGCAACCGTGCGCCCCAGAACCAGTGGTTCCACCTGTCCGACCGCCGCCTCCGCCGCGTGCGCGAGGAAGCAGAAATGCCCATCCTCCAAGAATCCGTTTATTTCCCTTTCCTCGCTACCGGACAGCAACTCCGCGCCGACCTCGAGATAAGCTTCCCAGCACGCGGCCGCTACTGCGAAAAAAACTTCGGCCTGGCCACCCGCTTTCCCTTCGCCTTCCTGATGAAAACCCGCCGGATTAACCTGGCCCGCGAAGTCATCGTCTATCCCGGCGTCGAGTCCACCGAACAGTTCCGCGAAGTTCTTCCCATGGTCACCGGCGAGTTCCAAACTTTTGTGCGCGGCCGCGGCAACGATCTTTACCTCATCCGCGACTACATGCCCGACGACTCTGCTCGCCACGTGGACTGGAAAGCTACCGCCCGTACCGGCGCGCTCAAGGTGCGCGAGTTCAGCCGCGAAGATGAACCCAAGCTCCGCATCGTGTTTGACAACCCCGCTCCCGGAGTCCTGCCGCCCCCCGTATATGAGCGCGCCGTGCGCCTCGCTGCTTCTCTGGCATGGCACTTCCACCACGAAGATGTCGAAGTCTCTTTCGTCGCGCCCGGTTTGGAGCCGACCGAAGACGTCTTCACATTCCTCCGATACCTGGCGCTGGTCGAACCCCTGGAGGCGACCCCCGTTTTCAGTCGGCTTCGCGCCACTGAAGATTACAACCTGATCGTTACCGCCCGCGACGCCGCCGGGATGCCCGCCGCTTTGGCCGCCAGATCCTTCGTCATTTCGTTGGCCGCAGGTCGAAAACCGTAATTCCCATGTGGGTACTCGGCTCTGCCCCGCCGCCACATCGTTCCGTTTCAAAGCAACCTTAAGCCCCGACTTTTCTTGGATTAGGGAAACTCTGATCAAGTTGGTTCCCGGACAGTTTTGAAGGGGCATGGCTTTAGCTTTAGCGATACCGTTAGAACCCGCCACACAAGCGGCTTTAGCCGCCGAGGGTCGCCTCTTCCGAGCATCCAGTCTTGCCCACCTGGCTGAATCGGATAATCCTTAGTGCTCACACGGTTGTCTTCCGCTGTTTCTCGCCAGAAGCGACTGGACTTCATTTTTTTCTTCCCCCAGGGCGATTTTCGACATATACTCCGCCGCGGGTCCAGACATACAACGCTCTTGATTCCTTAGTTCAAGCCGAGTTTGACGCGGTTCGCCGGGCACGCCGCTTTCCGGCACAAGTCCACGGGAGGTGCAAATGTTGATCTGCGATCTGCTCAAGAATCAAGCCACCATATCCGCCGAGGCCCACCAGACCGTCCTCGAAGTCGCCAGCATGATGGTGGAGCACAACATCGGCGCTGTACCGGTTCTGCAAGATGGCCAACTGATCGGCATTTTCTCCGAGCGCGACCTGATGAGCCGCGTGGTGGTCGCCGGCAAGGATCCCGCCCGCACCATCGTCAGCCAAGTCATGACCGAAGACCCTCTCACCGTCGCTCCCAGCGATCAGCTCGAGATCTGCATGACCCTGATGAAGCGGCATGGTTTCCGGCACCTGCCGGTCTGCGCCGGACGGGAACTGAAGGGCGTCGTTTCCCTCCGCGACATCCTTCTCCACGACCTCGACGAAAAAGACGATGAAGTCCGCATGATGCGCGCCTACATCCATTCCACGCCCGATGCTGGATAGGCCCTTACAGGGTAATGGTTACTAAGGTTACCTAAGTGGGTTGACCCCGAAGGGCACCCTGCCTGAGGATGGGGGTGAGGGCGAAGGCGTCAGTTTCTGCCGCGTACTGCCCCGCAGGTCCCATGAATTTATACAGCCACGCTATCGTCCTGTATTTGTGGTGCGCGCAACCGATCTTGCAATCGGTGGTGGCCGTCATCTTATGGCGTCGTAAGCTGCACAAGCAGTTTCCCGTGTTTTTCGTGTTTTTGTTGGCGCAGGTGGCGAATTTTGCCGTTATCTTTCCGTTTTGGCGTACCGGCAATTATAAGTTGTATTTTGGGCTTTTCTGGCTGGGCGAGGCGGTCAATGCGGTTCTCGGCTTCAAGGTAATCCACGAGATTTTCCTCGACGTGTTCCGCCCCTA